>JBCBTQ010000021.1:0-40144 GCA_039818605.1 Cyanobacteria bacterium J06639_14 | reverse complement strand
CCAGCCACGGCTATCGCTGGATTGACTATCAGTATGTTGGCGAAACCGTGGAGCGAGAGCACATTCGTAAAGCTATTGAAATTCAAACTCAAATTATTGGTGATCGCCCCTTGGGCTTTTACCAGGGACGTCTCAGTCCCAATACCCGGCGATTGGTGGTTGAAGAGGGGGGGTTTTTGTACGATGCCGATAGCTATGCCGATGACTTGCCTTATTGGGTTTATGATTATGGCCGTCCTCACTTAGTGATTCCCTACACACTAGACAACAACGATATGCGGTTTGCCACTTATCAGGGGTTCAACTCTGGTGATCAGTTTTTTGCTTATCTGCGGGATGCCTTTGATGTCCTTTATGCCGAGGGCGAAACGGCTCCCAAAATGATGAGTGTGGGCTTGCATTGTCGCCTGACAGGAAAACCGGGCCGGGCCGCAGCACTCGCCAGATTTTTAGACTATGTTCAAAACCATGACAAGGTCTGGATTTGTCGTCGGGTGGATATTGCTCGCCATTGGCAGCGTCAGTTTCCTCCTAGCAATGCCCAAAACTGACGATCGCAATTTATCGCTTTGGTCATTGAGGCTAAGACACTTAGTATGATCCGACTCTCTACCACCTGGTCGAGTGGCTTGGTTTGACAGAACTAGCGATGATGGTAGCCCTGTTTAGGTGTATCCAGTACATTCCGTTTAAGACAGAGGCTTGGGAGGTGTTGAATCAACCTGCACAATATATCAATCACCACTAACCTTGATAGGCTATTGAGGTAAAGCTATGTTGCTACCCAGAACTTTCGAGCAAGGCCAATATGACGTCATCTTTTGATTTTGCCCTTCCTTCTACCTTCGGACTTACCGTGTTGCTGTTTGTTGGCCTCGGCTTTTTTATTCGCGCTTCGACCAAAGATCGAACGGAGACGGCTGTATACGTTTCTGAACTGGATGATGTGATGCTGTTGGAAACCATTCAGAAACATTTTGTCGATAGAGCCTATCAGGTGACTGGTGTTGAACCTGATAAAGGGCGTATGTCCCTTAAAGGGATGGTAAGTGCGAGTATTTTTCTGGCTACTTTTCTGGCCATGCTGGCCGGGATTGGTTTGTTTTGTCTGGCTTTAGTATTTGCGATCGCTTTTCCTGGTTGGGGAAATATCCCGTACCTCTTGCTTTTAGCAACTCCTGTGGCTCCCTGGTTTTATTACAAAGGCGCTACTCGGCTAGAATCTGTCAGTTTTCAACTTGCTGGGGGCGAAGCGGAGAATTCAGTAGCTAAGTCGGAAGAGACTAGACTATTCGTGTCAGCTCACAGAGATGAATTGATTGCGTTAGAGGCTCAAGTGCCTCTAAAACGCACAGAAGCGGAGTGATTGACACTCCGCCTCTATGGATCGAATGAGATACTTGCAGGAGTTCAACAAACGCAAAAGCTTGTGAATTGCCTTACGAGTAAATTGCTCGCTATAATCGCTTGCTGAAGGTTCGCCTAGAAACCTAGCCTTAAAAGAACTACGTGGATAAACCCACCAGTTCTTCCTCCTCCTCGGTTAGGAGAGCCCGCAAACTAGGGAATAAAAAGTGGTTCTCCTCAACGTACTGAGCTCCGAAAAGTCCCTTCTCGGCCCAAAAGTACCTGTCCGTGGTGTGCTCATTGCGCTTAACTAGCAACAATGCAGGTGGTGCGATGTTTTCAGTATGGATGAAGTTGCGGGCAGCAGTTACGGGCTTTTCAGCACCACTTTCAATACTATACTGAGGTACACACTCTAATATGCGGCGTCCCTCCAGGCGGCGACGACTCTTACGCTTACGTCTTCTTGCCAACCTGCCTACCTCCTACTCTTTCGTCTACAACAGATTCGACACTGTAGCTTGCACTACAAAAAGCCTAACCTTGCAAAGTATATACGCAAAAAACTAAAATTTCAACTTATCTAAATATTGTCAGTCCTGATCTTGTAGTTACTAAGTTCCTTTGAGGATGAGGAGTATGCGGAACCCTACAGGTCACTTTAGCTACTAAGTTAGAGACACGTTTTCTCGTTTTTCGAAGGATCCCAGGCAATTTTTGCTTATGTTGATGCCTGCAAGTACCGAATTTACCACCCTGTGCCAATCGCAAATTGCGATGATGGCTCAAGTAGTAGGTGCTGAATCGACAGCCGTGTACCTGGCCGAAAGCTGGACCGAGCGAGCGCTGCCTAAGCTTATTCCGATTGCCGTGTATCCTCCGATTACCGATACAGCAGAGTCGTCTGAGCCTGGTTCTTTAGTTGCTGACAAGGCGTTACCCGGAACAGCTGTAGGGAAAGTGGGGAAACAGGTATCGCAGTCCCCACAATCACCGGTATTGGCTCTGGATGAGGCAGAGGTGGGGTTGGCTACCCAGCGATTGTTATTGCCCTACAGTTCTCAGTCAGAACAGGCAATGCCTCAGCAGCTTGCTATCCCGTTGACACATGAGGGAAGAGTTGTAGGGATTTTGGTTAGTCGCCGGACTGATCGACCTTGGCAAGCTAACGAACGCGATCGCTTGGAAGAGTGTGCTCAGTCTCTGGCATTAGCGTGCGTACTGGATCAACGCGGTCAGTGGCTACAGACTCAGTTGTCAGCTCTCAATCGCCTCCAAACTCAACAGTCTGATCGTTTTCATGAACTATTGCATCAACTGCGAAATCCATTAACCGCACTCAAAACCTTTGGCAAGTTAATGGCCAAACGTCTGGCACCGGGCGATAGAAATCAATCAATCGTATTGAGCATGCTACGTGAGAGCGATCGCATGCAGGACTTGTTGCGATATTTTGACGATACGCTTGAGGCTGCTGATCAAACCCGAACCGAAACATTGGGCAGCGTTCCTTTGCTAGCCGCATCTGAAGACAGGGACACCACACTGGAAGCAGAAGCTTTGCCTGTTAAGGCCGATTCTCTGACCCACTTCGGTGGTACCTTGAAGATCGAACCTTGTTCTATCAGGACATTAGTTGCACCACTGATTGATTCCCTTGATGCACTATCGGAAGCTGCAGATGTAAGGCTCCATGTGCTCCCACCGGAACATGAAGTAACCGTCAAGGCTGATACTCATGCCCTGACCGAAATTATCAGTATTTTGCTCGAAAATGCTCTCAAGTATTCGCCGTCTGGAAGTGATATCTGGCTGCAGTGGGGCCTTCTTCATCCGCATCAGCCTGATCGCGAAGGAATCTGGGTCGGTGATACAGGACCAGGGATTCCTAAAGCTGATCAGCCCCGTATCTTTGATCGACACTATCGCGGTATTCAAGCCGTGGGACCTACTGAAGGTAGTGGCTTAGGGTTAGCGATCGCCTATGACCTCGCTCAAGAAATGGCAGGGTCTATTGAGGTTCACAGTCCCTTAGCCGATTTGCCTTGGTCCCTACCAGATAGGCTCCCAAAACTTCCCCACGATCGAGGAACGGTCTTTGTGATTTGGCTTCCCAGAAGCTAGTTTTTGTGGCGGGTTTTGATGAAAGCGTCTTGAATTCAGAATTTAGGAGCTAGGAGTCAGGAGAGCGCTAAGCGATGGCTCCTGACTCTCTTACTCAGCCAGAGTTTCTCGGCTTAAACAGTACGCCTTGGCAGCGACAGAGGCTGAGGTCGTATATTGCCATGCAGATACTCTTCAAACCAAAATCCCAAATCGCGACTTGGATTGGTGACTATTGCGGCTGCGATGGCTGATAGTAAACGGTCTGACCGCTGTCAGGAATGTAGTGACAAGTCCGCACAGAGCGCCAAAGAAGTGTCCAAATCGATTCGTTTGACACACGATAGTAATCACCCAAGAGAGGTTTGATTGCCTCTGTGGCAGTCTTTAAGTGATAGTGCGGGATGGTGGAGAAAATATGGTGAGCTACATGGGTGCCAATATTGTGGTGAATATCATTAATCACCCCATAGTCATGGTCAATGGTTGAGAGCGCTCCCTTCAAGAAATACCAATTGTCGTTGCGATACCAGGGAATTTCAGGCACCGTGTGGTGCAGATAGGTAACCAGATCGAGCCAAACAACGAAAACAATGTAGGGCATCAAGTAAAACTTGACGACAAACAACAGACCAAACTGCACACCAAGCCAGCCCAAGAATGCAACCATTAAGCCCCAACAAAGGGTACTAACAATGACATCCCATTTTTCAGAAGGACGAAAAATGGGGCTACTGGGCAAGAAATGTGAGCCATTGCGATTGTGAGAACGCACAAACAAATAAATGGGATAGGCTAGTAAAAACGCCTGGAATCGAACGAATTTTACAGACCAATGCATCCCATCATATTCAGACTTAGAAACTGGGTGCCAACTCTCATCTGTATCAACGTTGCCAGTATTTGCGTGGTGAGTCCGGTGACTAATTCGCCAGCCATGGTAAGGCACTAAAATTGGTGAGTGTGCGAGATGACCAATGATGTTGTTGAGCCACTTATGCTTTGAAAAAGAGCCATGTCCACAGTCATGACCAACTACAAAAAGCGCCCAAAACATAGTGCCTTGCGCGAACCAAAATAGAGGGAAAAACCACCAGGAATTGATATAAGCGGCTAGCGCATATAACCCTGAAATAATGCCGACATCGCGCAAGAAATAAGCCAGCGATTTAAATGAAGAAGGCTCAAAGCAATAACCCGGAATTGCTGCTTTTAAGTCTTGAAGCGTAAACGGAAGTTCTCGCTTGCGAGGAACTGCGGTTGCCTCAGCCACCGCGTCAGATGGAATACTTAGCTGCACAAAAGTTCTCGGTTAACGACTCAAACTTACCTCTTGTCAGCGATGCAGGCGCTAGGCATTAAACTCCACCTTGGACTACATCCAACTTGGAAGTCGGAGCTTTACCCTCAAGGAGAAATCGGAGATCTGGATGTAGCCAGGGTATACTCAGTCTCGCGATCTTCTCCTAAGGGCGAATCTACAGGGTCTCTTACGGGTGAAGTTGCTATCTAAATCTGGCCTGGAGCATCAGGTGCAAGAGATCATTCATGAAAGTTAACGTTACTATAAACCTGCACAAAATACTAGGAAATGGATCATTTCTCTGGCCAGTTAAACTTTTCTGAGTCCTGCTATGTTTAGAGAACTTATCGTTGAACTAAAGTCAAGTAACTTTAAAGTGATCTTGGTCACAGAATTTTTGACGTTTATCACCATCTTGTAGATGCCTATGTTTGTATATCCCTCTTTAAGGGATTGCTGAATACGATTGAAGTCAGTCGCTATAAATCGACAGGCATTCCTTATTAAGTGACTGCTTATTCTCTGTTAATCAGAACAATAAGCAGCATCTTCGCTATTGAGAAGCTGTGATAAAAGCCTGAAAGATTTTGAGTTGGTAGCCGTCATCTATCGACATTTCGGGATGCCACTGGAGGGCTAGTAACCAGGAATGTTGTGGGTATTCGATGGCCTCAATCAGGCCATCGGGAGCCTGGGCTGCTATTTGCCAGTAAGGGGGAGCCGTTTTAACGGCCTGATGATGCCATGAAACTACGGGTATACGTTCAGCTTTAACGATACTGGCTAGGCGACTGAAGGGGCTCACTTGGACCCAATGGTTCGTCGATTGGGCTCGGGTCTGTACATTAGGTGGCTCGATGCGATGTTGAATTGAATTGAAAACATCGGGAACATGGGGTATGAGCTTGTCACCCTTGCTCGCAAGGTTGAGTACCTGCAAACCCCGACAAATTCCCAGAATTGGGATATCGGAAGTAAGGGCCAGCTCAGCAAGTTTTAGTTCAAAGCGATCGCGCTCTAGGTCAAGGCTATAAATCATGGGATGTTCATCCCCATCAAAGCAGTCGGGTGATATGTCACCCCCGCCACTAAAGATGATGCCATCCAGCTTTTCAATCAGAGTTTCAGGATGAGTTTCACCGGGGGACAGCAAAACAGGAACGCCTCCTGCTTTACGAACCGCTTCCAAATAGTTGGCATAAAGGCGAAACTCGTCCGCACTATTGCGTCCGTAGGCAGTGATGCCGATGAGTGGGTAAGCCATAAGGGTAGCCGCATCATAGCTGAGCGAAATCTTTCACGCTCACGCTGGAACCAATGGGGCGATTGCATCCTCACAATAATTTGCTAAATGCTGCGATCGCTGCCCTTCTTGCGTCCATAGGATGGGAAAAAAGGACTCATTCATGACATTACTATCAACATGTTTGTAGCGGCCATAGATGTACCCTGCAGGATACTCACTAAAACAAGCTGTGGAACTAATGGTGTGAATCCCCAAGCTGCGACGGGGGGCGGTTGCGCTCAGGTTTTTGCCAGAGCCATGCCAGGTCAGTCCATGATGGAAGGCACACCCCCCTGCCGGAATCGTAACGGGAACAATTTCAGGGTCGCTAACACCCGCAGCTTGGGCGGTTTTTAACATGGCCCAACGATAGTCTTTTTGGGGGGCGTGAAATTCGCCCTCCAGTGATTTGAGGAGTGGCCAACGATGGGAACCGCGCACGTACTGCAGGGTCCCTATTTCGAGGTTGACATCATCCAGGGCAATCCAGCAGGTAACCATTTCAGCTGGAGTCAGATAATCAATGTAAGCTCCGTCCTGGTGTAAGGCTATTTCTTTGCCGCCACCGGGGGGCTTGTACCAGAGACTATCCTGACCAATGCGGGCCCCAGGCCACCCGGCAAGCTGGGCACTGAGACGACCGACTTCTGAGGAGAGCGATACGCTGGCAACGGTGCGATCGCACTTCCACGCATTGCAGATCTCACGGGTCACATCGGGCAAACTCAGCCCCGGCCGCCAGTACCATTCGTCGGGATACATCCCCGTTTCAAACTGACCGTGAAACAACGGCTCGATGCGATCGCAGAGCCGTTCCACCAGGTTCATATCAATGAAGTTTTCCAAAATCAGAAAGCCGTCAGTTTGAAACTGCTGGACGTGGCTATCCGTGAGTTGCAGCGGCTGATAATCCATAGATTCAGAAGGGTAATGGCTTAAGGAGTAAGTACAGAGGCCACTAATCTAGCGAGCAATCCTGATAGCAATTTGTACTCTTTGCTACATCATGATTGAGCTATGGACAGTTGAGGAGAGCGATCGGCTCGATTACAGCCATTCCCGGTTATTTCCCTGTCATTTCTCGGCCTTTTCTCACTTGGTTCCTATTGTGTGATGCAAGCGCAAGCAAATGATTTGCAGCATCAAATTACACCTTCGGAGCACCCCAACAATTATGGTTAATCAAACGATTGCCTCTTCCCGAACCAATATCGCTGGACGTATGGCAGCTTTTGCCTATGGTCTTGTCTGTTATGGCATTTTCCTTCTGACGTTCCTCTATGCCATCGGCTTTGTCGGCAATCTGGTTGTGCCTAAAACCATTGACTCTGCGCCGACGCTACCATTACCCACCGCATTGCTCATCAATGTAGGACTTTTGGGTTTGTTTGGCATGCAACACAGCGTAATGGCCCGCCCAGCGTTTAAACGGGCTTGGACACGTATCATCCCAAAGTCACTGGAGCGCAGCACCTATGTTCTGTTTTCCAGTCTGTGCTTGATTGCGCTTTTCTGGTTCTGGCAACCTATGGGGATTACGGTATGGCAGGTGCAAAATCCCATCGGTCAGGGCATTCTCTATTCACTCTTTGCCTTTGGATGGTTGCTGGTTTTGGTATCGACGTTTTTGATTAATCACTTCGATTTATTCGGGTTACGTCAGGTGTATCTCTACCTCATCGGCCAGGAATATACGAACCTTTCCTTTGTAACCCCAAATCTCTATAAAGTTGTTCGTCACCCTCTGTATGTCGGCTGGTTCTTTGCCTTTTGGGCAACCCCGAAAATGACCGCAACACACCTCGTGTTTGCTGTAATTACCGCTGCCTACATTTTGGTTGCGATCCAACTGGAAGAACGCGATTTGGTCACCGTATATGGTGAAGCCTACGCTAACTATCGTCGTCGAGTCCCCATGCTGATTCCCTTCCTACGACGTCGCACAGCTCAATAGATAAATTCTGCAGGACTTACGCAGTTGAATCCAATTTTGGCCCCTCAATCCCCAAACTTGGGGAAAATCGGATTCAACATCCCCCAGCTTTGATGCCGCTGGCGAAATCAATATTTAGAAACATCGGTGGTGACATTGAGGTGTTCAAGGCTCCCAGTCCCTAATGCTGGATAATGTTGCTTCATTAACCAGCTCAGACCCTGGTGCATTGCATCATTGTTTAGAGACGGCTGTCGCCAACCCATTTCAATGGGTTTTCCCCGTGCCCCACCCGCAAATCAATTGCGGGTGGGGCACGGGTTCTCAACCGAGCCTGAGGTCAACGCTCGCTGTGGTTGAGTCAAATCGCCCGCGAATGAATTGCGGGCGATCGAGAAAATTCCACTCAAGTGGAATCGCCACTATTGGCAAGTTCGAGAATTCCTGGGTCTCGAGAATCAATCCTACCCAGGATGGGGCACGGAAGAGAGCATACAGCCCGTTCACCGGATTGCGAAATATTTTGCCAGCGGTATCAATTTTGGAGGATTAAGGGGGCGTTCGGGTTGCTTGCTTTGGTGCAGAATATTTCGCCAGTAGGAACAGATTTTGGGGCCATAGGGGGCTTTTGCGTAAGTCCTACTAGCAATCTATTTGAAAATCCACTGGTGAAGCTTGAGACTCCCAGTGGATTTCGTGAATTTCATCTGCTTGACTGTGTCCGTCGATTAACCAGTGTTACGCCACAAAGCACAATGACACCGCCCACGAGGGCTATGGGGGTTGGAATTTCGCGTAGCCATAACCAGGCAATTATCAGCGCTGCGACAGGTACTAAAGCTAAGTAACTCCCTGCCCGCGAAGCTGGAATCATAGATAACACATATGACCAAGCACCGTAAGCGACTACTCCTGGGAAAATACCCATGTAGATGACTGCCAAGGTAGGACCTATGGGCGCATGAACGATGGCTCCGACAGCGCGAGGAGCCAACAAAAATAGGAAAAGTGTTCCCGCCCAGATAGCATAAGCGGTGAATTGAATCGCTGTATATCTTTGCAATAGCGGCTTCTGCAGTACTGAATACAGGCTAATCGAGAGCGTCGCTAAAAACACCAGCAACACACCTGTAGATATCTGAAGCCCCCCCCTCCCATTCAGCGAAATAATTCCTACACCTGCGATACACAAGGCAATACCAAGCCAACCAACCTTGCCCAACTGTTCACCCAAGAACAGCCATGCAAGCAACGCAATCACCCCAACCTCCGACGAGATAACGAAACTCGCCATACCTGCCGACACGGTCATCTGTCCGGCATTGAGCATAAAGTTGTACACAGTGAAGCCAATAAATCCACAGACAGAAATGAGTGGCAGGTCACGGGGCCGAGGTAGTGGCATGCGCCGAAATAAGGCATACACACCCAAAATGACGGACGCGACAATGTACCTTAAAAACGCGACCTCAGCAGGCGTATAAGCCGTCAGCGAAACTTGAATCGCTGGAAATGCTGACGCCCACAGTAAG
This sequence comes from Cyanobacteria bacterium J06639_14, assembly GCA_039818605.1. Taxonomy (GTDB): domain Bacteria; phylum Cyanobacteriota; class Cyanobacteriia; order Phormidesmidales; family Phormidesmidaceae; genus SIO1E4. The sequence continues at coordinate 30,641 of JBCBTQ010000021.1, read as the reverse complement.
ACCGCAATGACGATCGCAAAAATGACCAAAGCTTTGGGACGATGTTCCTGGGCTGGGGTTGGTCGACGGGTTGAAGGAGGACTACCTGCGTGGTAAACCGCAGAAGATGAAACCATATAGCGTTTGCCTCGTTTCGCGATGCTGACCTTCAAAGCCTATAGCACGAGGCCGCACTTTCTATGCTGTGGAGAGTTAGGAGGGTGGAAGGGTAGGAGGGTAGAAGGGTGGAAGGTTATCACTTCATTCGCCTCTAAGGCAATACGTAGTGCTGTCTCACAGAATGGTTACAACGCAGTGTTTTGTGCCCTGAGCTACGATTCGCGATCGCTCAATTTCTGACAATGAGGCATCATTTGAACCGTAATGGTGTCTATGGATTTCTCGACTCTCAAATCAGGGCAGCTCACGATTGGTGCTAGCAATTTTGATGCGCGCCCAATGACCTATGTAGAAGCTGATCAGCGTCTGGGCTATGAGCCCGATGTCGCCCGAGCGGTTTGTGCCAAGTTAGGGCTAGAGCCTGTGTGGCTGAATCTGCCTATGATGGGTTTCTACGAAACATTACAGGCTAAGCAATGCGATGTGGTTTGGTTTAATCAGGCCATTACTGAAGAACGCCTGAGTCATAGTCGTTTTACTCGCCCCTATGGCCTTTTCAATGAAGCGATTATTGTCCGTGCTGACGGGAATATTCAGTCGGCAACCGATCTAAACGGACTAAAGCTGGGAGGATTGGCTGATAGTACTAACATCGAATTGGGTGAGCAGTTTGATGGCGTTGAGTTGATTCCGTTTCCTGGCAGTGATCAGGTTCTGCCAGAAATGTTGGCGGCGCTGCGGGCCGAGGAAATTGATGCCTTAGTAGATGATGAATTGGTTCTCATTACAGCGGCGGCGGCCGATCCCACATTACGGATTGCGTTTACGGTAGAAACCCAACATCGCTTTGCGATCGCCCTCCGCCCTGAAGATGAAGCTTTGCTGACAGCCCTCAATCAAGCCCTGGATCAGTTGGAAGCCGATGGTACTTTGCAAACACTGTGGGAACAGTGGATTCCCTGGCGTCCTTTTCCCTTTGCTTGATTGATATGAACCAAGCTGGCTACTCGTTTAAGCGAGAAGAGCCTGGCAGGGCAGGGAGTCAGGAGCCGGAATTCTGATGTTAAGGCGATCGCTAGGAAAGAAATGCCCCAATTGGAGCGTTAGGTTTTATCCTTCGCCGCCCAATCTATAGCGGTCTATTCATCAAGCAATCCTCTAAGGCTGCAAGCATTGCACAATCGACATTGCTTCAATCCAAAATCGCCAATTCAAAGTCGCAAATCGTTCCCATGCAGGATTTACAGGTTCAATCCCCTAGCTCACGTTCTGAGTTCACCGATGTGCCTGCACCCCTAGGTAAGTTGGTGGCTGAGTATCGCATCGAGGCATCCACCGCGATCGCCTATCGCGTCACAGCGGGACAATACATTCAAATTATTGATGTAGAGGGCACCCAATGTTCTGATTTTCTGGCCTTTGCTGGTGAGCACTATCAAGAAGCTCTGGACAGCACGGTTACCCGCACGTTGTTGGGAATGTCGATGCCTCAAGCGGGGCTGCACAGCAAATACTTTTCTCAAACGATGCAGCCGTTGGTGGAGGTGATTCAAGATACCTGCGATCGCCACGATAGCTTTATGCTGGCCTGCACAAACAAGTACTACGAAGATGCAGGCTATTTTGATCACCCCAGTTGCAGCGATAATTTCAATCGGGTCTTGGCCCCCTATGGAATTGCATCCCGTCCAGGTTGGCCCGCCATCAACTTCTTCTTCAATACAGCCGTAGACGAAACCGGTGCAATTACGGCGGCTGAATCCTGGTCGCGTCCAGGTGATTATGTGTTGTTGAAGGCCCACCAAAATTTGCTTTGTGCGAGTTCTGCTTGCCCTGACGATATCGATCCGGCGAATGGCTGGCAGCCCACCCCGATCCATGTGCGCGTTTATGATGCTGCTGCGAACTTTCCTCAGGCAATTGGACGGCGGGCGGCGAGAGAACTGCCGCTGCGTTTAACCCAAGACAGTGCGTTTACGCCACGGGTGCGATCGCTGACGCAGAATCTAGTGGAATACAACAGCTTTTGGGTCCCGGTGAGTTATCCCCATCACGGTGATCACGCTGAGTATTGGGCCTTGCGAGAGCGGGTGGCGCTGATGGATCTCTCCGCCCTCCGCAAGTTCGAGGTGGCTGGCCCGGATGCTTTGGATCTACTGCAGTGGACATTTTCGCGAAACGTCGCCAAGCTGGCGATCGGTCAGTCCGCCTATGGCTGTTTACTTAATCCCCACGGCGGCATCATTGATGATGGCATTGTGTTTCGGTTGGGAGAGTCGGCGTATCGCTATGTGGGCAACTGCGACACTGATGGCCTATGGCTGCAGAAAGTAGCCCAGGAAAAGGGCTTTGTGACTGATATCAAACCTAGTAGTCATTGTTGGCATAACCTGGCACTTCAAGGACCTGATTCCCGCGACCTACTGCTCCCATTGGTGGAAATTGATTCCCAATGGGCAGTCGGTAGCTTGCCTGAACTAAAATTTTTCCGCTTTGTCACGGGTACTGTGGCTGGTATTCCTGTCTTATTGTCTCGGACCGGCTACACGGGTGAGTTGGGTTACGAGCTGTTTGTCCATCCTGACCAAGGGGCAACTTTGTGGGATGTGCTGATGCAAGCTGGGAAAGCCTATGACCTGCTGCCTTTAGGGATGCAAGCCCTCGATCGCGCCCGTATAGAAGCTGGCTTGCTGGCTGCCGGACGAGAATTCAATGATCTGATTTCCCCCTATCAAGCAGGGATTGGTTGGAGCGTGGGGATGAAGACCAAGGCGGACTTTAACGGGCGTGCCGCGCTGGAAAAGCTGCGGGAACGTTCTCCTTTTGTCGCAGTGGGGTTAACGCTAGCGAGTAATGAGGTGGCTTGTGGTGGCCAATGTGTTTATCCAGTGGGAGAACGCTGGCGCGTGGGACATGTGACCAGTGGGACGTTTTCGCCGGTACTGAATCGCAGCATTGCGCTGGCACAAGTGGCTCCAGAATATGCTCAACCGGGTATGGAATTGGAGGTGGGATTCATGGATGGGATGAAGCGTCGGGTGGGCGCTGAGGTGGGTCCACTTTCGCTGTATGATCCCAGCAAGAGTCGGGTCAAAGTTTAGGTCTGCAGTAACATATATGAAAACGTCCTGCCCGAGGACTCCAATCTCTGGAATGGAAGCAATAGCCGTCTGTTGTTTTGCTGTAGAGATCGATCGGGTTTCTGGTTTTAAGAGCCAGAAAATCATTTTTCAAGAACACAAGACATGGTTCAATCTCCTACGAAACTCCTGACGCTAGAGGACTTTCTAAAGCTGCCGGAAACCGAACCCGCTAGTGAGTTTGTTGAGGGAATTATTACTCAAAAACCTATGCCTCAAGGAAAGCACAGTCGCCTTCAGCGTAGGTTTCTGGATAACATCAACGACACAATCGAGGGCACTGCAGAGGCTTTTCCAGAACTTCGCTGCACCTTTGGCGGGCGTTCTATCGTGCCAGATGTGGCTGTTTTTATGCAGCACCGTATTCCTGTCGATGAGTTAGGTGACATTGCCGATGTCTTTTTAGTATGTCCTGATTGGACAATTGAGATTTTGTCGCCGGGACAAAGTGTAACCCGAGTAACAAACAATATTTTGCATTGCTTGGAACATGATGCTGTCATGGGCTGGCTGGTAGACCCGTCAGAGCGATCCATATTGGCTTATCCTCAAGCGCAGCAGCCGCGAATATATGGTGGTTCGTCTATTCTGCCTGTGCCTGAATTCGCCACACATCTTAGCTTGACAGCCGAACAGGTGTTTGGCTGGCTGAGAGCGGTTGGTTAGCGATGACTATTCCTACCTAGAAAAGTTTTATTGGATGTGCTGTCTTAGAAAGTGGCCATTCGCTATAACTTTTCCTGGAGAATCCCCACTAAAACTTGGGTCAACGCTTCAACATCTTCAGGTACTTTGAAGGACTGGATATCTCGCAGGATGAGTTTTTTCACCTGATTCAAAGTTCCAAATACCCAGAGTTCGCCAATCGTGACGGCACCATAGATTAGCTCTAGCTCGGGGTTGAGTTTAGCTAAGGCAATCATTTCGACCCCTAACTGGGTAAACCCTCGGGTGAGGTCATCGCGCTTAGCTTCTACAACGACAAGCCCTTTCTCAGACTGCATGAAATAGTCCAAGGTTCCTTGCAGGTATTCATCCACCGTAAGGGAATATTCAATGCGCAGGAGTGTCTGGCAAGCGATCGCGACGCGCATGAGAATCGGGGCCACTAATGCTTCTCGTTTGGCGGCTTCACTGCTGAGAGTGACATACGGAATCACCTCTTCAAGCTGCTGCTTCAGCCCGGATAGCTGTGGCATTGCGACTTGACTGTGAGGCAGGTCTAGATAGGCTCGTTGAAAGCGGTAGCCAAATTCTGCTAAGACTTCGTCCGTATCGTAGGGCAGTTCAAAGTAGGAGCGAAATGAGTAACGACTGCCTGCTTGCAAGATTGTAGGATGGGCCATAGTCGTTCTTGTGGCAGTGAGTGAACTGAGGCTGATATCTACCCGTCGCCTCTCCATCATAGAAGCCAGGATCGTCATCTCATTTAAATAAATCTGTCTCAGCTATGTCTGCAATACAATCGGCTTCGACTTTAGGACTCAATTCAGGTGATTTTTCGGTAAATCCGTCAAACTATTTTCTATGGGACTTGGCTGGTATGGATGGGCTGCAGGCCGCGATCGCCCTTTTCACGCCCCAAATCTCCCACATTGCCCCCTTCCAATCGCTGACGACAACCTTCAACCAACAACCCTGTTCCGTCTTACGACTGTGTGAAAACAATTTTCGGGTGGCTTTGTCAGAGGCAACGCTATTTGACCAGGCGGTTGACGCTTTGGGACTGCAGGTTTGGGCGAAGCCGTATCCAGCCGCAGTCCTCGTAGTACCCACTGATTTTGGTTTGCAACGCTTGACGGAAATCGCGCGGACCAAACCCATCTATACCCTGAATCCGTTTCCGTGCGATCGCGCCGTCCCGGCCCGTATCGATGGCACCGCGATTCTGGCCTGGCATCATTCTTGGCAAGGACAACCCAGGCTGGAAATCCAAACAGCTAGTGCCCATATCAACATGATTCGCGAAGCATTTTCATTGAACATGTGATTATCATCAATATCAGGTGCAACTATTGTTAGCCCGCTGGCCTGAAATGCGATCGCTCCTGAATCAGGTTACTGAAACCTATGTTGCCGATACGTTAGGCGTTGTGGATACGACTGATGGCCGGACCCTTCACCGTTGGGTGGTGTCCTTTGTCAGTCCTGAGGTGGCCAAGGCTCTCCTGGCGGGATTTAGAACGGCGATCGCGAAGGATGCTGAAACTAACAATACCTCTACCGTTTGGGTCAATGGGCAGTCCATTGTGATGGAGTGGTAGTCACCATCTAAGGTGATTTCCTAGGAGCGAATACGAAACTGCTATTTTGCCAATCTTTGTCCAGACTCATTCAAATTGATTACCGGCTTGAACTGTTTGCCATATGTGCATGTTGTGTTGCTAGTTTACAGAGTTATCTGATATAGAAGTTTAGCATTGACAAAAAGAAGGAAGTGTGTTCATGCAAATGTAGCTTCAGTAGCATGTTCCGCAATAAACTGACGAATAACCGGGATGAACAAATTTCTCGATAGCTCATAGCAGTTTCTAATCACTCCTTGAAACGACAAGGTTTGCAACTGGCTAAATGCTCTCAATGCACAGTAAAAGTGATTTCGAATCGCCTGTTCATCACGCACATAAAATCGCTCAATATTACAGACTTGTTTGATGACTCGATGAAAGCACTCGATCTGCCAATGCGTATCATGAACTTGCTTGAAATCAGCTCGTGTCAACTCTTGTAAGCGTTCTAAGTCGGGGTGGTACAGGATGTAATATCGCGGTTCGTTTTGGAACGACTGACAAAACACTTTGACCCAACCAAATTCCTTGAGATAGACCACTAAGCCCGATTCTGGAATCACCAAACTCTTTACCTGCAATAGGTTGCCCCGTTCTAAAGAGACCTTGCGATTGTTGGCGATGCCAAAGAGAAAACCAACTTGCTCGTGTCTGAGCAACTTTAAATTTTCTACACTCGCATACCAACTATCACCGGTCACCCAAGCTGGGACAATTCCCCATTGCTTAACTTCGAGAAACATTGCCCGAAAATAATCGTTCTTGGTTTGCCCCTCCCGCTTATCATAAATCCGATAATTAACCGGATATGAACGCCCTAAAACATCGGTATAGTAAAGCGTAATCAGATTAATTCCTTTGACTGTCCGTTTATGTTTGCCCGACCAAAAATAGTCCACAAAGGCACTCTTTTTGATGTCTCGATACGGTTTATCTTCGACACTATCATCGACACTCAAGGTCCCTCCAACTAAGGTGAGATTCGCCTTCACCTTGTTAAACAAATCCTCTGGTGTGTAACGTTCCCGTAACAAAAAACGATTCACACTGTGATGGCTGACGCCCTCTAAAATCCTAGCTAGCCGAACGCAACTGACATACTTGGGTTCGGCCATTAGGAATAACGTGTAAAGACTGCAGTTGCACTTAGCTGTTGACGGCTTTGAGCGCTGACGCATCGCTGATAGGGGTTAAAAATCGAGGCACAGCTCTATCCCCCCATATCCTGGCGATTCTGTCAATGCTTAAGTCCTATGATAATTGAAGCGATCGTCTACAAGCCCTCAATTGATAAAAGCTCAACACTAAGATTGACCTCCGTAATGTGTTGGTGTTGAAGACAGCGCGATCTTGCCCCAACGATATCTTTACCTTCTTCCTCAAGTATCGACAGCTCTTGAAGAGTTACTAACGGATAGACTAGGAAACAGGTTTACTAATATCACATCATGATTTCAGACAACTCAATAACGCCTAGTAACGAAGTCCTAGAGGCGGTTATACAAGAAATTGAACAAACTCCATCTGAGTATTTGCCTAACCTTCTGCAGATTATTCGTCTATTTCGCGAGAGTGTCATTCTTAAACCTGCAGAAGATAGCTTTCGCCAGGGCTGGCATGAGGCCATGACAGGACAAACATTACCGCTCTCTGAACTTTGGACCGATATTGATGCCGAGTGATAGAACTCCTATTAATGAGGATTCTAAAAACGATCGGCCAATGCCTCAACGCAGCGCTCACAAATTGTCGGATGGTCGGCGGATTCGCCAATGTGGGTGGAATAGTTCCAACAGCGATCGCACTTTTTACCCGCCGCATCAACCACACCCACACCCAAATCATCCGCTTCACTGCTGTACTTGATCCCCGAGAGCTTCGCTGCCGAATCCAGCACCTCCACCTGTGAGACCAAGAACAGATACCGCAATTCATCCACATGCGTACTGCCCGTAGCAATGCTATCTGCAGGATTTAGGGCATTCAGTGTTTGCCGCAAATCGGTATCGGGAACATACAACAGCACTTTGGCTTCCAGCGATGAGCCGATCGCTTTCTCTGCCCGTGCTTGCTCCAATACCTTATTGACCTCCTGACGCACTGCGCGGAGTTGCTCCCACTTGGTTGCTAGCGACGGCTGTCGCCACGCGTCTGGCAAAGTGACCCAACCCGCTTCAAATACCGATTGGTAAGACGTTTCATAGGGAAGATTTTGCCAGATATCTTCCGCCATGTGCGAGAGGACCGGCGCGATCGCCCGAGCCAGGTTCTCGATTGCCGCTGCTAGCACCGTCTGACAACCACGACGGCGCGGCGCGGCCGCAGCACTGATATACAAGCGATCCTTCGCAGCATCCAGATAAAAGTTGGACAGATCGACCACACAGAAGTTCTGCACCGTTTGGAAAAAGCGGAAGAATTGATAAGTATCAAAGGCGTCTGTGACCTCATCGAACACTTCCGTCATGCGGTGCAGCATGTACTGATCCAACTCCGGCAATTCAGCATAGGGCACGGCATCCTGCGCTGGGTCAAAATCATGTAGGTTACCCAGCAAAAAGCGCGCAGTGTTGCGGATCTTGCGGTACACGTCCGCCATCTGCTTCAGGATGTTGCCCCCCAAAGGCACATCGGAGGAGTAGTCTACCGACGAGACCCATAGGCGCAGCACATCTGCCCCGTAAGCCGGTTCTTTTTTCTGATTTTTGCCGCCCTCAATCACAATGCGGGGATCTACCACATTCCCCAGAGACTTACTCATCTTGCGTCCCTGCTCATCCAGCGCAAAGCCGTGGGTCAGCACTTTTTGGTAAGGGGCACAGCCATTCACAGCCACGCTTGTTAACAGACTCGACTGAAACCAACCCCGGTGCTGGTCCGATCCTTCCAGATACATGTCCACGGGATAACGCATCCCCTGGCGTTGATCCGCAACTGCCGCCCAAGACGAACCCGAATCGAACCAGACGTCCATGGTGTCGGTGCCCTTGCGGTATGTGTGACCGTCATTGTGGTAAGCCTCAGGGAGTAAGGCTTCTTCGGGTAATTCCCACCAGGCATCGGAGCCCTTCTCGGCAAAAATTTGCTGAATATGATCGAGGGTTGCTTGATTGATCAGCGGCTCCCCAGTTGCTTCGTCATAAAATACGGGAATAGGCATCCCCCACGTCCGTTGCCGTGAGATGCACCAGTCGGAGCGATCGCCCACCATCGGCGTAATGCGATTTTCCCCTTGAGCAGGAATCCACTGCACATCGCGAATTGCCTTGAGCGCTTCATCCCGAAACCCTTCTACCGAGGCAAACCATTGTTCTGTGGCGCGGAAGATGGTGGGCTTTTTGGTGCGCCAGTCGTAGGGGTACTTATGGTTGTAGGGTTCGTGCTTGAGCAGCGAACCGGCCTCTTCCAGGGCCTCAATGATCGCAGCGTTAGCGCCCTTCAGCACATTCATGCCCTGAAATGGCCCTGCCTCCTCCGTCATGTCACCCCGCTCATCAACCGGACACAGGACTTGCAAACCGTACCGCAGCCCCACCTGAAAGTCTTCCTGACCATGGCCAGGAGCCGTGTGAACTAAGCCTGTACCAGACTCTGTGGTTACATAATCGCCGCCGATCAGAATGGGACTTGTCTCGCCACGTTTGTCTGTCGGCAATTGTTCCTGTAAGGGATGGCGATAGGTCGAACCCTCCAGATCAGCCCCCTTGAGTTCGGCCTTGAGGGTCAGTTCACTATCAAAAACTTGGCTGAGGCGATCGCTCAAATCCTTGGCAATTAGCAAATACTTGAAGGGCTTGGCCTTGGCCACTTCCACGACGGCATAGGTTAGCTCAGGATTCACAGCTACTGCCATGTTGGCCGGAATCGTCCACGGCGTCGTAGTCCAGATGGCCACCCCCAACTCTGACAGGTAGGGGGTTAGCGCCGCTGCTGCGGCCTCAGACGCCTGCACCATGGGGAACGCCGCATAGATGCTCGGCGACGTATGGCCTTCGGGGTACTCTAGCTCGGCTTCGGCGAGGGCTGTCTGTGAAGTTGGGCTCCAGTGGACGGATTTTAACCCTCGATAGATGTAGCCCTTCAAATACATCTGCCCAAAGACGGCAATTTGTGCGGCCTCATATTCGGGCTGCAGGGTCATGTATGGTGCTTCCCAATCGCCCCAGACGCCATAGCGCTTAAAGCTTTCCCGCTGCTCATCAATGGTCTTCAGGGCAAACGCTTTGGCTTTGCGCCGCAATTTAATAGGGGTCAGATTTGCCCGAACTTCGGCGTCCATGGATTGTAGAACTTTCAGCTCAATCGGCAGACCATGACAGTCCCATCCCGGAATGTAGCGGACCTTGCGCCCCCGCAGTATCTGGTACTTGTTGATGGTGTCTTTCAGAATTTTGTTCATGGCATGGCCAATGTGCAGCGAACCGTTCGCGTAGGGTGGTCCATCGTGCAGCACAAACGGCTCACCGGGGTTACTTTCCGCGAGCTTTTCGTAAATCGCGTGTTCTGTCCAAAACTGCTGAATCTCAGGCTCTCGCTTGGAGGCATTGGCCCGCATCTCAAAAGTAGTTTGAGGAAGAAGGACGGTATCTTTGTAGCTTTTAGTGTCTGTCACGGCCTGCAGGACAAGTAATTTTTGGCTCTGAACAATTATCTTTCACAGACTTCACAGCTTCAAGCAACCCAAACGGGTGTCTGCAAAAATTCACCTCTCTAGGGTAGGTCAGACAGGGGGGGATTGGGATCATTTTGGGTGGAGGGTGAGGGGGTGGGGGAGTAGAGGGTAGAGGGTGAGGGGTAGAGGGTGGGTAACTGCTGTGTAGTTACGAAGCTCTTTGCTCGAATGTTTTTTGCTCGTTTAAGGGGGGTGGGAATGATGAGTGAGTGGAGCGGGTGCGGCGAATGAATAAGCGTTTTGTACGACAGCATCAGGATTTGGAGGTCTATCAAGTTGCATTCGATGGGGCCATGCAAATTTTTGAAGCTTCGAAACAATTTCCAAAAGAGGAAAGATATTCTTTGACTGACCAAGTGAGACGCTCATCGCGATCAGTTTGTGCAAATCTTGCGGAAGCTTGGCGGAAGTGCCTTTACGAAGCAGCCTTTATTGCCAAGTTAATTGATTGTGCTGCTGAAGCTTCAGAAACTCAAACGTGGATTGCCTTTGCAGTTCAATGCCAATATCTACATGCCGACACTGGCAAAGCAGTACATCAAAATTATGATCGCATTCTTGGAATGCTAACAATCATGATTCGCAACCCTAAAAAATGGCTCCTCCATCAAACCTAGTTCCACACCTACCCCCTACCCCCTACTCTCTACCCTAATCCTCCGGCCAATTAGTCTCCGCATCATCGTCAGGCCAGTTAGTTTCTGGTTCCGTTGGCGCATCCTGTAACGTTTCTGTGGCCGTTGAGCTTTGGTCTTGGGGGGCGGGTGGAGTGGATGACGAGGGTTGGGTAGCCCAATTTTGATCATCATCGCCAACATCTACCCAATTGGTGTCAGGGGTATCGGGTTTTGGTGGTGGGTCTGTTTGGGACGGCTTAGGGGGACGCGGAATCGAAGGGGGGCGAGGGGGAATGTCGATAACTGCTCGTTTAGAGGGGGTTTTTGGTTTTTGCGGTTTAGCGGCGGCATCAGGCGATCGCGGAATCGAGGGTTCTCGGGGCGGAATCTCAATGACCGTGCGTTGAGGTTTTGGCTTACGGAAGCCTTGTAGAAGTTCGCCAAACCAATCTCTCAGAATAACTACCCTGTTGGGAGTCGTTGACGAAGACTCGGGCGTGTTACTCGGAATGGCTTTAGGAGGGACAGACGTAGCAGCCGTGTCTTGGGTGTTTGGGGGCGGTTCCGTTACCGCTGCCGTTGCGCTCTTTTCTACCTGAGCGCTTGCGGCTGTGTCAGAAACTATTTGGGGTGTTTGTTCGAGCGTGACCTCGAGGATTGGTGATACAGTCGGTGCTTCTGGTTCAGAAGCTGGGGGCGTGGACTCTGATACTTGAGTAACCGCCTCAGTCGGTGGGGTCGCAACAGGCGATGCTGTTTGGGGTGGGGGTGCGGTGGGGACTGTAGCAAATTCGGCGGGGACGGATTCTCCCTGGCCAGTTTCGGTTTCAAATTCATAGGCAGGGGAGCGCCGAAGGGGGGGAATGTCAGAGGGCGATCGCACTTCACCTTTTGGCCCAGCAATTCGATTTTGCATCGTTGCGATCGCGGTTTTAATATCAGCCCAAACCGCCTTAGCCCCTGCTAACAGAGAGCCCATTTGTAAATACTTGACCAAACCCTGCTGCGCTGCTTGCGACCACCGCTGCAAATCTTCCCAAGAAACGGGGGTTCGGACTGTCTCAGGCGTTAATTCGCGACGTAGTCCCACCGTCTGCCATCCTAGCCATCCCAGTAGGGCCACACTGGCAATTTGCCCCAATAGCACCGCCCCAGTAATGCGCCCCGCACAAAACCACAGCACCACAGCGTAGAACAGTCCCACACCGCTCCAAACAAAGTCCTGGCGACGGTGAATTTCTGGCACAAAAAACGCCGCCATGTAAAAGCTAAAGCTACCAATGGCGATAACTATTGCAAGTACATAAGCCAGCATGGGCGCGATCGTCTCCTGTGTCCCCAAATGCCCCTACTGTACAGCAGGGAATTCGGAATTCGGAATTTTTTGTGGATGGAGCAACAAACCGACGGGGCGGGTTCAGTTCGTTACGACCTTGACATCATCGTTTTTCCCCCAATGCTTCATTCCAACGAACCATCAACTCTCAATCACTAACCCTCAATCACCAACGACCAACCAATCACGGGGGTATCACTTAAGGCGGGAAATTTGGGGGGCGACAGAATTCAGGAGCCAGGAGCCAGGAGTCAGGAGAGCACTGGATTCTGGCTCCTGACTCCTGGCTCCCTACCCAGCCGAAGCTTCCCGGCTTAAATTACACGCCCAATAACCGATCCCCAAATTTGGTAAAAAAAATACAGATGCAATGGTTCGAGGCAATTTTTTGTTAGACGCCCTCCTTGAATTCACAGGATGGCCACTCCCAGTGGTGCAGGTCGCTTTGGTTGTTGTTTGGTTAGGTGTGATTGGTCTCATGGCTGAGGGACTGTATCTAACCAAATCCGTTTCTGCTGAAGTAACGCGCAAGATTGTTCACATGGGGGCGGGGAACGTGATCCTGCTAGCCTGGTGGCTACGGACCCCGGCTTTGATGGGAATTAGTGCATCCGTCATCGCTAGTGTGGTGGCGTTGTTATCTTACTGGTTGCCGATTTTGCCTGGAATTAATAGTGTCGGGCGCACCAGTTTAGGAACCTTTTTCTATGCGGTCAGTATTGGTGCTTTAACCGCAACATTTTGGGGGCAAGGGTATCCAGAGTTTGCGGCTCTCGGTATCTTAACCATGACGTGGGGTGACGGCATGGCGGCACTGATTGGCCAAGCCTATGGTCGCCATCCCTATGAGGTTTGGGGCATTAAGAAAAGCTGGGAAGGCAGCAGTGCTATGCTACTGGCTAGCTTCGTCGCAGGTTGCCTAACGTTGTCAATTGCCTACGGATTGACTGTGAATGTTTGTGCGATCGCGCTTTTGGTGGCCTTATTTGCGACGCTCTTAGAAGCGTTTTCAAAACTGGGTATTGACAACCTCACAGTCCCTTTAGGGAGTGCTTTTCTGGCCTATGTGCTAATTGTCTGGTGGCTGTGAGGGCTACGGGCTTCTAGCAGGAAGTGATTCTTGGGGTGGGAGTCAGGAGTTAGGAGGAGTTAGGAATTAGGAGTTAGGAGATGCCTCCTGGCTCCTGAATTCGATATTCTTTCGATGCCCAAATTTCCCGCCTTAAGTGATACGCCTAGCGTTTATTGGCAGAATCGGTATTAGTTTCCTGCGGATGGGTCTTCCTGAGACGTTGTGCTTTGGCGCAGCGGTTGCCAGGCTGATGGTTGCTGGAATTTGTAGACATCTTCAATCAACTGCACCCATCCTTCAGCCAGGGATTGTAATAGGCGATCGCCTTTTGCCTGGGTGGCCACAGTGGCGTCACCTAGCACACCACTACGAGTCAAATCACGGGTTACCCAAGCAAAGGGCAGGGCTCCTTCCATACTTAAGAGGCTGTTTTCGGGCAAACCTTGGGGATATTCGCACACAGCTTTCTCCATCTGCACCTGCTCAGGTAATAAGGACAGCATGAGGCTGGTTTCGGCATCGCCTGCATGGATACCGAGTTCCAATTCTTTTGCGGTAATGAGTTCAGCAGCTTGATTGGGTACCTGCCAGGTAAATAGTGGGAATACCTGCAGTTCTGGGTATTGCTGGTGTAAATCTCGGGCGGCCATTTCAAAGACTTGAGGTTGTCCCCCATGGGCATTCATCCACACCAATTTGCGAAACCCAGCACGATACAAACTCTCTGCCGATTCCATTAGCACTTGGCGCAAGGTCTGAGCTGAAAGAGTAATGGTACCAGGGAAATGCCAGTGTTCATTGGATTTGCCGTAATAAAGTGGCGGCATTGCATAGGCGGGGATCGTCTCTGGGAGTTGGGTTAGGGCTTTGCCTAACACGCCCACTGCGATCGCCGAATCGACCACGAGTGGCAAATGAGGACCATGTTGCTCGATCGCACCCGCTGGCTGAATGATTACCACATTCTTTTTGTCAGGCATGCCCTCAACCATCGGCCAGGTGAGGTAGGGAAAGAAACGGTGAGGTGGAATACATCCATGTATAGTCATAGGCACCCAAGGGATCGCTGTAAAAATTGAAGTACCTGTATAAGGCAGTGAAAGGGTAGAAGATTCGCAGGGGGAAAGACCTGAAACACCCTTACTCCATCACACCTCTACGGCAAGGTTGTCGCAAACACAATACGAAAAAGCCCCAGCAACTTTTGCCAGGGCCGAGGCATATTCAAAGCAATCAATCAGGAATCTTATGCAGATTAGCGGATATATTCCTTCAGGATGCTATTGCGGTTGGGGTGGCGCAACTTACGAAGCGCTTTGGCTTCAATCTGACGAATGCGCTCACGAGTGACGTTGAAGGTCTGACCGATTTCTTCCAACGTCTTCATGCGACCATCGTCCAAACCGTAGCGCAGGCGCAGTACATCACGCTCACGAGCACTCAAAGTACCCAATACACCTTCCAGGTCTTCCCGCAGCAGGTTCTTAGAAACCTCATCTTCAGGGGTTTCGCCGTCAGACTCGATAAAGTCACCCAAGCGAGAATCTTCTTCTTTACCAATTGGAGTTTCCAGTGAAATCGGCAGCTGAGCTGACTTAGCGATAAAGCGCAGCTTCTCGATGGTCATTTCCATGCGAGTGGCGATTTCTTCTTCAGTGGGTTTACGACCCAATTCTTGGGATAACAGCTTAGTGGTCTTCTTAATGCGAGAGATCGTCTCATACAGGTGCACCGGTAGACGAATGGTGCGCGACTGGTCAGCGATCGCCCGCGTAATGGCCTGACGAATCCACCAAGTTGCATAGGTAGAGAACTTGTAGCCTTTTTCGTGGTCAAACTTCTCAGCGGCACGAATCAAACCCAAACTACCTTCCTGAATCAAATCCTGGAAAGACAGCCCGCGATTCATGTACTTCTTCGCGATGGAGACCACCAAACGCAGGTTAGACTGCACCATTTTGTCCTTCGCGCGGCGACCAATATGAAGGCGCTTCTGGAAAGCTAGCAGGGGCATATCAACCGCTTCAGCCCATTCACCGACGCTAGGCTCACGCTGCAGATCATCCATCAGTTGATCGCGAATACGCTCAAGCGCCAACAAATCAGCAATCTTACGAGCTAACTCAATCTCTTCTTCGGCGCGCAGCAAACGAATGCGACCAATTTCTTGGAGATACAGACGAATAGAGTCCTCTGTGTAGTGCTTCTTTTTCGCCTGACCCCGACGACTCGTCTTACCTTTTGTCGCTTTCGCAGGAGAGTCTGCATCGTTCCCAGATGCATCGTCAAACTTTGCTTCATTATCGCCTTCAATCAGAAGATCTAGTTCGCTCTCCGGCTTCATTGCGCCGAGCAATTCATTCGCTTGAGTCATGCCGTCTTCCTCGTGCTCCTTCGTGCGTGATTCTCTAAAATCGAAGATTTTGCAAACCTAACACTTCTTTCCACTGTCGCCCTATGGGCAGATTTCATATGCGCTCACGCCAGAACTATGGAATGAGACAAAAAGAGAAACATGGGAATTAAGAAAAAAGAGTTGGTTACAGTTCCCTCATTGGGGGGACAAACGGTAGATATGGTCAAAAAGCGCTCGCTTAGACGCTTTTGACGTCACCTTTGGGTCTACCGTCATGATTGTAGCCGCTTCAACAAACTGGCTACCACCCCATCCACCAACATTCCGGATGTGCTGGCGCAAAAAACGCACACACACAGCATGGTTTACCTGTACTATTTACAGTAGGCATATCCCTGAAAATACTGAATACACAAGCCTTTTCCATGGGGACTTGGCCAAGTGATTTAGCTAGTTCATACGTTCTTTTCTTTTTAAGAACTTATAGCCTAGCCCTAAAAACATCAAAAATCTTCATGTGTTCTCCGTGCAAATTCCCAGTCACCCCATAGTTCAAACGAACTATGGGGTGAAAAATCCGCTGATTTCACGGTTGGCAAAGGGTTCGTTGGTGTGGTATTGAGCCCTTTGAGTGAAGCCATATCCCATCGAGTGGCTAGCGGTTTTGCCTATAGGAAAAAACGAGTATTTGGATGGGGCCAAGGTATAGTTACGACCTTCGCGCTAGAATCTAAGCGCTAAAGGACAATCTATAGCCTTAAGAGGCGCAACGTTTTCTTATGAACCCAGACACACTAACTGAAACAATTCAGAAGGGGTTTCGCGTTACCCTTGGCGCAACTGCATCACTTATGGATGCAATTCGTGATCCAGAAGGCTCCCAGGCAAAATTCTCGGCTATTGGCAATGATATGGATTTGCTGACGCAAGAATTGGAAGCAAAGGGAGCTGATACCGAGCGTGAGGCACGTGTCATTGTCGATTCTTTGGTGGCGCAAATGGGGCAGATACCGAACCCATTTATGCAACCATCGGCCTCGGAAGCCACTGTTGAGACAGTTGCCATGCCTGTTGCGGATGCTTCGATGCAGGCTGAGCTAGACACGCTTGCCCAAGAACTGGCAGCGCTTCGCCAGGAAATTGAAACACTGAAGGTGCAGCAAGGCAATTAGTAAAGTGCATCAAGGTCATTGATTGTGGAGGATGTCTTGCATGACGTCCTCCAGCATTTCAATTAGCAAAGCCCTGCATTATATAGAGCTTTTTGTGGGGAGCTTCTAGGCAAAGGCTGAGCCTGGATCGATCGGCACATCTTGCCATCGGCCTGGCCCAACTGCGCGAAGGGCTTCTTTCAAAGCAATATCGCCTGTATAGAGTGCCTTGCCAATAATGACGCCAGATACGCCCAGAGGAACCAGGGAGAGCAGGCTAAGCAGATCGGTTACGGAGCTAACGCCACCTGAGGCAATTACGGGGATATCAATTGCACCGGCCAAAGTTCTCAAGGCAGACAAGTTTGGTCCTTTAAGGGTGCCATCACGCTGAATATCGGTGTAAATAATGGCGGCGGCATTGCGTTGAGACATCGCTTGCGCCAGGTCGATCGCATCGACCTCGGATGTTTCCAGCCAGCCCCGAGTGGCTACTTTCCCATCTCTGGCATCGATGCCAACGATTACCCGCCCTGGGAACTCAGCACTGAGGTTACCCACTAAATCGGGGTTCTCAATGGCGGCAGTCCCCAGGATGGCATACTGCACACCCAAGTCAAAAAGAGCCGCGACCCGATCGCGATCACGCAATCCACCTCCCACTTCAATGGGAATATCGACTGCCCGAGCGATGGCTCTAATAGCTTCCCAATTTTCCGGTTTCCCCGCTTTAGCGCCATCCAAATCTACTAGATGCAGACGTGTTGCGCCTTCAGCGGCCCATTGCTGGGCAACGGCCACTGGATTGTTGTTGAAAATTTGAGACTGGTTGTAGTCACCTTGATACAGGCGGACGCATCGCCCTTCTAATAGATCAATTGCAGGGATAACTTCCATCGGCGCAGTATTTGTCAGCAACGCTCATTGTATCGTTCGCCAATCATGCTCGGCGATCGCGGGCACGGCTTCTAAGCCAGGGCTGCGTCTAAAAGCTGACGGGCCGTTTCGGCCTGCAGGCGCGCGTCGCGATATTTCAAATTGACTTGAGCAAAGCTTTTCAGGGTCTTGAACCCGTTTTTTAGATCCACCATTTGTTCTTCGGTGAGCGGATCATCGGTAAAGAGCAGATCCACTAACTGACGTACCTGTAAAGCTTCTTCGCGCGAATCCTGCACCTTTAGTTTTAAAGTTGCCAGATGATTGAGTACCTGCACCGCTTCGACAACGGCATCTTCCTGGCTTTTGATATCGGAGGTTGGTTCGGGTGGTTTCACTTCAATAAATTGCTGCGGGTCAAATCCATCGGCCAAGTCAGTCGGGAATTCGCCATCATCCATTCTTTCTATCAACTGATCCATGGCGCGATCGCGGGCTTTACGAGAATCTTTACCTGGCACTTCCAAGGTAACTTCAGGGCTTTGAGCAAGCGTATATTGAACCATCTGAGTTCTGCTATTAGTTCACTTGAACTATTATCTTATGCCCGAAGGTTTAATAAAGGATGAACTTGCGTTGAAATGTTACATCATGTTGGGGCGTTGGGGGTGGAGAGAAGAGGGTAGAGAGTGGAAGGGTGGAAGGGTGGAAGGGTAGAGGGGTGGATGAGTGGAAGGGTAGAGGGTGGATGAGTGGAAGGGTGGATGAGTGGAAGGGTGGATGAGTGGATGAGTGGAAGGGTGGAAGGGTGGATGAGAGAAGAGAGAAGAGAGAAGAGAGAAGAGAGAAGAGAGAAGAGAGAAGAGAGAAGAGAGAAGGGGGTGGAGGGTTATAGGTGGCTGGCTTTCTGAAGCCTTGGGGTTTCTATTGTTTGATCAAATGGGTAACGATCGCTGTTGATCGGTTGCTGGTTGGTACTCGGGTTTGAGTTGTCGGAAGGTGAGGCTATAGCGTAGGGCCTGAACTGGGCGAATGGCGTGGAGAATTTTGGTGTTGAGCCGGACGATCGCGCCGTCTGGTAGGGGGGTAATTACTTTTTCACGGGTGGGATATTCCACGAACTCGGCTTGACCAAAGTTAACCATGATGGCCCATGCGGCAAAACAAGTGTGATCGCGATGGGGATTGATGCCGATGCCGGGGCGATATTCACAGAGGAGGGCTGAGTGCCAGTTGGGCAGGTAGCGATCGCCGAGGGTCTGGACGCGTTCAGCATGAGCTGCAATATAGATGGTGGGTGACTTTTGCAGCGTAACGCCGAGTCCGTAGTAGCATTCCTTACGCCCTCGGGCATAGCGGCTGCACAATAACTCACTCACCGGCTGTTTTCGTAACCAGTCGTACCAATGGGGCAACGCGTTTTGCGAGAGGTAGTCGATAATCTCTGGCATCTATCTTCTCGATCTAAATACTCAACGTAAACAAATGTGATTGTTCGCAAACTCATATCAAGAAGCTATAGCAATTAAACCGATAAGCAAACCTTTGCCTAACCCGTCACTGAGATATGAGATAACAATAAACAACACTTGGGATTTTTGATTGGAAGGGATGTTATGAAAAAGCTGATCAGCGGTATTCGAGAGTTCCAAAGCAGCTATGTTCCTTCTCGCAAAACCTTGATGGAGGAGCTGAGTAAAGGACAGCATCCGCGGGTGTTATTCATTGCCTGTTCTGATTCGCGGGTGGATCCAGCAATTATTACCCAGTCTGATATTGGGGATCTTTTTGTGATTCGCAATGCTGGCAACATTATTCCGCCCTACGAAGCAACGAATGGCGGTGAGGGAGCCACTATTGAATATGCGATCGAGGCGCTGGACATTGATCAAGTGATCATTTGTGGTCACACCAGTTGTGGTGCGATGAAAGGACTCTTGAAAATTGGTGAGTTGGAAGACAAGATGCCGCTGGTTTACAACTGGCTACGTCATACAGAGGCAACTCGCAAGCTTGTCCAGGACAATTACAATCATCTGGATAAAGAGGAAATGCTGGAGGCCCTGGTTGCCGAAAATGTTCTGACCCAGATTGAAAATCTCCGAACCTATCCGGTTATCCGCTCGAAGCTGTATCGCGGCGCTTTGTCTATCCATGCCTGGATTTACAACATTGAAACGGGCGAAATCCTGGCCTACGATGCGGAGCAGCATGCCTTTACGGCTCCTACAAGCCGGGTGAGTTCAGATGGCAACTATCGGGCAACGTATGTTTCACCTCAAAGTCATCTCCCTGGATCGACGCGCCTTCCCCGCGAACAATCAGAGCGCATCTACCGGGGGACTGCAGTCGAATAGTTCAGTTTATTAACTGTCTTAGGCTCTCTGTTGAGTTCCGCCATTAAGCACACTATAGTATGCACGATATAGTTAGGAAATCCTGGGGCTGTAGCTCAGCTGGATAGAGCAACCGCCTCCTAAGCGGTAGGTCGCGCGTTCGAATCGCGCCAGTCCCGTACTAAGAGGCCGTGAGTTAAGCTAGCAGGCGAGTACTCGACGGCGGCAGTATGCGCATCATGCTCAATGCTTGAAAGGTCCACGATGAGATGGTTTTGTATTTTGTAGACGCCTGAGCGGCTTCCCGTAGGGTATTTTGAATTTTGAATTCCACTCAAGACGCTGCTCAAAAGCTGACAGGGCCGGAGAAGCGAATGTTTTATGGCAAACATTCTTTAAGGGGATCTATGAGAAAGAAATTATCTGAAAAGGGAGCTTTTGTAGGCTGGGTTGAACGGAGTAAAACCCAGCAGCATAGCAATTCCGGAGCTGTTGGGTCGCGTGCCTCGACACCAACCTACGGCGGTATATTCATTTCGAGAAATCCCCTAAGTTCATTTTTCCGTTTGCTTATTTTGAGCCTGTTTTCCGAATTATCGACGGCAGTATGAGGCTTTCTAAAGCTGCAAGCATGGGGCCGCCATTCTCATTTGGAAAAAGTCATCACCGATTGCGCTTACGTAGCGGTTGCCTGTGTTACCCCAGCGCGCGCGAATGAGATTGCGGGTTAACTGTGGGGAAATAGTGGGTTGCCACCACCACCATGAACTACGCACTAAGAACTCCTGCTGGTTTCCGTCCCCTTTCGGGGAAATGGTGCTTTGCAACTGCAAAGTCGAACCTGAACTTACGGGTGGGGTGGAAGGTTTCCGTCCCCTTGCGGGGAGATGGTGCTTTGCAACGAACGTGAAGATAAACAGTATTGGTTGATTGATGGGGTTTCCGTCCCCTTGCGGGGAGATGATGCTTTGCAACCTACCTCAACCGAAGTTCAGGGCAGCTGCGGAAAAGGCAGTTTCCGTCCCCTTGCGGGGAGATGGTGCTTTGCAACTAGTCTTGGCTTCACCGAGCCACTGCTCTATCAGTGGAGTTTCCGTCCCCTTGCGGGGAGATGGTGCTTTGCAACAATGTGGCTGGCGACGGGCGCAAGAAGTTATTCAAAAGTTTCCGTCCCCTTGCGGGGAGATGGTGCTTTGCAACCCTCTACTCAGGATGTGAAATCCTGGATTCACACAAGTTTCCGTCCCCTTGCGGGGAGATGGTGCTTTGCAACTAAGAGCACGAAAAGAGGAAAGTCGCAGGATTCAAGTTTCCGTCCCCTTGCGGGGAGATGGTGCTTTGCAACCTTCATTTTTTTTTGAGAAAACTAATGACCAACTCTAACCGTTTCCGTCCCCTTGCGGGGAGATGGTGCTTTGCAACTGCGGCCCTTGAAACGCTTAGTAGAAGGCACTTCTGAGAGAGGTTTTGGCAAACCCGCTAATTCGTAGTCAAAAATCATATTTCAGGCTCTTGAGGGCAAACCGCTCCGTAGTCTCAAAGCCTTACTGCATAGGAGCTACAGAGATTTGGCAAACCCCTTTGCCTCAGAAAAACGCTGGAACCCTTTCTATGTAAGCATTTGACTTACTTAGAAAGTGGCTAGGTCAAAACAGCGCTTCCCTTTGCCAATTTGCCCCGCTGGCGCGATATGGAAACCGAGATGCCTGACCCCAAATGGATGAGGCATCTCTACGGAAAGTAAAAGATATTTGATTTTCAAGGTTCCCGTGTCCTGTGAGGATTCACGCTTGAATGCGCCCACTATAGCGCACTTGATTCGGTTTGATTCGTTTTTGGGGAGTGGAGTTAGGAGGGTAGAGGGTGGAAGGGTGGAGGGTGGAGGGAATTCAAAACTGATTCACTACTTTCGGAATTCGGAATTTCGAATTCCCACTCTGTTACTCCTTTGCCGCTAGCTTAGCTGCCAGTGACGGATCAGAAAGCTCATCACTTCACCCTGTCTGGGGGTAATCATCAGCCCTGAGGTGGGAATGGTGATGAGCTGACTCCAGCGGAGTTGTTCGGCGTAATTGAGTACGTGCAAGGTGTGGATGGTCGATCGCACACCTTCGGGTGACCCAATGATGAGATGGCGCAATTGTTCGCGTTCTGGCAGGGCAATGGGGTCGGCAAGACGCCAGGGTCCGCACCCTGAGGATTCTGGCAGAATCCTCAGGTCGGATGGATTTGTCAGCAGCATGAGGGATTCCTCCGAAACGGTGGGTTAGGAAATCCCAAAAACTTGGCCGCCCCAGACGCAGTGCAGTTCGGGGCGGCCAAGAGTAAAATGCACTCAGCCTCCGAGACAGCCTCGATCTGTCGACGGGGTTAGCTATTGGTGGGTGCGCCAACACCTGCCAGTAGCGTCGACCAAATTTTCGGGGAAACGGGCTACAGGCGTGCAGCCGTAAACCAGAATTTAGCCTATCCGGTACCGAGAGGCAAGTCAAAATTGTTACAGTCTGGGTTCCTCTATTTTTCTGTGCCTGGCTCGTTGCCTTGGCTATCTATTTGACAGAGCGAGCTGCTGAATGTTGTCAGTGCCAAATTTTCCACTCAAACACGAACGAGGCTTTAGCAATTTCACCAATTGAGTTCTCGTATGGAGTCTATACCCAACGGGTCAATACAATAGTAAATTCCTGCCACTAGGACGACTGAAGTTCTGAAGCAAGAGCCATGAAGCTGGAAGGCGAACTGATTATCCCCGAAGCCAATCTGACGCAGTATCTATTAATTCTCCGTAAGGAAGACGACAAATCCAAATTTTTAGCTCAGGCTGGCTTTACTCTGGCCAATGCAGATGACCTCAGGTAAGCCATCCTGCTGCTGGTTCAAACCTGTGGGGCGGTTTCAGATCGTCAAAATAAGTACGGCACCTACTATCGAGTGGAAGGTCCCTTGATTGGTCCTAGTGGAACGCTTGCAGTTGTTACAGTATGGATAGGACGTACAGCAGATGGAAAATTTCAATTTTTCACACTGAAGCCAAAACGATGAACGAGTCCACCGTCAAACTTTACGATCGCATCCCCCTGAACTGCGACTTTCCTGAGTACAACCTCAAACAGGGCGATGTAGCTACTTTTATCGATACGGTTCCCGATCCCGAAGGCATCGAAAAGGGCTATATCCTCGAAGTCTTTAATGCCTTAGGCGAATCGATTGATGTCGTGACTGTACCCAAGTCCGCTGTGGAACCCTTACAACCTAATGAAATCCTTTCGGTGCGTAACCTGGTTCAGGTTTGATTTGCTCTAGCAAGTCAAAGTCTTTAGGTATAAATTGCTTAGTTCTTTTGAATCGAGTAATCCGTTGCCTATTCGTCAATCCAACCATATAGAGCAACAGAATATTTGTATCAACTAAAATACTTGCCTGACGATAGCGAGCAAACAGGGCTTGAATCGCTGCAATCATACGGTACGAATTTTCATAGCCTTGACTTCCCCTGTCACTGCATCCACTTTAAATTCCTTGTAGTCTCGATGAGTTTGAAGCGGAACAAGCGCCTTATCCACCGGTCGATCAAAACCCAGGGTAACGAACCAAAATCTTTCATCCTTCATCCTTTTTGCCGCCTTCTACTCCCTTTCTCGCAACGCTCGTCGTGCTAACTTGCCATAGGACTTTACCGTCTCATAGGGCATCTCCAAATCCGCTGCAATATCCTGTAGCGAGTCGCCTAGCTCGCGCCGTGCTACCACCGTGGCCCATTTTTCGGCAATGTTCTCAGCGCGGGTGCCTCCGGTACGTTGGCGCAGCTCACGAAATCGCGTCGTTAATTCTTCAATGCGCTCTGCCAGCAGCCCTTGGGCCGAGGGGATCGCAAATGCTTGGGTCTGCTTTAGATGCCAACCGGAGACCGTTTGCCCCAGGCCAAAGGTCGTCTTATGCCCCGTGCCGCAGTATTGTGCGAATTGTCCCAAGGCGAAAAACAGGCGATGAAAGTCTGGATTGGCGGTGGCCTGACGATCTAAGCCATAGGCGATCGCGCCTGTAAAGCCAGTGACTGAACCTCGCTTGCCTGCCGCCACTTTCACTGATTGCAACTGATGGCGATGAATCAACACATGGTCGTCAATCCAGTCCAGAAAAGTATCCTGGGCGATCGCTTCACCGGCAAAATCATTCCAGCGGCGCAGATAGCTATGGAAGACATTGCGGGGCCAGGGCAAGGGCAAGTGATGTCCCTTGCGGCGAAAACTGGTGGGGCTTAAGAAACTAAGGCTGAGACTATTGCCCGTGAGCGGGGCCTTGGCCAGGTTGGCATAGGTGGTGGCGGGTAGCACGACCTCCACTTGCTGAATTTGTAAGGGAACCTCTTTCAGCACCAGGGTCTCTGGTACGCGTGGTAGCCAAGTGGCCAATCCCGCGACCGCTCGCTGCGAAAAGCCGGTTACCTGCCAGCGATAAACCTTCCCCTTTTGGAGTTGCAAAGCCCGACTGTGGGGAACGAATTGTCCACTCAGCCCGGTAATGGCGAAAGGTTTCTCTGATTCACCATCGTGTAGATAAGCCGACAGCTCGGCATCAAACTGTTGAATTTGCTGGAGAAACCAAGCATGGAGCCCGATGCTGTATTGCGGATACAGCTCATAATCCCGGTCGGCTACCAGCGAAAACGCCAAGCCCACGAGTTCAGTTTTCTTGGGCCAACGGTGATGAGCAGATTTCTTAGACGGTTGCGATCGAGGGGCCATGGTGTCGCGATCGAGGTGTACTTCAACATGCTCTAAGCCTACCTTCAATCCCCCAAAGGGGATCATCTAATTACCTTTACCGAAAAGCATGAGAGACCAAAAGGCTGGGAGTCGGTCTTGAGATGGTACGACCCGGAATTTATGCTGATCGAGGGGCGATCAGTACTGCTTTCGAGGACTTCCGTGTCGTAAGTAATGCGGGTGGCGCGGTTCTCCCCAAGTTCGCTTATTAGAGCCAAATAGCTCTCCCAGGTCACCCCTGTGATTCGCATAGCGCTACCAGGGGTAAGTTCAATCTGACTTAAGGGAGTTGCAAGGGTCGATGTCACGAGTGACTTGGGGCTACGCGTATTCTAAGTATGAGCTATGGTTCCTAATTTTGCCGTCCTTATCTGCCAGTGATGGGGACATCCTTTCCATCTCATCTGACGCGGACACAATGTTGAAATGCTTGGACGGAGAGGGTGGGATTCGAACCCACGGTCCTTTTGGGACATCCGATTTCAAGTCGAGCGTAACTAATTTTAGAACCTAATCTGAGAAAGGAACACAGCGATTGCTGTTTAAGATATGGACTTAAATTGGACTCGCAAGACGTGTGCCAGTTTAGACCAGTGAAATCCAGTCTGTTCTTACCATAGACGTTATTTTGCTTTTGAAGATGTCCAGGTTGTCCGAGTTAAGTCGGATGCAGCTATAGCTGATTCTCAGCGCTGGACATCCTGTGCCCATCTGGTCCTCATTGTGTCCGCGTCGGATGAGATGGAAAGCAGATTCTGCCTCTAATCTAAATCGTCCATCACTCTGGCACGGTTAATTTTCTTCTGCTCCTGCTCTCGTCCTTCTCTAAGCACACGCGCAATTACAATCGCACGTTCTCTTGCAAAGATGTAGTAGAGCACGACATGCTTTGGTTTCTTGATTTTGCCCTGTGTGCGTTTCTTACTTAATGACAAAGGGTATTGATGCAGACCGTCATCTTTTCCTGGAACGGGTTTAGCCCCAATCCGATGAGGATCCTCACAGATATCTGCTAGGGCTTGATTGATAAGCTCGTCATAATCCTCAGCTATGCGCTCGCCAAACTGGAGGTAACCATGGACATAAATGTCTTTGATATCAAGCTGTGCTGTTCCCGAGAGAAAACAAGACCACATCAGAGTCTTTCGGATAATCGTTTGGCGGCTTCCGCTTTGGCTGAAGCACGGATCGCACTAAGCACTTGTTGCCGTTCTTCGGGAGAAGTTATGTCAGCAAAATTGCCGTCACGATAGTCTTTCAAACCCACCTCAGCCTGTTCGCGCAGCCAAGCAATATTTTCTGCCGAAAGCTCTGATTCGGATTCAGGGCTTTCGACGACCGCGCCGATGCGATCTCGTTGTTCGACCACTACACGCTTGCCGCTAGCCTGCTCTTTTCCGTTCCCCAATACCTTGACCAGCGCTTCAACGGCTGAGTCGTCGCTGGATTGGATGAAGGAAAGCAATATGGCTCTGAGGCTCTCTACTGGAAGGGCCTCTATGCGCTGCGTGAGTTGTTGTCGGGTAGTATCCATATACTTATAAGTGTATCTAATTCTCACTGAGAAAGCGAGCTATATCCTTCAAGACGTGTGCCAATTTGAACCAGTGAAATCCAGGCTGTTCTTACCATAGACGCTATTTTGCCTGTGAAGATGTCCAGGTTGTCCAAGTACCCTTAAATAGCCATCATAGCTGGCTTGTAGCCTTGGACATCCTTTGACCATCCTGTTGGGGGATGTGTCAGAGTTGGGCGATAGAAAAGAACAGTTCAGGTTTGGACAAAAAGATGGCTCTGAGGGCTACCATCCCATCAGGAAATATCGATATTCTTTTGTATTGTACCGAGGGGACTTATACGCTCCGTACAGTGTTGCTAGTTCGAGTGGTGCTCGTTCGGGGAGATGCCTGAATGAATGCACAGACCGGGAATCTGTACTGCCAATTGCAATGGCAATCCAATCGCAATGGGGAAGAGATGTGTCTCGATCACACTGCCAACAGGATAGACGGATTGAATCAATCGATGGAGTTGCCTTAGCGCAGGGATATATTAGTGCTGTTGGGATATTGTGTTTGCTGTGGTTGAGTTCTGCAGGGGAGGCTCAGGCGCAAACAGATGTCTTAGTACCTGACGACCTGCCGCCACCTCAAGATACGGTGCCTCCTCAACCCCAGACCCCGCAAGAGACCCCGCCGCTTCCTGATCTGCCTCCTGCTGATGAATTGTTAGGTCCGCAAGAGGGACTACGCCAACCTCCACTGCCGACGAATGAGGCAACTTTTTTAATTGAGCGATTTGAATTTATTAACAACACAGCCTTTACCGACGAAGAACTAGGAGCGTTGACGGATGAGTTTACAGGAGAAGCGAAGACCTTTGCGGATATTGCCGCTGCGCGTACAGCCGTAAACCAGCTTTACATTAATAACGGTTATGCCACTTCAGGCGCGATCGTGCCACCTCAGCAAATTATTGATGGGGTGGTGCAGATGGAGATCGTGGAAGGCAGTTTGTCAGAGATTGTGGTTAACGGCACCCAGCGTTTACATCCGGGTTATGTCAGTAGCCGCATTGCGCTAGGAACAGCAGCTCCGTTGAATGTGAATCGCCTAGTGGAACGATTACAGCTCTTACAGATTGATCCGCTGATTCATAGTATTTCGGCAGATCTACGGGCCGGTACCCAAGCCGGAACTAGTCGCCTGGTGGTTGACGTAGTGGAAACAGACAGCTTTGGGGTGACGTATACGCTAGACAATAATCGCTCTCCCAGTGTGGGGACGGTACGCCATCAGTTGCGGATTACGGAAGCGAATCTACTGGGACTTGGGGATAGTCTGAGCATTGGCTACACCCTTACCAGTGGCAGTGATGGGTTCGATGTTGACTATATGTTGCCGATCAGTCCCCATGGCAGCACACTTAAGTTGGCAGTGAATCTCTCAGACAATGAAGTGGTTGAAGATCCCTTTGATGTCCTGGAGATCGATTCCGATTCGGATTTTTATGAGCTGACGCTGCGACACCCCTTATGGCAAACGCCAACAGAGGAGTTTGCCCTGGGCTTGACGGCTTCCCATCAGATATCTCAGACGTCTTTGGGGATTGATGATATTGGCCCGACGCCGCTGTCACCGGGGGCAGATGATGAGGGACGTACGCGGGTCTCGGCACTACGTTTTTTCCAGGAGTGGACTCAGCGCAGTCCGGAACAGGTGCTGGCACTCCGATCGCAGTTCAATGTCGGCTTCGATTTTCTGGATGCCACGATTAATGACAATGCGCCGGACAGTCGTTTTTTCTCGTGGCAGGGGCAGGCACAGTGGGTGCGGGTGATTGGGCCGGATGCACTCTTGCTGCTCAGGGGCAGTACACAGCTCGCGGCAGATCCGCTGTTGAGTCTGGAGCAGCTGAGTTTGGGGGGGCAGTCAACGGTGCGGGGCTATCGCCAGAATCTATTGTCGACTGACAGCGGGGTTTGGGGCTCGGCGGAGGTGCGGTTACCGCTTTGGCGCGATCGCACGAACGACCGGCTTTTACAAATTACGCCGTTTTTGGATGCGGGCTATGGCTGGAATTTTGATGCGGCAAATCCGGATCTGTTAGTGGGGGTTGGGGTCGGGTTATTGTTTCGTCAACAGGACCTCACAGCACGGTTCGATTGGGGGATTCCGTTGATTGATCCGGATACGGAAGACCGCGACACTTTGCAAGAGAATGGCCTATATTTCACGCTACAGTACTCGTTTTTCTGAGAATCCCCTGTGGATCCCCCTTGTGAAAGGGGAGAAGGCGATCGATGTTGGGCTTCGGGGTTCCGATCACATGAAAATCTGGTGTTTACGCTTTATCCCATAGCGATGTCCACCAAAATCTGGACGAAGTATTAGAAACCATTCATCAGAAAATTCTGACTCTGCAAAAAGTTTGAATCCTAACGGGAGACCTCTCCCGGTTTCATTTATGACGTTTGTAGAATAGGGCGCAAGGGTGCCGAAACAGAAAGTCGGTTTACAGGATGGGCGCAAAGCGCTGCTGTTGTTCTATGATTCGCCCCTTATGTGCTACGTGGTTTCCGGTTGGTTTGGTATTGGTTAGCGGACATGTGGCCATTGAGGCCCATGCAGCTCCCCTTGGTGGTGTGCAGTTTCAGAGTTCTGTAGCGGACGGACAGCCGGTTGGTTTCCCTGAGCAGACATGGCTGAATGAAGGTGTACTGATTGCTCAGATTATTCCCGACGATACGCTGGGAGATGAGGGCTCGATTGTTGTTGACGGTGATGCGATTGACCGCATTGAGGGCGGAGAAACTCGGGGCAGTAACCTGTTCCACAGTTTTGAAGAATTTAATGTCAACACGGGGCAGCAGGTCTATTTTGCGAATCCTGTAGGGATTGAGAATATCCTCAGTCGGGTGACGGGCAGCAATGTGTCTGAGATTGATGGCCTGTTGGGCGTGGATGGAGCGGCCAATTTGTTTTTGCTGAATCCGAACGGCATCATCTTTGGCCCGAATGCGCGACTGGATATTAGTGGGGCGTTTACGGCGAGTACTGCGGAGATGCTTGAGTTTCAAGATGGCAGCGCGTTTAGTGCGGTGAATCCTGAGGGGGAGCCGTTTTTGACGATGAGTGTGCCGTTGGGGGTGCAGTTTGGGGCTTCACCGCAAGGGGATTTGACGAATGAAGGCCTATTAGAGGTTGGTGAAGGACAAACCTTGACGCTGTTTGGTAATACGGTGACGAGCAATGTTCGCCTGACAGCAACCTGACTTTTCCCACTAAGTCTGAGTCTGGTTAGCCAGTTGCCATCCTTCAACTAAGTCGTGTAACTTAGCCCATCCTCGCCAAAGGACCTGAATGCCGATGGCAGTTTTGCGGCGATGTTCCAGATAGCCCCCCAAGCGGGCAATGGCTTCAACCGCCCAAGCCACTGTCAAAGTCTTGGGTAAATGAGTCGACTTGGCTTTGAGCACTTGGAGTTGGACTGAATTGAGGACCCCTTCGGCGGGGCGCTCCGGTTGGGTTCGTTGCCAATAGGTCAAGCGCAACAAATCGACTGCAATCACACTCAGGAAAGCCAGCAAGGATTTCATCCCTTCCGCTGCCAGACGATAGCGCTCCGCTTGACACCCCGATTTGAGGATTTTGTGATATTCCTCCACACGCCAGCGATACGTGTACCACCGCAGGATGGTTTGAGCCTGCTCCAGCGTGGTGACAGGTTCACTGGTAAGCAACATCCAGGAAACCGGTTCTGCGCCTTCTGGACAATCCACTTCATGGGCATAAACGGCGACCACCTGAAGCTGACTCTCGGTGCCCAACCGAGTCGGAGACCGCAGTTGTACCGGGCAAAAGCGGATGGCGAGTTTGGCCGTACGGGCTTTGCGGGCCTTGGTTTCACTCAATGCCACCGTGTGGTAGCCCGCCATCGTTTGAGCCTCAAGCTTGGCCCATAAGCGATGGGGGTCTTGCTCAAGACTACGATTATGGGCGGCCCGCACCACCACGCCGGTATGACTCAACGTGTTGATTTGGTCGAACACTTCGGCAATATCCCCTTCGCGGTCAAATACATGAATCACCCGTGTTGATGGCTGCACCGCTCGCTCAACCGTCGTCATCGCTTCGACCCACCGATACGATTCTTTGTCTTCAAAGGCTCGCTCTCGCTGAGCCTTGCGAACCTTGGCACGGCGCTGTTTCTTCTGCTCTGGGGTTTCATCACTAGGGGGCTTGGCACGAGGCTGACGGTGCCATAATTTTTGCCAAAGTAATCCCAAAGGTTGACCTGATTCGGGGTCAACCGCCAGGGCACTGTGGAGCAGTAACCCATTCCCGCCATTGCCTTGGGGTCCATAGCCGTCGCGTTTAACGAGGATGCCACCATAATCCAGGTAGGTCGTGTCGCCCACACAGAGCACCAC
>JBCBTQ010000020.1:0-42673 GCA_039818605.1 Cyanobacteria bacterium J06639_14 | reverse complement strand
AATCCGATCACCCGTAGAAAGGTGAGAGGGTTTCCAGGAATTAGACTATCGATACAGCATTTCTGAATCGGGTGAGATCCAAATTTAAGCTTCAAACCCTCTCCTGTAGATGATCATGCATATCCCACCTGACTGAAAAACACTGTATCGATAGTCTAATTCCTGGAAACCCTCTCACCTTTCTACGGGTGATCGGATTCTGTCCTTACACTTAGTTTCTCCACATCAATAACTTCAGCATTGAGGTCAGTGTTGAGCTCGGTTGTCTTAGATTCATGCAATGGTTTGAAGATGCGAGATTGCGGTAACCCAAGCTGCTGCTGTGCTAACAGAGGGATTTCTGCAGATGCAACCTCTTGCAGAGTATCCTCAGGAGTTGTCTCCCACTCAAGTTCTTCTGGTACAACTTCAGCTGCAACCGCGATCGCAGGATCTTCGGTGGGTATTGCCTCCTGTTCACCCTCTGCCTGAACTGCGCCTGCAGGGGGTTCGACTGTTGGTGATTCTGATTCTGGCACGACTTCGGCCTCAACCGCGATCGCCGGAGCCTCAGCCGGTAAAACACTGAGAGGGCCAACCAGAGGTTCGCTGTAGGGTTTGATAGCACCCTCAGGGGGCATTACATCGGCATCAAGGGGAGAGGGTTTGGGGTCAGATTCAGGCTCATCAGCCTTAGATAAGTCTGGCTCAGCCTCTTCAGATACACCTGATTCAGTTGGTACCTGGGGCTTGGCTTCCTCCTCAGGAGAAGGAATTGAAAATAACCTTGAGTCACTCGGTAGCGTTGATTCTGGTTTGTACAGAGTCCCTGCGCCTTGTTTTGGCCCCCAATTATTGAGTAACTCATCGGGAATCGGCTCCATATTGATGGGCGGCACATCATCAGCCTCCAGTGGAACATTCAGTAAGAGTTCCTGTGGCGTTTTTTCTTCTGGCTGTGATGAGCCATCTGACTCAGCTTGAGAGCCTTCAACAAAGGGATTATCTTTTTGCGATTCATCCGGTTGGAGAAGCACGGGTGGACGCGCATCCAGCACCACTGAGGTATCCATCGGTGATTCAAAGTCTTGCGATGCGGTGCGAATTTTATTCAGAATGTTAGCTGCTTCTGTCCCTTGAACTCGTTGGGGTTGGCCAGCCTCAACCTTGACTGGAATCAAATCAACCTTCATTTGGCGATCGCTGAGGGATACCTGCAGCATGGCTGACGCCGCTGTCGTTTCCTCGGTTAGCTTGCCAAAGACAAAGTCTCCCAACGAGTAAGCAATAGGACGCCCTTTATAAATCTCGGCCCCCTGAAGTTGAGTCGGATGATGGCCGACAACCAAATCAGCCCCTTTATCCACCGCCAGCCGAGCTAGGTTCGTTTGAAAATCGGCAGCCTTTTCGGGAATCTCCTCTGTCCAGCGGAAATTCACGACCAACCAGTCCACCTCATCGCGAATTGCCCCAATATCTTCAATGACAGTTTGTTTGTCCAAAACATTCACACCGGCAAACGAACCATATGCCGAGTGTTCTCCCGTTTGGTCGTAGCTTAAATAAGCAATACGCTGTCCCTTAACATCCAGGATCTCAGGGCGACGGGCCTCACGTTCATTGCGTCCAGCACCGACACGATAAATGCCGCTGCTATCCAACACATCTAATGTCTCTGCCAAGCCGTTTTCGCCAAAGTCGAGGGTATGTTGACTGGACAAATTAATGATGTCGACTCCTCCTGCTTTCAAGAGGTTAATCGCATCAGGTCGTTGGCGTTCAAGAAATTTTTCTTCTAAAGAGGTATCTGCAGTTGCCAGAGAATCATCCAAGTTCACCATTGCCACGTCGGCCTGCTGATAAACAGGCACACCCGCCAACAATTGCTGGTCGTCCTCGTAATTGCTGTAGGGTAAGTTGTCCAAGCTGACATCCCCACCGAAGACAAGTGTCACGGTAGGATCTGCCGGATTTGGTAGCCGTTCGTGTGCCATGACCCCTACGGGTTCCAAAGCACCATGTACGTAATTGGGACGATCTGTTGGTACGTGGTAGACGGGAGCTGCCTCATGTGCCGATGGCGTCTGAGACACTGGCATGGCTTCAGCCTGATGGCTCGCCGAGTCAGGCTCATAATCGGCCAACACCGTTTTGATATTGGGCAGTTGGGGACTCGTCAACGGCTGGCTTTCTGGTATTTGCACCTCTACGGGTTGTTGTTGGGAGGTTTGGCGATTTTCGAAGGGGAGCGACGGGCCTTGACCTGCCGATAATAGTATTTCCACTAAGCAACCAAAGACAAAAGCTGCCACGGCTGACCCGGTGAGCATAAAGGCTCGTAGTGTCTTGAGCTGCTCTGTAAAGAGCCTCTGGGGGCTGGGCTGGTTTGGGCTAGAAGGCTTTTGGGCGATCGCGGGTGGCATGGAAGTGGATGACACCGGCCCCCCTTTACCTTTGAAACGATTAAGCTGTTCCCGTAAAGCCGGAGTCATGATGCGAACACGGCGTTCCCAAGCCAGTCTAGATTCGCCAACTGGCCGCGCCATCAGGTGGATCCCTTCAATGAGTGGCGAGTTTAATTGCCAAATCAAATGGCAAATGTATTGAGTCAACCGTTGGGGTTCTGGCGGACGTTCAAACTCAGCAACAATTAGGATGCACCCTTGGCGCTTGTCCTTTCGAACCTGAACATAAATTCCTTGCGGTATCAGCGGCTCATTTAACCACAATGCAATTGCCCGAAATTGCCCTCCTGCTGCTAGAGCCTTGGTGGACAATCTCTCTTTGGATGGGGTGGCTACATTAACCATATTGCTGCCGATGACATAAGCTCCAAGATAATAGCAATGACTGTAGCGAAAAAGTTCCGTTTGTCAACTGTTATTTGTTATTTTGCCTACTTGAGGCGAGGCATGGGGTGTGTAAAGACTGCGATCGCCGCAGCACTCGTTACCCCAATGACTTGCCCGTGCATTAAGCCTTTGGAGTCAGTCTCGACTGGTGCGTACTAGATGCCCATCATCCAAAATGGCTTGAATCACATCGCCAATGACTTTTCGCAGCATCTTCTGGTTAGCACTGTGATCAATCGTGACCGTCAACACATAACGCTCATCATCAATCTTGACCGCCATCGAACTGCCAATGACCTTGGAGTTTTGACCCGTTTTCTCACCAATCCAGGCAACGCGCTTATTCTTTAGCTTACGCACTGCCAGGTAGCCAAAATCCCAGTCATATTGCCCTACCATCCCTTCTAAAATTTCATCATCACCGGGATTGGTAAAGGTATAGATCTGGCGCATCATTTCCGTTACTTCGTTGGAGGTGATGATGTTTGAGCCCACGGCCCGATTCCGTGTGGGAGCCGTGCGTTCACCGATCAACTTGGTTCTCACCTTGGTAGCGCTGTACCCCATTTCTTGCAGAGCATTGTCCAGATACTCCCAGCCAATGTAGTCAAGTAACTGGTTGGTGGCAATGTTGTTGCTCTCTTTAATCATGCGTACCATGACTTCTCGGAGCGGGTACTCATGACGAACGTAAATCTTGGCCCCGTTTGCGTTTTCGGTCCAGTTGTGGGAATCGATATAAACAGGTTCAGCCAAGTCGATACCTTCAGCCATAGCCTTGTGCATTAGCACAACAGCTACAGGCACTTTGATCAAACTGGCTGGACTAGCCGGGGGAACATCGCCTTTGTAGTCACGACATTCTCCCGACAAGTGACAGATGGTGATGCGAATAGCATGAGGCCGACCAGTTGCTTCCGCAATTGTGGCTAAGAATTCAGACTGCAGGACATCAATATCGGCAGCAACGGGTTCCAAAATAGCTGCGTATTCTTCTTGCTTATCGGCAGCTGAGCTTAACAACATTGATTCCTCTGGAATCTGCTGTAACTGTCTGATGGCAGACTCCCAGAGATATTCTTGCTGCAGCAATTCTTCTAGGGATTCTTCGCCGTCTTCACGGCCTGTATCCCGCGTATCGATACCTTGAATTCCCAGTTCTTTAGCGCGCTTGAAGTGGGCTTCCGCAGTGGCTTCTAACTCGATGCGTTGGTTAACCCGATGGGTGACCTGCACCAGAGTATAGTAGGGAGCCAACTCCCCCATATCACGGGCAAAGTGCAACGAAGGTAAATCATCAATTTCTTCTCGCACGCGTGACTGCAACCGATCAAGCTGAGAAAGGGATTTCACATTTTTGAGCTGAGCCAAAATGGGATGATCCCAAAATTCGGGTGCCAGGGCCAAGCCAGACCACACTGTAGTGGTTCCAAACACACCTGAAGTGCCGATCGCGATCGCTAACGGATACCAAAAGTAGCTTAGATGCTTTCTCAAACTCCTCATCACCTTCAACTGATTCCTACAGGACCAACACACCTATATGTAAATTATCGCCTCTGGTGGTTCTGAGATGTCCTGTTGAATACCAACATAACCAAAGAAATCGGCGTTTCTGGCAAAAACGTGATTTGCCGTTATTGTTAGAAACTGCCATTCGTTATTTGTTGTTGGTTGTTCGTTGCTTATTGGTTAGAGACCTTGAACACTGGGGGTACCTTCTTCAATCGTGAGCATTTTCAACGGTATCTCAAGAAACACAGTTGCTGTCAGGTCAACGATCATATCTTCTCGTTCCCAGACGGGACAATGATGTCCGCCAACCATAATGCATCGCTGGACTGCCAATTAGCCGATGTCTGCATCCTTGTTACTACATCGAAACGACTCAGAAAAGTGAGACAAAAACTGAGCCTACATCGTGCCGAAAATGTGCTATCCGTTTGGCTTCAGATGCCCCGTCACGGATTGAAAATGACTCTCTGAGACCACGCTAGGCCAAAGCCGAGAACTTGCTGAGAATAGGCTGAAATCCCTTTCAGGCAAGAACTCTCAGAATTGTGATCGCGATCATGTCAGCACTTACTGAGCCAAAAGCTGAGCAATTTATCGCCCTTGCGCATGACATCTTTGACGATAGAGAGGCAAAAAACTGAACAAAAAACTGAGTCGTTTGCCTTTGTTACATCTGACATCTTTGACAATAAGGGCGCAAAAGTAGATTCTTTGCTCCAAGTAAACCCAGAATTTTCGTGCGCCAAATAGACAAGACAGATTAAGAGGATGACGCCGTAAAAAAGTGGCTTGATAAGTTTATGTGTATTCATTTACTTAAAAGGTTCGCTCAATCTTCGTGAGCGGTTAGCTTCTGTGAATTGCGGCAAAGGATGGATACTTGGAACCCCAATTATCGTTTGTAGAAACAATGAAATGGGATGGGCAAATGATCGTACCGCAGAATTCTATTAGAGTGTTACTTGTAGATGATAATAATATCGTTCGCTATGGCCTGAAGGCGAGCTTTCAAAATGAGGAGATGATTGAGGTCGTGGGAGAAGCCTGTGATGGTAAAGCGGCGATCGCACAGGTTCAAGCGCTACAACCTGATGTCGTTTTAATGGATATTGACATGCCAGGCATGGATGGGATAACAGCCACGGGGGAAGTTTACCGTGCCCATCCTCAAGTAAAAGTCCTAATATTAACGACTCATAATAAGGGGCAATATCTCAGCAAGGCGATACAACAAGGTGCGGTTGGCTATTTATTTAAAGACACCCCTCTCGAAGATTTCAGTCATATTATTCAAGCCGCCTATAAAGGTTATATGCAGTTTAGTCCTGGCCTTGATCGCAAATTATGTCGACAGCTTCAAACGTTTGTCACTAAAAAGCCAAAAGAGATTTTCCAGGACGTCACACCTCGAGAGCAAGAAGTGTTAATTCTCATTGGTGAGGGCGCTAGCAATCGAGAAATCGCGCAGATACTTCACATAACCGAAAAAACGGTCAAAAATCATGTGAGCAACATCCTTAATCGTGTCGAATTGCGCGATCGCACACAGCTTGCCATTTGGGTCAATACGCTGGCAGTCAACTCTGCGTCTGCCCTATCAGCCTAGCGTGCTTCAACAATTAACGTGTTTAGGACCCCGGTTTTTTGCAAGAGTCGGTGTCCCGTTTAAGCCGGGAAATGCTGGAGGTGTAGGGAGTCAGGAGCTAAGAGTCAGAATTCAGAAGAGAACTGAATTCTGATGCCTGAATTCTACCCTAGGAAAACATCCCACGTTAAGTTGTAACCCTCATCAACGGGCTTTTTTATAGAGCCAGGTGCAAAGAAGCATTACTTATGGCTTTTTCATTTTTTGCCGTTGTCGCCTCAAGTTCTAGGGGTAAGTCAAGTCCTCAGACTCGGTGATTCAAGATTTTTGCTGCATATCTCTAGCACCTGAAACCACTTGCTTTCGGGCGTGACAGGCGTAACAATCGTCAGACTAAGGAAGTTATGAAGATGCTTGCCCCAGGAGTCTGTTAGCCCTGAAACCTCAATTTCAATTATGTTGGCTCAACTGGCTGGCTTTGGGGGCAAAACTCAAAGTATGGAGTCAATGTGGCAGTTTCCAATATCCCAAAATGTTCATGCAGGGAACTAACACTATGCGCATTCAGGTTATCCTACATCAATAAAATATGAGAATTTCCAGGACTCAAAACTGTGGTCTAAGGTTGCTATCCTGGGACGCTCAGAATGGCAACCGACCCCGAAGTAACACGGTGATCTTTACTGCCGAGGTCTAAATGGCGTTGCAATCTTTGATATCGACTTCTTCAACGGACTCTCAACCCCACCTGCAGAATGCCTTCATTACCCATATCGGAAAATTCCTACCGGGTGAGCCCATTGGGAACGATGAGATGGAGGATTATCTGGGCCAGGTGAATGGTCGCCCCTCAAGGGTCCGGACGCGCATTCTCAAAAACAATGGTATCCAGCAGCGTTATTATGCTCTGGATCGCCAACAACAAACCACTATTAGTAATGCGCAGATGGCTGCTGCTGCTGTCCGGGATGCGCTTCAGGATGCCGAAATTTCCCCCAAGGAAGTTGATCTGCTTACCTGTGGCACTACCTGGCCCGATTTGCTGGTGCCAGGATTTGCCAGCATGGTCCATGGCGAGCTCTCAGAGTTTTCCCAACTGGAAGCAACCTCCCATCAAGGAGTTTGCTGTGCTGGCGTGGCTGCACTTAAATATGCCACATCGCAAATTCAACTGGGGCATAAACGCCGAGCGATCGCGGTTGCTTCCGAGTTGGCGTCACGTTTGTTTAAAAACACCCGCTTCGAGGCCGAGAAAGCTGTTCAAGCAGGAGAAAGGCTACCCTTTGATACGGAATTTTTACGCTGGATGCTCTCCGATGGTGCGGGAGCTTGTTTACTAAGCGATCATCCAGCAGCGACAGGACTGAGCTTCAAGGTGGAGTGGATCGAACTCATCTCCCATGCGAACGCCTATCCCACCTGCATGTATGCAGGGGTTGATAACCCGTCGCAGCCCGCCAGCTGGATGGATTACCCTTCTCAGACAGCCGCTACTCAAGCAGGCGTGTTGAATTTGCGGCAGAATATTCGCCTCTTGGACGCTGTTGTGGAATTGGGGATTGAAGGTTGGGTGCGGCTAATTGAAGCGGGGCGGATACGTCTGGAAGAGATTGATTGGTTTCTCTGCCATTACTCCTCCCATTTCTTCCGCAGCCGCACCTTTGAATTGATGGAGAAAGCAGGTTGTGCCTTGCCTGAAGAAAAATGGTTCACGAATCTGTATACGCTTGGTAACACCGGTTGTGCCTCTATTTACCTGATGTTGGAGGAGTTGTTTCACTCCGGTAAATTACAACCGGGGCAAAAAGTCGCTTGCTTCGTACCAGAGAGTGGCCGCTTCTCGACCGCGTACCTGATGATGACGGTTGTCGAGGGTGCTGCTCAGGGGACAACGGGGACTGCATCGGCATCAATGCCATCAATGGCAGCCACTGAGCAAGCTCCAGCGATGCCCTTAGGAACTGTAATGGCCGAATCAGCCTCGGAGGAGACGGTTACGACTAACTTACTACGTCAGCTGATGTTGGTTTGGCTAGATTTCCAGCGCCAGCTGCGATCTGTCCCGATTTTGCAACGCCTGCACCGGGGTGACTTTACCCTTGACGATTACAAAGCCCTGTTGCGGAATTTGCGTCCCCAGGTGGTTGATGGGGCGCGCTGGATCACCCGTGCGGCTTCGAACGCGACCGATTTTTCGTTGCGATCGCTCCTGATTGGTCATGCCCGTGATGAGCATCGCGATTTTCAGATGTTGGAACGGGATTATGTGTCCGTTGGAGGGGTGCTCGAAGAAATTGTGAGTGCCCAACAAAATATTGGTTCAGAGGCGCTCTCCGCGTATATTTTCCAGCGTGCCTCACGCGAAAATCCTGTTGACCTGATGGGCAGCATGTTCATTATTGAAGGCTTGGGCAATCAAATGGCAGGCCAATGGGCTGCCATGATTCAGCAAACTCTGTCACTAACAAAGCAGCAGACAACCTTCCTGAGTTACCACGCTGAAAATGATGAATCCCACATCGAAAAACTCGAAGAATTCTTGAACGCCGATTGGATGACCCCGGAAATTGGCGATCGCATTGTGAAGACTGCCAAAGTGACAGCCCGCCTATATCGTTTGCAGTTGGAGGAAATTACGGTATGACCTGGATGCCTGGCCCCCATGACCGCAAGGATCCCCAAGTTTGGGACGCGATGTACCTGGATGGTGCTATCCCCATGGATCCGCTAGTAAAAGCCTATATGGTCAAGGATCTGCGAAGTTGGTCACGGGTTTATTTGCTCTGGCCCATCAAAGTCATGGCTAATTTGGGGCTGGCCATGATTATGACCATAAAGCGGCTCCTCCCCTTCCAGTTTCGCTCCTACCGTCTGATGCACCAAATGGCGGTTTGGTTTCTCAACACCTTTACCTCGCCCGAAGCCAATTACTTGATCGTCCGCCACATGGCGGTTGAGTCTAATATTGTCAATTTTCTGATTGATAATGGTCCCGATCCCACAATCGCGCGTCCTCAACTGTATCCTCTCACTGTTGAAGAGTTGGCCGCGAATGCCTTCATCGAACATGATTTAATTCTCTATAACTTTGTGCTGGACTACCACAAGACCCAACCGCAAGATCCTGCCTGGCTTTCGCAGGTACAAGCACGGGGCCTTGATTACAGCGGTATTAAGCCGATCCAAGTCGATATCGATGTCACCCAACGCGGTTGGTTGCAAGTGCTGGATCTAGAATCCGCTCTGGAGGCATTCAAAATTTGTTATTCCTTGTGTACTACCAGCCATGAATTTGAGCGGGCAGTCTTGTCTTTACAGTTTGATGAGAGTTTCGGACGGTATATCAGTAAAATTACCGGTAACTCTGACTGGCACTCTATCATTACCAATCGCCATCCTTTAGCTCCTAACAGTCCCTTTGCGGCTGCGCACAACTTACTGTTGCATGGCCTCATTTTCGAGTATCTGCATCGTTACCTGGAGTTACAAACTCCCGCTTCGTTAGCGCACCCAGAACAACTCAGCATCAGCCGATGAGGCCACCACAAGGAGACACGCATGACTACTCAACAAACCCTCCGGCAAGGCTTAGAGAAATACTATCGTGCCAATCCCGATTTTGTGCGTAATCAGGATTTACAACTAGGTTGGTGGCTCACAATCCCTTGGCAGGACCTGCAGCGGCATGACGTAATGCATGTTGTTACCGGCTACAGCACTGATTTAGATGACGAAATGCGCCTCATCGGTTTTTTGTTAACGTCACTCACCTGGCGGCGGCCCTGGATCTATTACCTGCAGAGCATTGGCACCGCGATCGAAGTGATCTGGCGCGCCTGCTGGGGACGCGCCGTGGGCACCGAGGCGGTGCGATATTCGCCACTCAAGCTCTTACGGCTTTATGTTGCCGGTGTTAAGCAAGGGCTAACCGTCCGCCCGACAATTGATGCCTATATCGACTTGGCCACAGTGCTGGATCAAGATCTAGAAACACTTCGCCAGACCTACGGTATTGCCAATGCGGGAGCCTGGGATAGTGAATCATGCCAATAAAGAAAAGATGGCCAAGACTAAACCGCAATCCCTCCCCTCCCAATGGCAGCTCAAAGGGAATTATTTGGCGGGGATTACCTTTGACCATTGGTGGTCTTTATTGCAACAAAACCAGTTTCAAATCGCCCCAGCTTATTGGTACCGTGCTGGGGCGATTACCCTGACCAGTGGGCTGAGTACGATCTTCGGCTGGTTCGAGACGCAGCGCTACGAGGATGCGATCGCGGCGGTGGAATTGCCTGCCGATCCAATCTTTATTCTGGGGCATTGGCGCAGTGGCACCACGCTCTTGCATGAACTACTGGCCTTAGATACCGAGCACCTGGCTTTTCCTAATACCTTTGAAACCCTGAGCCCCAAAAATTTCCTGCTAGCAGAGA
Organism: Cyanobacteria bacterium J06639_14; assembly: GCA_039818605.1. GTDB lineage: Bacteria > Cyanobacteriota > Cyanobacteriia > Phormidesmidales > Phormidesmidaceae > SIO1E4. Next base: position 32,309 of record JBCBTQ010000020.1, on the reverse strand, counting down.
AGTTTTTGACCCGGTTATTTGCTGGCCTGCTCCCCACGCAGCGCCCGATGGACAATATGTCACTGGGGTTTCATTTGCCCCAGGAAGATGAGTTTGCTCTGTCATTAATAACAGGACAGTCCTACTATGTTGCCTTCTCCTTTCCTCAAGCAGAGTCATACTACGAGCGTTATTTAACCTTGCAGGACCTATCGCCCGAGGAACGTCAGCAATGGCAGGATGCCTTTCGATGGTTACTGCAGAAGTTGACCTTCAAATATCGCCGTCAGCTAGTCCTCAAATCCCCGCCCCACACTGCACGAATCCGATTGCTGCTGGAATTATTTCCGCAGGCCCGCTTTGTCCACATTCACCGTCACCCTTATCGCGTGTTTCAGTCCATGCAGCATTATTTCGCGACGGCGGGCTGGCAGAGCTATTTACAAAAGCCCAACCTCCAGGGCATTGATGGCGGCATCTTACGCCGCTACCAAATCCTCTACGATGCTTATTTCGAACAGAAAGACCTCATTCCTGCGGGACAATTCTGCGATGTGCGCTTCACCGATTTGGAGCAGGATCCCATCCAGCAGATTCAAACAATTTATCGCACCTTAGATTTGCCCTACTCGGAAGCCTTTGATACTAGACTGCAGGGTTATTTTGCGGCGCGGCAAGGATATCGCAAAAACACCTTTCCGCCTCTCGATTCAGCTACCAAGCAACAGATCCATCAGACTTGCCAGCGTACTTTCTCAGCCTGGGGCTACGCTACGGAAGAGGAAGGGTAGAGCGTCGAGAGGGGTGGGGAATTTAGAGTTCGGAATTTTGAATTTTGAATTTCCACCTTCTCCCTTTCCGACTTCCGATTTCTACTTTCCGAGCTCCCTACCCAATCAGAATTTCCCGGTTTAAACGGGGCCTCAAATATGTCTACCCAAAATCTCCTTCGCTTTTCACTGCTCTCAACATTAGTAATGAGCTTATACGCATCATTCTTAATTGTTGACATCTACTTTATTAGTGCTCTAGGAGTTGAGAGTTTAGCCGGAACAGCACTGATTTTTCCTTTTTTGATTCTTCTATTTTCGATTGTCGGCGGTGGTATTGGGATTGCTGCTTCCAAATTAGTCTCGCAGCGAATTGGGAGTCAACAATATCATGCTCTCAGTGAGATTGCATTTAGCACTATTCTTTTATCGCTTGCGATCGCAAGTGTTTACATTATTAGCTTTTTACTGTTTGCTAATCAATTATTAGGAGTTGTCAACGTAAGTACCGCTGCTCGCATTGCAGCCTCGGATTTTGCAACACCAATTTTTCTGGGGTCACCGATTATTGCCACGTCCTTGACGATTTCCAGCCTCTTACAAGCCGAAAAAGACGTATCTACCCCAGTTAAAATGCTTTTTTCGGGGGGGCTGGTTAATATCCTTTTAGATAAGGTGCTTATCTTTGGGGTTGGGTTTATTCCCAGTTTAGGTGTCACAGGAGCAGCGCTGGCAACGATTATCGGATTTTTTATCTCTAGTTTGATAGGCTTTCATAAAATCACTTCTAGGCGATCGCTATTCAAAATCAATATTTCTAAGTTTAAGGTAAGCTTCTCAATATGCCGAAACATAATTCGATCGGGAATACCCATTATTGCTACGGTTTTTGTGAATAATGCAGTTATTTTCTGCATTACTATCATGCTGGCTAGTCTAGGCACACAAGTCGTTGCAGCTTATGGTTTACTGGCTCGACTTGAATACATTATTACGGTGGCTATGACTGGAATCGGTAATTCAGTAATTACTTTGGGGGGCATCGAGTTGGGTGCCCGAAGATTCACTGGGTTTGCAGGCGTTACGAAAAAGAGTGGTTTACTGGCCATATCAATCGTTGTTGCGATCGCGCTTATTCTCTTCTTTAAACCGCATCTTTGGATCACGCTATTCTCTTCTGATACGAGCGTTCATACCTTTGGCAATCAGTACCTGAATATTGTTGCGCTCACGTATCCTTTCTATGCGCTTGGTTTAGTTTATAACTATGCCTATCAAGCGCTTAATTTGGGATATTTCTCACTCTTGCTGGCATTAATCCGGGGGCTTCTAATTGCGATTCCGGGAACGTTTGCGGTTATTTATCTCGGCTTTGCCGCCGCGTACATACCGATAGCTATTGCGGTGTCGTTTGTCATCCATGGCCTCATCTCTTATCTCATGTTCAAGCCTTGCTTGGGTAGGGTACAAAATAGGTGAATTTATGACCTATAGATTGCCCATGCAAAAAAATGACCAGCCGGAAGCTAGTCAAACTTTAGCTGTTTCTGTGGTGCCAATTTCTCAGGCAACGACAGCGACGTTTACGGATCTTTATTTTCAACATACATTTTTATTCTTCATTCAAGTTGGTAGCAAAAGGGTATTGTGTCCGATCAATGGCGAACTGCTTGGGCATGCCGAAGAGGTGATGATATTTCCTCCGGGGTCTATGGTGACGATGGAAAATCGTCCCGTGCTTGATGATGATTATCGAGCTACGGGGGTTTGCTTCCCACATGCGATGATCGAGACGGTATTCGCCGACGAAAAATCAAAGTCTGAACCCGTTGGCATCCAGATTGTGCAGGCTTGTGCAGCTCAGTCGCGCCCGATATTGCATACCATTCAGGCCACGCTAAACGACCCAGAATTACCCGAACCCATTAGACAGCATCGTTTGCTAGAACCCTTGATTTGGTTGAAATATAAGGGAATTCACCTCTCACCTCATGAAGAAGAGAAACCCCTAAGTAAGGTCAGAAGACTGATCGAAACAGATTTAAGCTATCCTTGGCGATCCCATGAAGTGGCTGATTATTTTGCCATCAGTGAGGCAACCATGAGGCGTTGGTTAGCCAAATCTGGGCAAGGTTTTTCAAAAATACTGCAGAATACAAGACTTGAGCACGGGCTTAGCCTCTTGCAGTCAACCGATATTCCAATTTCAGAAATCGCACTGAATTGTGGGTTTAAAGCGCCGTCCCACTTTTCTGATTCGTTCAGGAAGAGATTTGGAATCAAGCCCAGTGAGATACGCAAGGTAGAAGATTGAGCGTTTTTCGATAGATCTTGCCTGATTGCTGAAAGTAAAGTGAAGCCGTCCTCGTTAAATTCAGAGTGTGGACAATACTCAAGTTAGAGAGGACCCCGACAATGCTTGGTAAGTTTATTGCTCTTGGCTTTTTGCTCGCCACCACGATCGCATCCCCTGTATCAGCGCAGGAGTTTAACTTGACCAGTACAACCGTTACCGAAGGCGGCATGTTGACGAATTCCCACGTTTTTGAGGGATTTGGATGCGAAGGTGAAAACCAGTCACCACAATTGTCATGGACTGGCGCACCCGAAGGGACAAAAAGCTTTGCTATCAATGTTTATGACCCAGACGCGCCAACCGGATCCGGTTGGTGGCACTGGAATGTCGTTAATATCCCAGCCTCAACAAACTCTGTTGCGCAGAATGCTAGTAGCAATAACAACCTGCCTGAAGAGGCAACTGAAATTCGTAATGACTACGGTAGCATTGGGTTCGGCGGTGCTTGTCCCCCTCCTGATGAGGTTCATCGTTACATCTTTACCGTGTATGCGCTGGGTACGGAACGCCTGGAACTGCCTGAGAATCCAAGCAATGCACTTACGGGTTTCATGATCCGTGCAAACATGCTCGACAGTGCCAGTATCACGGCTGTTTATCATCGATAATCATCATCCGTGCCGCATGAATTTAGGGTAGATGCCCCATGCGTGTCATTGCATTTTCATTAAAGTACTTGTATTGAGTTGCTTGCCTTTTCTACCCTCGTTAGCTAACAATAATTTCCCCCTTAGTCTCATGCTAAAGATTCAGGGGGATTCCTCTTTTTTAGGCGCAACCGATAGTACTTTGTTATCGCTATCTCTTTTTGACTCATATTGAGAAATGAATTGTCTCGGCATCGTTTTGCTTGAATTCCAGCAGTAATGTTGCGGCAACTGCAGAACTAATTCAAATAAAAGTCATAATGCCCGTAGGGTGCTAGACGAGACACTTGTTTGCATTGAGATTTGGGTCCAAGTCTGAATACAGTCATTCATAAGCTGTATTTAGGGGCTTTCTCGAAATGAATATACCGCCGTAGATTGGGATCGAGGCACGAGACCCAACACTTCCAGAATTGCTATGCTGCTGGGTTTTACTTTGTTCAATCCGGGTGCATCCCAATTTTGTATTCAAGCTATCCTGCCCTCACCCTAAATCCCTCTCCCAATTCTGGGAGAGGGACTTTCTCCGGCCCCCCTTCTACTAAATTTGGGAGAAGGGGATGGGGGATGAGGGCTATTTGCAAAACTGGAATGCATTCGTTCAATCCAGCCTACAAAAACTACCTTTTCGATTAATTTCTTTCTCAGATCTTTCCTTAGTTTACCGTGATGCTTGTCAAGCGCTTGAACGAGGATATTTCGCGCTCCTGCTCCTTCGTTGAGGGTTGCTGGGTTCTGGAATTATGAAATCTGGAGAGCTTTAAGCGCCTGTCGAGGTAGCCCTTCAGCAAATTGCGGATCGAGCGGCAAGTGTCCAACCAAAAGCCGAAAATAGATCGGTCCATAAAGAATATCGATCGCCAATTCTGGATCGATATTGGGATCGAACTCACCATTTTCAATACCTTGCTGAATAACGGTTTTGGCAGCAGTTCGACGAGGATAGATAAGGCGATCGCGATAACTGGCTAAAGCCTCTGGATCGGCTTGCCCCTCCGCGATAATTTGCGCCACAATCTGGCCGTACTCGCCCGAAAATGCCTGTATCAAGGAGGCCATTTGCTGAGTGATTGCTGCTGTTGCGGATACGTTTTCTGGGAAGGGTGTGACAGTCAACACATTTTCCACAAAAGCATCCATTACAACCGCGACCTTACTGGGCCACCAGCGGTAAATAGTGGTTTTTCCAACCCCAGACTCACGGGCGATCGCTTCAATTGACAGCTTTTTTAGGGGGGTCGTTTTTAATAACCTCCAAGCCGCATCCAGAATTGCCGCTTTTGACGCTTCTGAGCGAGGCCGCCCAATCCTTTTGGATTCAGAGGTTTCCGGCATTTTTTGAACTCAACTTGACAGCTGCCCTTTATTTTAATACGATACGCATCATAAATAAACGATACGAAACGGCTCGAAACTAAAGGAGGTTGATCCTATGCATACTTCACTTGAGCCCGTCTCGCGTTCTGTAAAGCCACGCCCAATTGCGCTGCCTCAGCCCGCTCGTTGGCAGATGACCCTGATGCTTTGGATGATGGTCTATCCGATGAGCACTGGTTTGGGATTAGCCTTAAACCCATTGCTCAAGGAGCGATCGCCTCTAGTTCGCAACTTTGTGACGACAGCAATTTTGGTCCCTGTCATGGTTTATGGGGCCGTTCCTGTTGCTCGTAAGCTCGTGACCACGTTGGATGCCAATCAAAACCCTGACACCTGAATAGAAAGGACTTGCATAAGCTGCATTAAGCCTCACTCGGAAAGCAGAAAGAAGGAAGGAACAGAACGATGACAAGCCAAGACATGCAACAAATTCAGCAGTTGACCCAGCAGTGGGTAAACCTCTGGAGTCCAAAAGATAAACAGTTTACAGGGGACGGCTTTGAGCAAATCTTTGCCCCAGGAGAGAACAAAATCGTGGTGTTTGATAACTTCGATGGATCTGTCGTTGTCCTCCACAGTTTGCAGGAGTATCTGAATACCTGGATTCCGGTAATGGAGCAGTTTGCTTATTGGGAAGTTGCACTCGAAGACAACTTAGAGATTTCGCTCAATGGCGATCTTGCTGTGACAACTTTTTCTTTTGCTGGTGGTGGACGTAGTAAAGATGGGCAGGCATTCAAAGCGCGTCAGTATGGAACCCATGTTTGGAAGCGTATCCAGAACCAATGGCGCATTGTCCATGAGCATTTAACTGCGGGCAATGCGTCAGATTTGTAAACTCTCAAGCTCACAGCGATCGCTGATTAGGGTTGCCTTTACCTCCCTTACACCATGAGACTGCAACCAATCAATTGAGTCCAGGAGATCATGATGGCGACTGAACTGACGCATCAAACTCCACAGCGATCGCTGGCGAGCAAGCCTTAGGCGATTGGGCCTATAAGGTGATGAGTTTGGCCGCAGAATCAGTGCAAGGAGTCATCGTTCAAGACTGTGGGTACTGGATTCTGGAAGAAAAACCAGAAGCGCTCCTGTATCATCTCACGACATTTTTTCAGCCTGCATAATCCATTGAATTACAAAGGAAGTGAATCCCGTTATGACGACAACTCAACCTACTATTTTGGTGCTTGGTGCCACCGGCAAAGTGGGTGCAGAAACAGCACGCATATTGGCCGCATCCGGTGATGTCAAAGTGATTGCTGGTGTGCGTACCCCAGCCAAAGCCAAGGCTTTAACGACTCAGGGCATTGAAGTTCGACATCTCGATCTTGATCGCCAAGAAACGCTGGCTCCTGCCTTGACAGGGATCGATCGCGCCTTGCTGCTCACAAGCTATACCGTTGATATGCTGATGCAGAGCAAAGCCTTTCTCGACACTGCAAAACAAACAGGCGTGCAACACATTGTCCACATTGGCGCATCCGGTGCCCCTACGAATGAAGTCGCTCACTGGGGATGGCATCAATTCGTCGAGCGTTATATCGAGGCATTAGGATTTAGTTTCACCCATTTGCGTCCAGAAGCCTTCATGCAGAACATCACAGGTCCCGGCTATCGCTGGTTAGAAGGCAACAAAATTTTGAATTATGCCGGTCGCGATCCTTGGAGTTGGGTGGATTGTGAAGACTTGGCCTTGGTCACAGCAATTACCTTACGAGAAGCTGAGAAGTATGCCGGTCAGATTATTCCTCTCGGTTACGATGGCAAAACCTTTGATGAAATTGCCCAAATTTTGACCGATATTCTTGGGAAGCCTTTTCATACTGAAGATCGACCGCGCGAAGAGTTTTTAGCCAATGCGCTGCAAGCAGGGGCTGATCCGGCTTATATGAATTGTGTTTACCATCAATTCAAACTGAATGGAGAAGGCAAAATTCCCAACGCCGGGGCCACGTTTGATAATTTTGTCGCTATCACAGGTCGAAAACCCATGATGTGGAAAGCGTTTGTGATGAAGCATCGCGAAGAATTGATGGTTTGATCCCGATGCCAGAAAACACAGAACATTTCAGGAGCGATCGCAATGGCAACACAAACAGTAAAACGCGCATTAGTTACAGGCGGTAACCGAGGCATTGGCTTAGCAATTGCTCAGGGACTACTCGCCCAAGGTTATGAAGTGATCATCACCGCTCGCGCTTTAGAGAACGCCAAACAAGCGGCTGAAAACCTTCCAGGAAAAGTGATGCCACTTGAGTTGGATATCAGTGACGATCGCTCAATTGATCACGCTATGGACACCTTGAGCCCAACCATTGATTACTTGGATGTGTTGATTAACAATGCAGGGATTTATCCTGACAGCAGCGTCAATATTCTAACGATCGCGCGTGAATCACTAAATGCCGCAATGAATACCAACACCTTTGGGGTGATTCGCGTAGTGCAAGCCTTTTTACCGCTTTTAGAAAAGTCTCAGGATGCACGAGTGATCAATGTTTCAAGTGGTATGGGGGCACTCGATGGGTTGACTACAACGGCACCCAGTTACTGTCTCTCGAAGTTGGCCTTAAATGGGACAACCATTATGCTGTCTCAATCCTTATCGGCTAAAGGCATTGTAGTGAATTCGATGTGTCCGGGTTGGGTAAAGACGGACATGGGCGGAGCCTCAGCACCACGATCTCCGGAGCAAGGGGCCGATACGGCAATTTGGTTGGCAACACAAGCTCCCCGTAGTCAGAGCGGTCAGTTTTTCCGCGATCGCCAAGCGATCGCCTTTTAGTTCCCTGGATATCGTCAATATGATGGCTTTGGCTCAAGAACTTTAGGGGATCTCTGAGAAAGAAATTACCCGAAAAGTTAGCCTTTGTAGGCTGGGTTGAATGAAGTAAAACCCAGCAGCCTAGTAATGCTGGAAGTGTTGGATCTCGTGCCTCGACCCCAACCTACGGCGGTATATTCATTTCGAAAAATCCCCGGCGGGTAATTTAAGCCGGGAAACTTCGGCGGGTAGGGAGTCAGGAGCTAGAAGTCAGGAGAGCACTGGATTCTGACTTCTAGCTCCTGGCTCCTGAATTCTTTCGCCACCCAAATTTCCCGCCTTAAAATCATTTGAACGAGTCTCTACATTTGAGGTACCTTTTGATTTTGAGCCGCTAGAACTGCTGTTTTTTGGATTCTTTTAGCTCGCGTTTGGGGTGTTTTTGCTAGCTTAATCCAGCGTAGAATATTGCGCTTGCTAGATCGATTAAATGCCTCAAAATTTTCACTTGCAGGTGGGTGAGCCTCTAGAGCTGTGATCAAATCCTCCGGCTTAACCAAAGCATCCACATCATCCATAAAATTCCAGAGATTGTTGCGCTTTGAGGCTTCAATAGCAGCTAGACCTGCAGCATGCATGCGGCCTTCATCAATCAGCTTAGCCGCTCGGTCTTTGTAGCTTTTCGCCCAGTGTTGTGCTTGCCGAGGCGAAATCATCTGCATCGTCCGATCCTCGTCTAGCTTGCGCCGGATGCCATCAATCCAACCAAAACAAAGCACTTCATCGAGAATGTCTTGAACCGAAATATATTTGTCACCTATATGCTTTTTATAGGTGACCAGCCAAATACTTTCTTGCTGTGCATGGTTGGCTTCTAACCATGCGCGCAACTCCAGGGTTGATTTCACTTCAACCTGCTTGAAGTTTTCAGTCTTAATCATGATGGAAAAAATCAACGAATTAAACCGAATCAGAGACCATTAGGCAATGGCTTCAGCTTCTCGTGCGGCATGGCCAAATTCCAGCAGAGAGGCACAGTTTTCTGCATATTCGACAAGGCAATCAACAATATCTCCCTCTAACCAAGCACCCCGACCCAATTGGACCTTGATAATGAAACTTTTCAACTTCAAATAATCGACATATTCATGCTCCTCGTATTCCCCATAGCCCCTTGGCATAGCAGTTAACTTATCTTCATCACTGAGAGATAAACCTGCCTTTTCAAGATCTTGCAACACGTGAGAAAATTCTGCGGGTTTTTCAACGATGCGATCGCGAATCGGCCCCAACGCTGCGGCTTTCAATTGATAAAATCCACAGGCAATAAAGCCGCCCCAGCTATCCAACTGAAGGTAGACCACGCCTTCTTTTTCGGCCTTGGTGCCCGATGGCGTCAGCAAGCCACTGACATGGGGACTGTAGGGCGATTTATCTTTGGCAAACCGAATATCACGATGTTGTCGAAACATAGTTTTGGGACCACCTGCGAACGGAACTTTAGTTTCTGATAAACGCTCAGTTGCCAGTTCTAAAATCCTGCCAAAGGGCTTTCTGAGGTAAGCTTCAAAATCGTCTCGATGTTCGCTGTACCAGGTTTTATTATTATTGGCTGCCAGCCCTTCCAGTAATTCGAATGACTTAGGCGTAAAGTCAAGCTCCGTCATCAATTCCTCTCAATCATGTCCATGAAAACGGTGGGCGACTCATTAAGCCACTGCTAACAAGCTCACCGATTGCTGACGATATAGAAATCTGCATCAAAATATCGATAATCAATAGATAACATGATATTGATAATGTGGGAAATATCAAATTTGAATGGTCTAATACCATTTTAGGTATCAATGAATCTGAAGACCCTGAATTCTTTTATCGTGCTGGCTGAGGAACTTCACTTTGGGCGAGCAGCCAGCCAATGTGGTATTTCACAGCCCGCTATGAGCCGCTTGCTGAGTGATCTGGAGTCAGAGCTAGGGGTAAAGCTGCTTGATCGTACTTCGCGAGAAGTTTCGCTGACTCAAGCTGGACGTGGCTTTCTGGAATCAGCAAGAAAAGCGGTGGCTTATGTGGATATGGCGGTTCGGGCTGCTAAGGCTGGAGCTGTTGATGGCATCGATAGTTTAAAGGTCGGCATGGGGATTGGCACGGCCCAACCCATTGTCGGGGAGTTGATTGCCAAGTTCAAACAGGTTCATCCCGAAACCCGGATAACCCTCTGTCAGATCGATGAGCGTTCCATCGGGGCAGCCCTGGCTAACGGCGAAATTGATGTGGCCATTGCTTGGGATGTTTCAATCCCGGTGGGACTTTATCGTCAACCTCTGGGGACGGTTCCCCTGTCCGTATTGGTGCCTTCAGGGCACGAACTGGAAAGGAAAGAACCCGTGACCTGGGATGATCTGGCCCACTACCCGATTATTCTTCCAGCCCGCGATCGCCAACCGATTATTTACGATACCTACCAACGCTCCACGGCTCAAGCAGGATTTGAACCGACGATAGCGATCGATGTTTCCACGATGGCCGATACGTTTGCCATGGTAGCTGCTGGGGTTGGGGTTGGCCACGCCCCCATTGTGCCCGGCATGACCTATCCAGGCATCTCTATTTTGCGCCAAACCCCCCTGTTTGAGCTGCACTACGAGTTAGTCTGGGCTCATGCTGTGCCCTGTGTTGAGGGGCTGCTTACCTTATGCAACTCATCAGCTACTTGATTGACTGCAGGATACGAGGTGTGCAATGAACATTCCTGCTCGCGACTGGCGATGAGTTCTGAGTTTAAGTCGGGTTCGAGCTAGAGGCAAACTGCTATAGCTTCACAAAAAAGAGCGCACCCAAGTCCGTTGGATGAACCAGATGGCACCCATACTGGCAGCACTCACCCAAGCCAAACGGCCACTTTGGAGATGTCCTGTTACAAGACAGAAACCACCCACGATCAAAAAGCCAATGGCACAACTTCCCGCGATCGCTAATAGCGCCTGAACGGCCTGGGTACTGGCGACAATACGAGCCGCCAAATCATCTTCAGAAGTTAAGGGGACTGAGGCCTTTAGGGCTGCTTGAAAAGACTGATACTTAGCAGTATCGACCTGGTAATACGTGCCTAGTTCAGAATCCCTGAGATTGCGCACGGAGTAAAGACCAAACTGCTTCGCATGGGTAATGGCGCTTCGGATTTGCTGCTTCGTGGCGAGTGACTGGAAAGCTTCAAAAATAGATTCACGGTAAACACCGGTACAAGCCATCTCAAGAATGCGCTGGCTCAACTCTATTTCAGACAATCGCAAAGAAGTGTGAGGCATAACGTCCAAAGCTGAGGTTTGCAGATATGATGATCACTCGCTCTAATAGTAACCCTGTACTGAAAAAGCAAGACATCTGACCTGTATTAAAGCAAACCCCCAACCTTACCTAAGGTTGGGGGAGTTAGGAGTGTAAGTTTAGCCTCTGTCTTTATTGTACGGGGCATCTTCTGCCAGACAGGGCTTTAAAAGTGAACCTCTTTTGCAATTGCTGTTACGCTTTAAAACATTTTTTTGCTGGATATAACGAGGCAAGGGTCGAGCGTAGGTGCTTGGAGGCAAGGAACGCTCGCAAGAAGGATGAACTGAGCAAAACCAAAGTATGTTTTCGCCTTACTGCCTTCACCAGAATTTTTATCAACTTTCCTCGTCACACCAACACAATTTCCTGTCATTAGAGTCAACTCTACCGGTCTGACGGGCAAGACTTTGCGCCTCTAAGATTCGGTGCATTGTTAGCCTGTAAGGCTTCGCACTGAAAAGATTGCAAAATAAACCTCATCTGGTTTGGCAGTTGGATTTTTTCTTTAGGCAAGCATCACGATCTAGATGTGGTCAAGTTTTATACAAGTAGTAAGCGTGTAGGGCTCTAAGCTGGGTTAAGAGAAGATTAATAAACTGTTTGACTTTGGTGAATTATTGAAATTAGTACGTTTCTATGGTTTTGAGAATGGACTCAGGAGCACCCCATGACTACTTCAACTCAGCGAACAGTTGGTGCTTTAGCAACCCAGGCCCTAGCTACTTACCTTCAACGGGTTGAACGCTATGAAAAATCAGTCATCAAAGATCGCGATCCTGAAGATTTGCACCAGATGAGGGTTAACCTCCGCAAGCTGCGCACCGTTATGCAGGTCTTTGCCCCAGGCATATGCCTCCCTAAAGCGGGGCGTGAGTCGCAAGTGGCAACGATTACTCGCGATCTAGGGAAACTGCGTGATTTAGATGTGATATTAGCCACACTGCGGGAGCAGTATTTACCGGATTTGCCAGAGAAAGAAAGGACGCGCCTGCAAATCGTCTTGAACAGTCTTCTGAAAAAACGTAAGAAACTCTACAAGCAGACCAAATCGACTTTGAAGGGCGATCGCTATCAGGGGCTCAAAAAAAGCTTGCACCAATGGACTGCTCATCCTAAGTATCAGGAAATCGCTAACTTAGATATTGAGATTACGCTCCCTGATCTAACACTCCCCTTGACGAGTTGTCTCTGGCTGCATCCAGGTTGGTGGATAAACGTCAAACAGAGTGAGGGTAAGTTCAAGCTCGAAACTAGCTTAAAGGCAGCTGCGACCGATGCTGTTATAGCGGACCATAGCGACACTTTGCATAGCTTGAGAAAGCAAATCAAGCGGGTCCGGTATCAGTTGCGATTAGTCTCAAGGTTTTACGGCGATCGCCTCAATGAGGATGTCGCGAAACTAGCCCAACTGCAAGAGGCTTTGGGAACGCTGCAAGATAGCCTTGTCATGGATGACATTCTGTGTGAAATTTTGCCAGATTGGCAAACTCAGCTGCCAACGCTGAAGGCACTATTCATTCATAGTCGCCATCAAGCCTGGAAACAATGGCAAAAACTCCAACAGTACTATCTAGAACCGCAAAACCGAAAAGCGCTACGACAACAGTTGATACAGCCTGCATGGGATGACAATTAGCCTGGGTAGATTGGGGCGTAGTGATATCAACTCAGTCTTATTATCCATACACCGTCGTTCCTGTCTGGGTGAGGGATAGGGCTATCTTTTGGACGCAAAGGTTTCAGGCCGATCTTTGTGCCGCATACTAATCGTCTATGCCGCCTCGGTGGCACTCCCAAGGATGACAATTCCGCATCGGGTCGAATTTCTGGATCCTGGTGACGCTATTTTCAGAGCAATGACCATGACGCTGGTGCGACGCTCCTAACCATGAAAAAAGCTGGGTTTTCGGGTGGAGTGCCGTGGGTCGTATCATGACGGTTGGGGAATTCTGATGGACAGGTGGGGTTTTGACCCACGCTACGCAAGGGTTATTTTCAGGGCATCCGGTTTACCCCCTAATTGAGAAACGTGACATGTTGTGTCACGTTTCTACAGGTCGCCACCTATTTTCCCTAATGGGGATGGGGGTTAGCCATTCGGATGCGGTCTCAATCACGGGGGCAGAGATGCTGTATGGGTGAACGTCTCATCGCATTTCCATGAATCATGGCTACACATTACAGAATCTGTAGGGGCATACGGCTGTGCGGCCTGGCCGATATGTGTCGCCGTCATCTACAGAATCGGGATTATTTGCCCTTAAATGTGGATTATTGAAATCTTTATCTTGAGGGGATGAGGCTATTTGAGGATGACCTTCTCTCCTCAGTATCTGACTTTATTTTGTCTTTTCTAAGTATTTTTGTTGCCTATCAGTTCGTGTTTAGATGGCAGCCAGTAAGCGTAACTATTGTTGCCACAATTTTGTCATGCATTGCCACAGTTTTGTCACAATTAAGGTGTCAGGCTGTCGATAAGCCGTCTCTACGTGAGTAAGATATGTTTCCTAAGTGAATATCATTATTTTTCAAAAAGGGATTATAAAGTTGAATGGAATTATCCGTATTAATTCGTACGTAAATCCGAATACTCTTGCTAAAAATAGTCTGCAAGCACTTTGATTTTGGCCTTAATTGGATGTTTTATGAAATCATCAAAAATAAGTGATTTGTCTTTATAGACGTTTTATATGGTTTGATTTGCATGATTTCATGCACGCTTTGAAGATGGTTGAATATATTTACTGATGCTTTATGTGCGTAGTAATTCTGATGACTATGATTTAAAAGATGGAATTCACGGGAAATACTTATGCGTATTCATGCTTTAGCGATATTGACAGCTGCAATGCCTATCGTTTGTGCAGCCCAGCCAGCTGCCGCTGTTAATTTTATTTATGACTCGCAAGCAGTTGGTGGAAATGTCAATGTCGGTATTCATGAATCGATTAGAACTACATTTAACCCTCAAACTGACTTGCTAACATGGTCGTCGACTTTTGCAACGAACCCCAACAATGGCAAGCTTGCCGATGGTGCTTGGCTAGTACTTAGCGAAGGGCCTAACCCCAAATCTAATCAGCAGCAGTACACCATGTTTTATATGGATGGGGTTAACGAAAAGCTGACTGCCTATACCTACAACGGCGTCAATGGCAGCAATAGTTGGCAAGATAGCAACAGTGTCTTCCTGGGGTCTTGGGAACTAGGCGTTGAAGAGAATACTGCTGGCGATAAGCGCACTTTCAGCTTTGCGATGGATATGACTGATATCAACAATCGCACCGATTTAGGGTCTGATTGGGAAGGCACTTACTTCAAGGACAAGGTGGGTATTTGGTTTCACGGTGTCGCCGATGTGAATGCAATCTACAACGATGATGGTAGTCTTTCTGAATTCAGCTACAGTAGCCAGGGTTGGTATGACACTAAAGATCGCCCGACTCAGGCTGTTCCCGAACCAGGTATGTTAGCTGGGATAGCTGCCGTAACAGCCCTGGGAGTTGTTCAGCGTAAACGCATGTTAACCGACGACAGAGATTAACTTGCCAGAGTTTGCTTGACTCCAAAAACTCCTTGAAAACGTAGTCGATTTTGTCTCTCCAAATCTTTACCCTGAAAAGGACACACAATCGTGTGTCCTTTTTCCTTTGGGAATATTGAAATCTATGGCTTGTTCTTTGGGCTAACGCTGTCTATGTATTGGTTTCAACTTGCAGTAGCAAGGCCATGCTGAATGTAACAAGAAGTCCTACCCCATAGCCTGGGTACGGTATTTCCTTAACAGAATGGTATTCAAAAATCGTGTGTGTCCGTTAGGATGATTGCCGATGTGTGGAGTCCCTATCAATGCTGCACAAGGCACTATTAGCGTTTGGGTTTTTATCGTTAATTAGCAATCAGCCAGAAGCTGTAGCCACTTTCCAACCGATTGAATGGCCATCCATGGATGCTGTTATCAGTTGGCAGTCGCCTTGGGTATTGAAAATGAATACACCGGATCCAAAGGCGGCCGCAATTGTGAGGAGCTATCTCACCAGACTGACGGATCAGGGTTTTCCCACCAATGAGCAGGGTGTTTGGATCCAAACGGGGGCAACTGCGATCGCGACCCATCAAGGCGATCAAGCCCTTTCTGCGGCCTCGTTAACGAAGATTGCCACAACGTTAGCAGCCTTAAACACTTGGAAAGTGAGTCATCGGTTTGAAACCCTGATTGGTCATACAGGGGTGATTGAAAATGGAACGATCCAAGGCGATTTGGTCATTCATTGGGACGGCGATCCTTATTTTGTGTGGGAAGAGGCAATCGCGATCGCGAACACACTTCAACAGCAAGGAATCCAACAGATTTCAGGGAATCTGGTGATTCTGGGCGATTTTGCTATGAATTTCCAGTCTGATCCGACTCTTTCTGGTGAAATCTTCCGTCAAGCTGTCGATTTCAATTTATGGCCTGCTGAAGTTTGGCGACTCTATGATCTGATGCCTTCGGGGACAGCACAACCTTCTCTCCTGATTAATGGAGAGGTCATTCTCAAACCCGTGACAGCGACGGCTGAGGTTTCGCGTTGGCTAGTACGTCATCAATCTCTGCCTTTAGTGGCGCTACTTAAAGCCATGAATATTTACAGCAACAACGAAATGGCAGAACAGCTAGCCGTAGCTGCTGGCGGAACAAATACTGTGGTTGCCAAAGTCGTTGAGAAAACTCGAATTCCTGTAACCGAAATTCGTTTGATTAACGGCTCTGGCTTAGGGAATGAGAACCAGATTTCGCCGCGGGCAGCGGTTGCTATGCTTCTGGCCATTCAACGCCAACTGCGCCCCTATGGCTTATCTGTTGCCGATGTAATGCCAGTGTTTGGCCAAGATGAAGGCACCCTGATTTTTCGCGAGTTGCCGAACCAATCTGCCCTTAAAACAGGCACCCTGGCCACTGTCAGTTCGCTAGCAGGTGTTTTCCCAACGTCGGATCGTGGTCCTGTCTGGTTCTCGATTCAGAATCGGGGAGGTAATATCGAACTCTTGAGAGCGCAGCAAGATGCGCTGTTACTGGCGCTAGAACAACATTGGGGAAATGCCTTGCCCCCAGATTACTTACAACCCAAAATTATTATGGGAAAAGCCCCTTATCAATTGGGTGATCCTGAAAGAAACTTACCCTTCTAAAGGCTAAATATAGCGGCTTACGTTCAGATACAGTGCACCTTAAATTCTCAACCCTAGACCCTGGCTTAATCTTTTTTCTAGTTGATTCCTAGCTTTAAAGCTTTCTAATATTTCGGAGAATATTGTTGATGGCACTCTATGTGATCTCAAGCCGCAACATCCATGCCTCGCCCCACCGTACTAGTATTTATGTTTTAGAGGATATGTTGGAGGCGGCTTGCGATGCTCGGCTAATTGCTCCGGTGGCCCGTAATGTTACAAGTTTTCTCGATAAAAGGAACCTGAATCTACCGCTAAACAAATTTTCCTCAAAGCTCATCTCAAAAAGTATAGGACTTTATAAATCACTGGATGATATTCCTAAGTCTTCGTCTGATGAAGCTGAAATTCTATTTCTTATTGGGATGGATGGGGCTGACTTGGAACTTCTAAGTTGCTTGAAAGAATGGCGTGAA
The DNA here is from genome assembly GCA_039818605.1 of Cyanobacteria bacterium J06639_14. Lineage (GTDB taxonomy): Bacteria > Cyanobacteriota > Cyanobacteriia > Phormidesmidales > Phormidesmidaceae > SIO1E4. The sequence continues at coordinate 15,456 of JBCBTQ010000020.1, read as the reverse complement.
AAGTTCGATTTAGTGATTTCTTTAATCTATGATGCATGGCTGATAAATGCCTTTCCTCGGTTTACGGCGCAGATCGATCATTTATTTGTGCCTATCGTAGATTTAATTGCTCCTCTGAAGCAGCAGTTTTCAATTCCCGTTTCCTATTGGCCCCATGCCGCTAATGTTTTAGAACAAGGCTCCTGCAATTTAGAGCGTTCGATCGATATTGCGAGCTATGGTCGTATTCCTACGGAATATCACACACGGTTATTTGAGCTTTCTACTAAAGCTAGCAGCGATCTTTTCTACTATCGTCAGATTCCTGAAACCGCGCAGCTTTACCCTGAAGAACCTTATACATCGAGGCGATTTGACTATCAGCATCGAGGGTTATTAAACAAAGTACTTGCCCATAGCAAAATTTCCCTGGCTTTTGATTTTACCTATACGATCAAGGGCGCGATCGCCTTACCTAATTACCAAGAACATCCTTCCTACATCTATCGCAAACCTGTTTTAGCACTGCGATGGTTTGAAGGACTTGCAGCCGGAGCCACGATTGTCGGCAAACGTCCACCGACTCCAGAAGTAGATCAATTACTGGATTGGGAAGATGCAACCATTGAGCTACCTGATGACGTTGAGTCTGGGATTGATATCATTTTGGCGCTACTTCAAGACAAAGACCGACTGCGGGAAATTCACCACAGGAATTATTGGCATACGCTAAAACGACATGACCATAGATGGCGTATTAAGGCTGCTTTTGAACAGTTGAATTTACCCATTCCGCCTGGCTTGAAAACACAGTTAGCACAAATTGAAAAGATGTGTTCTCAAGCAGAAGCGGTCATGTGATACCGATTTTCACCTTTAGGTTTACGCTTTTAGATTTGCGCTTTGGGATTCGTAAGGGTAGAGAACCTAATGCGTTTAGGCTCAAAATCTGTAGCTGGGAAATAGCAGAATGGTGTCATTGCTTCTGTTATAGTCTGCTGCACCGAACCGAGTCCTACGACGAAACCCAACCTCCCAATTTAGGACTAGCCCTGATCAGGTTCTTCAGACTGGGTTTGCGAAGAAGTGACATCGGGCTGTGAATCAGGATCAGCCGATGAACGTTCCTGTCTTTCCAGACCAGCACCGAAAAATCGTCGCTTGGTGTAGATCAATCCGCCCCCCATGAGGGGAATTGCTGGCATAACCACCAGCCACCAGGGAGAAGGTGCTTCGGGGACATCAGAAGCATTGACTGAATTATCGGAAACAAGCCATTCCTCGGATGCCCGAGTTTCAGAGTCTTGAGTTGAGGCTGCCGCAGGCTGCAATATCCCTAGCGAAACTCCCACCAGGACAACCAATGCGATGGGAATAGTGCTGATGCGAGAAGCTGATTGCTGATAGCGTCGGCTCATTGCTCTGCTCCCGTTCACAAAGATTTAGTTGGGCTATGCGCCGAGTGAAGCGTTGGCTAGCATTCGCAATACTCCTTGCTGTCCGAGCAAGATTTCTCTTAGGAGTGTCGTAATGCCAACCCAAATGATGGGTGAAATATCAACTCCGCCTATAGGAGGTACCAATTTGCGTACTGGGAGTAGAAGAAACTCCGTTGGCCAAATAATAAGATTAAAAGGAAAGCGATCGCCCTCTGCCTGGGGGTACCAAGTTAGGACAATCCGCACGATAAAAAGCAGCGTGTAAATTCCCAGCAATGGGCTGAGGATCCAATTGGCAAAATGAGTAATCGTGAATAAATCTGTCATCGAAAATGCGATCGTCTAGGTTTCAGCCCTTCTCAAAAGCGTTTGGGCCTTTGCAAAGCCGACTGTTAGGCCAAGGCTACTATGATTATTCCATAGGCGTCTACTAGTTGGCAGCAACATGTTTGGGTCGCAATTCCCAGCATCCGGATTACCTTTAACGCTCGTAGTCGACGACGAGCTTAACGATGCCAGCTTTTACCGCCTAAACAGTGGGTGAATTTTAGGCCGGGAGGGATTTCTCCCAGTGAGGCCGCCTTCCATTCACGGGTGATGATGGCAACAGAGCCAAGGGCTATGGGAGGGCAATCGACTGCAAATTTTTACCGTGAGAATTGCTTGACTCAAACATGACGTCTTCTCAGTGGTGTAACAAAGCGATAAAATCTTAGTCACTTAGGTTCCTTTATTTAATTTGCGGCACTATGACACCCTCTTTGACTAACTTCCTGCTGAGCCTCATTGCCGGGGCTATCATCGTTGTTATCCCAGCGACAGTGTTTCTAGTTTTCGTCAGCCAGAATGATAAGATTCGTCGCTCATAGCTAGATTCATTGCCTACCGATAATTTGGTTTGTCTGTCGGTAATTTGTCTGGATGAGTTTGAGTAAGATCAAATTTGCTGAGGGGCAGAGGCTTGAGCTTAGTTTCTGCCCCTTAGAGTGTTTGGTCGGCTATTGTCTGCAGCTTTAGGGTAACTTTTCTCTCAACGAGAGTCGCTGCCAAGCACCCTTTGTATATTTCGCCGATTGCAAGTGTAGAGGTTGCTAGATCACGTGCTCTGGCTCAACAAAGCCTCGCAAAGGCAGCTAGTATATAGCAGAAAGCTCTTTCACGACAAAGCAAAGGCGCTACTATGACGAAGGAGTGATCCAGTGCAGGAATTAGCTCACAATTTGCGTGGGTTGCGGTTAGCACATGTGCTTAGTGGATCCTAAAGAGTTAAATCTCTATTGCGAGAGGAGTCTTCTGTGGGTTTTGGTACGCCCGTTTCATTGCTGATTGGCCTCGTTCTTATCGTTGGAGCGGTTGCCCTGTTCTTTGTAGACAAGCTGAAGCCTGGATATGGCCGTGATTCGGATAAGGTCTATGCGATTCTTTGGCTTTTCTCCGGCATATTGTTGGCGACGCACTGGGATATGAACGTTCCTGAGTCCTTGCAACAGCTGATTATGGCAGGGATGTTAATTGCCGTCACCATTGAGAATATTTTCTCCAGAACACCTGCTTCGAGAGAAGATCGCTACGCTCCTCAATATTCTCCCGATGTCCCTCCGCGTGAGCCGCCTTATCGCCCAAGCCGCCCCTCTAATCGCTACAGAGATAGAGAAGGGGGGGCTCGTATGAATGTCCGGGCCGAGTTGGAAAATGATCGCGCCTTCGGTAACAGTTATGGTGACGATCGACGCATGTTGACTAGCCGCGAAGACCGTGCGGCGGGTCGTTCTTCTTACTATGGCGATGATGCCTATACTGATCGCTATGCTGACGATCGCGGCTATGCCCCACGTTCTGGTGCAGGGTCTGATAAACCCGTTGGGCGGCTAAATCCTGGCGACGATCGCATCCGTCGCCGTCGCCCTAAATCAATTGAGGGGGGCTACGATGCTAGGGATGCAGCCAACGGTAGTTGGGATGAGTCTTCTTCTCGCTACAACACAAACACAGGCGGCTATAGTAGCCATTCTTCCCCGTACCCTGACAATGGCAATGACTCCGACAGCTACGTTGATTACCGCCCCGTAAAGCGTCGCCCCGATGACGAACCCAACTCCGCACCGAGTGATTATGGCAGTCGTTATTAGGGCTTTGGCTCCCTAAACTACACCGGCCAATTGCATCCGGCTCAGGAAGCTGCGGAGGCGATCGCTTTGAGGGCTCGTGATAACGTCGTAGGCGTCGCCGTCCTCTTCGATGAGGCCCTTGTTGAGAAAGATAACGCGGTTGGCAACGTCGCGGGCGAACTGCATCTCATGGGTGACGATCACCATCGTCATCCCCTCTTCTGCTAGCTGTCTCATCACTTCCAGTACTTCGCCGACAAGTTCCGGGTCGAGGGCACTTGTCGGTTCGTCGAACAGCATGATTTCGGGCTTCATGCAAAGGGCACGGGCGATCGCAACACGCTGTTTCTGGCCGCCCGAAAGTTGCTCTGGATAAGCATGCCCTTTTTCTATCAGGCCAACTTTGGCTAGAAAATGGCTGGCAAGTTCTCGGCATTGGGTTTTGGGTTGTGCCAAGACTTTTTTGGGAGCCAGGGTCAGGTTTTCCAGCACCGTCATGTGAGGGAATAGGTTGAACTGCTGAAACACCATGCCGACCTGCGATCGCAGTTGCTGCAGTTGCTTGCGAGACAGATTAGGGTTAGAAAGATCCATCCCATTGACGACCAACTCACCGCTGTTGATGCTCTCTAAGCGGTTAAAACATCGTAACAAGGTGCTCTTGCCGCAACCGGAGGCTCCGATAATGGCCACCACTTCGCCAGGCTCAATCTGTCCACTCATGCCTCGGAGGACTTCTAGAGAACCATAACTCTTGTGGAGATTACGAAATCGGATGGCGGGTTGGTTGGTTGGCATAGTGAAACAAATCGGGTTCTGTAATGAATGCTGCATCAGCAGGACATTCAGAAATTTATGATCGATAGGGTCTGCAGTATCGTATCGTGTATGTCTAAATCATGGTGAGAGGCAACATTTCGACATGACCATTAAGCGATCGACATTTTTACGAAATTGGGCTTTGGGTTTGGGGCTCTCATTGGCGCTGGCAGCTTGTGGTGGTGCCGGTGATAGCGGTACTCCGACTGCCGATGGCGAAGATGCTCCCGCTGCTGATGTCGAAGCCACTGAAGAAGCGCCGGAAGCAGCCAGTGGTGGAGTTTTGACAGTTGCAACCGAACCCGCCTTTCCCCCCTTTGAATCGCAGGCAGAAAATGGGGAATTAGAGGGCTTTGACATTGATCTAATGAATGCCATTGGTGAGGCTGCAGGCGTAGAGATAGCGTTTGAGTCTTTGCCCTTTGATGGCATTATCCCAGCGTTACAGGCCGGAACTGTGGATGCCGCTATTAGTGCTATGACCATTACTGAAGAACGTCTGCAAACGGTGGACTTCTCGCGCCCCTATTTCAAGGCTGGCTTGGCGATCGCCGTACAAGATGAGACTACTGATGTTAAGGGCCTAGCAGACTTGGAAGGCAAAAAGATTGCCGTTCAAATCGGCACGACTGGGGCCGACCAAGCAGCCGAAATTCCCGGAGCTGAAATTAGCACATTTGACTCTGCACCATTGGCCCTGCAAGAGCTATCCAATGGCAATGTGGATGCCGTGATTAACGATGCTCCGGTAACGTTGGATGCGATCGCGTCAGGCAATATTGACGGCCTTCAGGTTGTAGGTGAGTTATTGACGACAGAGTTCTACGGCATTGCGTTGCCTAAGGGAACGGAAAACCTGGCCGTTATTAATGATGCTCTCAGCACAATGCTTGAGGACGGGACCTATGCTGAAATCTATCAGAAATGGTTTGGTTCGGAGCCTCCAGAGCTACCCGAATCAGCTTTTTAAGGACCGGCGATAGGAACCTTCATGTGGAGACGCGATATATCGCGTCTCTTTTATAGACCTTGCTTTTTCATCAATTTTTCGAACTGGCGGCGATCGCAATTGCGGCTGGATAAATTTGATGTTCTTGGATCTGAATACGGGCCTGTAAAGAGGCGGGGGTATCGTTGGTGTGAATAGGAACCGCCGCTTGCATGATGATAGGACCACTGTCCACCTGCAGTTCCACATAGTGGACCGTACATCCAGCAACCTTGACCCCTGCTGCCAAAGCTTGCTCTACAGCTTTAATCCCTGGAAAGCTCGGTAACAGACTGGGATGGATATTCAGAATGTGCTGGGGAAAGGCATCAATCAATACCTGCGTGACCCGTCGCATCCAACCCGCCATAATTACCCAGTCAGCTTGGTAGTCCTTGATGGTCTTAATGATTTCGGTATCCAGAGCCTCGCGGGTTGCAAATTCCCGGTGGTTGAGCAAAACAGCAGGGATGTTACGCTGTTTGGCCCGCTCTGCAACCCCTGCGTCAGGATTGTTGTAGATGATGACTTTTAACTCAGCCTGGAGTTTGCCCTGATCAATTGCCGCCGCGATCGATTCCATATTGCTTCCCTTGCCAGAGGCTAATACCGCTAGCTGGGGCGTTTTTGCGGGAACTGGCAGTGGATCAGGAATCGGGGGAGAAATAAAAGCGCTCGTCATTGCCAACTTAGAGTGAACCAATCGCCTGACTAGTGTAGTGCGTAGCGACGTCAAAATTTCGTGTGTAGAGGTGCAAAATTGGGCGTCACCACACGAAATCCGACCGTTTCCGACGGCGGTGAACCCCTATTGCTGGGCAAGATGAACGTAATCGCCGTTTTCGAAGAGATTCGCTATGACTTCGCAGAAGTTTTTGTTTCGAGGCATGATGGGGCTGATTTGCGTGGAGATCGGTCTTGCACTGGCCTATCTTACTCTCGTGGTTAAACAAGGCGGTGCAACACCATTGCTTGACTTCAATGGCCTGCGATCGCTGCCCTCGCTGCTGCAGGCTGCACATTTGTTTGCATTGGGAGGTTTATCGCTGCTCCTCTTGTTTCTGAGACGGCGCATGACGCATCCAATTTCCTGGTTTTTACCTTCAGCGTTGGTTTTGCTTTGCTTCTACGGTGGCTTAGATGAGGTGACCAAACTGCATCTCCACCTCAAGCAATTTGATTGGCACCTCATCTACCTTGGCATTCTTATTGGTATTCCGCTTATAGGCTGGCGTGATTTTATTGTCCTGTGGCGCTACCATCGCTCTACGGTGCAGTGGGTACTTGCGGGGCTGGGAATTTTTCTATTGGGTGGATTTGGAACTGAAATCATGAAAGGGGCGATCGCTTCAGAGGTTTCTACCTATAGTTCATCGGCCCGTCTCCTCTTCCTGACTGAGCATCTTCGAATTACTGTTGAGGAGTTCGCTGAACTTTGTGGTGAAACTTTGATTCTGTATGCGTTTGCTCGCTTTGCTCACCAGACTGCAATAACCCAAAGCAGGGTCTCAACTTAGAGGATAGATTGCAGTATGGCATCAGTTTAACGGAGCTAGGAGGGGGCGCTTCTCTGGGAGTCGTGACGGAGGAGGCGCGACATGGGAGACGCGGCACGGGAGACGCGACACAGGAGACGCGACACAGGAGACGCGACATGTCGCGTCTTTACATGGCGGTTGTTACTCTCTACCCTCCACGCTCTACCCTCCACGCTCCACGCTCTACTCCCTACGAGGCTACAGACGCAAAATTTTGCGTCTCTTCCACCCTCCACACTCTACCTTATGCAAAACGTTAGTCCAGTGAGATAACTTAAAGCAGTGGACGCATCAATCGTCACAGAAAATGTTGATGGAGCAACATAACCTGAGAGCATGTAACTAATTGCTTTCTAACTGCTGAGTGCTAGCTTGGCAGGCTAATTCAGAACTCTATGATTATCGAGCCAGACTATCCCAATGTTGTGTGGGCGTTTCCCTACCGTGGACTCACCATCGAGATAGAGCAAAGTACTCTAGACAATCACCGGATCTATGCTGCGTGGGTCGAGTATGCTTCTGGCTCTGCGGTAGCTGTTCCCAAGGCATGGACGCGGGAAGATGCTATTCAACGGGCAAAGCGGTGGGTCGATCGCCGCTTTGCCTGAGGTTCTACGGACTGAGAATAAGGCACGTTGCTTTAAAGAACTTTCTCAAGAAACTGGCAGGCCCGCTCACTTTTGGGGGTGCTGAAAAAGATTTCGGGAGTGGCATCTTCGACCACATAGCCTTGATCTAAAAACAAGATGCGATTGGCGACTTCACGAGCAAAGCCCATCTCGTGCGTCACGATCACCATGGTCATGCCGCTGGTAGCCAGGTCTTTCATTACGTCCAGCACCTCTTTCACCATCTCAGGGTCGAGGGCCGAGGTGGGCTCGTCAAACAGCATGATTTCGGGTTCCATTGCCAGGGCACGAGCGATCGCCACCCGCTGTTTTTGCCCCCCCGATAGTTTCGATGGATAGACATCTGCTTTTTCCGCCAACCCGACCTTTTGCAAAAGTTCCATTCCCTTCGCTTTGGCCTGGGGCTTTGACACTTTCTTGACCCGCACAGGTGCGTACATGATGTTTTGCAAAACCGTCATGTGGGGAAACAGATTAAAGTGCTGGAACACCATGCCAACATGCTGGCGCATTGCCATCACATCGGTTTTAGGATGAGTGATATTGACGCCGTTGATTTGAATCGTGCCAGACGTAGGCACCTCGAGTAGGTTAATACAGCGCAGAAAGGTCGACTTACCTGAGCCAGAGGGGCCAATCATCGCCACCACCTCACCCGTAGAAACATCCGTAGAGATATCCTTCAAAACATTGAGAGCGCCAAAGGACTTTGCTAATCGACGGACTTCAATCGCAACAGAACCGAGCTTTCTAGATGAGGACAAGGAAGAGGAGTCGGTCATATCGATGGGGTTTGATTGAGGGTTTGACATGGAAGCTTAGTGAGAAATGTTAGCCAGCAGCAACTCATTTACTGAACGTTAGCTACTCTTATGCATTCGTCTTTCTAGAACCGTAGCGGCTACCGACAAGATCATCACAATCACGTAATACACTAGCGCTACAACCAGCAAAGGTTCAAAATAAACATATTTCTCGGCAGCAACGATTTGAGCCCGACGCAATAAGTCTTGCGCCCCAATCACCGAAACGAGTGTCGAGTCCTTGAGCAAGGCAATTGACTCGTTCACTAATGCAGGCAAAATGTTTTTAATTGCTTGGGGCAAGATGACATCTAACATCATCGGTTGATAGCGCACCCCCAAAGAGATGGCGGCCTCTGTTTGCCCTTTGTTAACGGCCAGAATACCGGCTCGAATCACCTCAGAAACATAGGCCCCAGAGTTGAGGGCAAAGGTGATTACCCCAGCCTGAAAGCCCGAAATATCCTGCCCGGTTAGCTGGGGCGTAGCAAAGTAAATCAGTGAAAGGGTTACCAGCAGCGGTGTGCCCCGAAAGATGGAGGTGTAGACGGTTCCAAACCAATAGAGTGGCTTAAAACTCGAAATTTTGAAGAGCGAGAGAATGGTGCCCCAGATAAACCCGAGCAGGGCAGACAAAATCGTGAACTGGATAGTCACTAACAACCCACTGAGGATAAAGGGTAAGGATGGAAAAATCCTGCCAAAATCTAAATCTAGGGCTGCTAACAGCGCGTTTGGGAGTAGATACATCCAAGGACAAATGGGAACAACAGTAACCCTAGGGAGCTAGGGTTGTACTTATGACGGTTTGGGTTCTGTTCGCGATGGCTTGAGGCGATCGCCACGAAAGAAATTACGTGATCGGGTAAGTTGGGCCTCGGACCTTGATGCGGTCCTCGGCCCCAATCTAGAGGGGGATATTCATTTCGAGAAATCCCTTTACTGGTCGTAATAATCTTCGAACCAGGTTTTAACCATGGCGTCGATTTCACCGCTTTCAATCAGTTCTGACAAGGCCTGATCAAACTCGGCGGCTAGGGGCGATCCTTTGGGAAACGCGATCGCAGAACCCGAGACCTCATCGGTTTCTACGGTTGCAAACTCTAAATCTTCGTTGTTCTGGACATACCCTTTGGCAACGGTATCTTCGACGATAGCCGCATCCAGACGACCCGCCTTAATCTCCTGAACCAACTCGCTGATCTTGTTACGAGGTTCGATGGTCATATTGATAGTTTCGGCCTTGTCCTTAGCTTCCCCTTCCTGGATAGAGCCAAGCTGCACGCCAACCTTTTTACCCTCCAGGTCTTCATAGGAGGCCAGCCCCGAACCCGTGCTAGAAACAATCGTATTCTTCGCGTCGTAGTAGATTTGCGAGAAATCGATGCTTTCTTTGCGTTCTTCGGTGGGGGTCATTCCAGCCATTGCAAAATCAGCCCGCTCGGCCTGAAGGGCTGGAATAATGCCGTTGAAGTCCATGTCTTCAATCTCGAGGGTGTATCCCAGCTTCTCAGTGATGGCCTTGGCAATATCAATATCAAATCCAATGGGCTCACTACCACCACCGGCAGTCTCATAAAACTCATAGGGGGGATAATCAGCCGAAGTGGCCATAATCAAGACCTTGTCTCCTTCAGCATCAGCCGTATCCCCGCCACCGGAAGGTGAACAGGCTGTTGCTAACCCTAGGGCAAACAGAGCAGACGCAGAGATGGTGGCTAAGAAGCGTTTTCGTTTCATAAAGTCCAAGCTGTCCTCAAATGAGGGCGAAAAGTTTACAGTGGAAGCGAGTCAAATCAAACAAATTGAATCAGTGAAAAAGCCCAATAAGGCCCTATGTTATATGCAGAGAAGTTACAGAGGGAAAAAACTTAGAAGAAAGTCCCGATCTTGTCAACTAACCAGCTGAAACCGACAGAAACCCTCGTCCATTATTTCCGACTCAGCATACCTTAAGATCAAATCGCCAACCCATGGTTTTTTGAAAAATACAGGATCAAGAAAGCTCAAGAACTCGCGCACCTAAAAACATCTAAAAGGTTGATTTTCACAACGAATTAAGGTGTCTCCTCCACCGAGACTTTATCGGCAGAGGAGACTGTGAAAAGTATTTACGGTTACCCTATTTAGGCATCTAAGGTCAGATTTTCTATGAAAATCATCGATTAGATAGACATGTCATTTAAAGTGAGAAACTCTGACTGGGTAGAGAATCGGGAGCAGGAGCCAGTGTTCTCCTAACGCCTAACGCCTAACGCCTAACGCCTAACGCCTGACTTCAAGATGCTTTCGTCACCAGAATTTCCCGCTTTAAGTTGATAACCGATCAGACACGCTTCCTTTTTAACCGTGAACCGATGCCAAATGCACCTAAGGTGACTAGGCCCAGCACAGTCCCAGGCTCTGGCACAGGTGCGATGTCAATTTTGAGATTCTCAAAAGAGGATTTTGTGAAGCCCTGACTATCAAGGCCCGAGAATCCTTGCGAATTTGAGGTTTTAGTAAACTGGACGCCATAGGTGGGGTCATCTTCAAAACTCTGACCAAAGGCAGTGTCAGCGGTGCTTCTGAAAAGCTCAATCCCAGTTTCAGTAAACACTCGCTGGTCAGTCCAATCACCCAAATCATCATCAAAGTAGCTGAAAATGTTGTCGATCACCGGTAATGCTTCCGATTCTTCGATGATGGGTGACTTCTCCCCAAAAGAGGCGGTTTTCGTCAGGGGATTGTACTGATCCCCCTCGGTCAGGTAAGTCGCGTTGACTCCCTCAATGGTCCAATAGCCATTTTTTTCACCCACCGTGGCCTCAGAGACGTCAGAGATAAAGACGCCCCCTTGACCTAATACCTCAAAGTTGACTTCGGGAGTGCCGACCTCGGTGATCACTAGAGCTGTATTTTCATCTACGCCGTAAGCAGTCTCAACACCCAAATCCGAGGCTAGACGCATTGTCCGACCCTGCCGCCCGCGTTCGCTAAAGTGGCTGTCGATCAGACCATACTCAAAGAAACCCAATCCCCCCAGCGGATTATAGTAAAGCGTATTGTCAAAGGGTGGGCTGCCGACAAAACTCACGGGCCCATCCCGCAGTGCTTCGTAGGTTTCACCGTTGGTGATCATCGGGTCAACTGGTTGTACGGCTGTACCGGCACTGGTTCCGGCGATCACGGCTCCGTCATCAAATTGTTCTCGCAGGGCTTCAATCAGGGCTGTGTCCGTGCGGGTTTCAGCAACGGGGTCTTCGTTAAAAAAGCATTCAGAGATGAAAGACTGATCCCCGCCGGTAAAGATAAAGCTGTTGCGATCGCGAATTTGGTTTGCAATCGCCGAGTCGCTATCGTTCTTGAAACTGCTACAGGTATCGCGGGTAATGGGAATCCACTCGACGTCAGCAGCATCGCCATAGAGAATGTCAAAGTCCTCCAGGTAAAACCCTGCGGAACGCTCAGGGTTAGAGCTGGCGGTCGAGATAATACCGATTTTGGCGTTGTCGATGCCACCGGACAGGTCGACAATTTCTTCATAAATTGAAATGCCGTAGTCTTCCTCAACACCGCCACTACCAGGAAAGGCCCAGCTCCCACCAGTCAAAACAAGGGAGCCGGCATACGCGTTTGATGCCTGAAATAGGATAGAGGTAGTTATGCCAAACCCAATCGTAATGCGTCGCACCAGTCTATGATTCTGTTTAATCATTGTGTTCGTCAGAAGCGTGAACAATTTCAGCACTCAAAGTTTGTCTACAGTGCTCAGAACGTCGTCGAAATATGCTTTCCTGGTTAGGCTGCAGCTAGAGAGACTGGCAACATCTGAGCGTCATAGACAATGTTCCTAATTCCCTCAACATAATAGGCTGATTTCTGTTGTGGCTTCTGTAGCAAAAAACGCATTGCCATAGCTGACAGGATTTCATCTTGCTGGAGAATTTTATTTTGCCCAAAGCTAAAGCGAGGCAAGGGTTTCGGCTTGATTGAGGCTTGGTCGAATGGAGTTAATGCATTGACCGGATATATCGATGAAATCCCAGTCTCTGAGAGAGGTTCGGCTGAATTGGCAGCTTTGTTATTTGGCAGCGTTAGGACAGTCTTTTTCGTTTCAATCTTAAAAGGGTTTTTACTGAGTTGAGACTTGATTTATACCAATCCTTCTAGTTAAAGCTACAGGGGTTACTCTATAACATCACCTCTCCGCGAAACGCGATCGCGTCTACAGGCCCTCACACTTTCAATGCATGTGTGATGGGGGCACCTTTGAGCCGAAAAACTCTGGCTGGGTAGGGCCTTGGGAAGGAAGGATGCAGGCGTACGGTTCAAGCTGGGAAATACCGGTTGATACCGGCTGCATAGGGAGTTAGGAGCCCGGAGTTAGAATCCAGTGCCCTCCTGACTCCGGGCTTCTGACTTCTGGATTCTCTCATTACCGGAATTTCTCGCTTTAAGTTGATAGCCGATGCGCATCCTTCCACGATCGAGTCCTAGGCATATCTCTGATGAAGGCAATGGGCAAATTTCACGGGCTGGAGGGTCAGAGCATTCAGGCAACCGATCAATCACCTTGGCAACCTGACATTTCCTGACGGTTGGAATACCTGACATTTCCTGTACCGACAGAAATGTAATTTCTGCGTATCATCCACTCATATACAGCAGAATCATTGCGTCTAAATTTTTGATGTTGTTTGCCCCCTCACAAACATGTCTACTCTTTATGCCAACTTGCTCAGATCTTGGGCTACCTGGATCGAACATCTTTCTGTCGGTGTTGCGATCGCGGTCACTAGTCAGGGCCTTGTTCAGCTTGCGGCAATAGCCCAAATCACGCCCGATGATTCGTTGGGAGCTACGCCTTCGGTGGTTGTACCAGAAGCCCCGAATCAAACGTTAATTAGGGGCGGCGCTCAAAGTGGGGCCAATCTCTTTCACAGTTTTCAAGATTTCAATGTGGGGCTGGATCGGCAGGTCTATTTTGCCAACCCTGCTGCGATTGAAAATATTTTGACGCGGGTTACGGGGAGTGAAGCGTCTGACATTCTCGGGACTTTGGGGGTTTTGGGGAATGCCAATTTGTTTTTGCTCAACCCCAATGGCATTCTTTTCGGACCTGATGCCCAATTGGATATCAGCGGTTCGTTTACTGCCAGCACGGCTGAGGGATTTGAATGGGCCAATGGTGCCAGCTTTAGTGCGGTTAATCCAACTGCTCCTCCACTATTGACTGTGAGTCTGACACCGGGCCTACGATACAGTTCATCCGGCCAAGTCGCTGACATTACCCAAGCGGGTACTTTGACTGCGGGACAAAATTTGATGCTATCGGCAGGCAATCTGGATTTGCAGGGTCAATTGCAGGCTGGGCAAGACCTGACTTTGACGGCACTGGAAACTTTACAAGTACGGGATAGTGTCGGTGAGCCTTTTGGCGCGATCGCGGCCCAAGACCTGCTCATTGAAGGCAACCAGGTCGATATTTTTGCGCTTAATCACTCTGACAGTGGTTTCTGGTCCGGGGGCGATATGGTGTTGCGATCGCCGCATCCCATTAGTGGCGATGCTCACTACCAGAGCGGTGGCTTGTTTCAGATTGAGGATTTTGCAGGTAATTTAGGTGCGCTTGTGAGTCCTAATGATCCGGTGATTCGGGCCGCTGGAGATGTCAGTTTTGAGAGTTATGAGGGGGCTTCGCTCCATATCCTGGCGGGTGGGAGCGTCACTATTCCAGGCGACATCATAATTACAGGCCCCGATACGGTTGCCAACTCACTTCAGGAAACCGTCACTTTATCCAACGGGGATGTTCTTGCGATCGACGGCAGTGTCACACCCACGCTGGATATTCGAGCCGGGACATTGGCCGTTCAGGAAACGAGTATTACGGGAGATGTTGACGGGTTTACCCCTTTTCCAGACATCAATGACAACGGTGATAATGCAGCGATTATTCTAGGCGACATTTCTAATCCTGGTGGCATTGTCTTTCTTAGCAATCAGCATGAGCCCGACCCAGCCCTATCGGGAGATGTTTCAATTGGCGTGATTGATCTGCTCAAGCCTGAAGGGGGTGGCTCGGTAGTAGTTGATTCTAGAGGAGTGATTAATAGTAATCAACCTATTAATGTCTCTGGCATTGACCCAACGAACCTCTCGTCAACAGGCAATGCAGGTGACATTGTGATGTTAGCAACCAACGACATTACGCTAGGGGCAGAAACGACTCTGTATTCAGAAGGCTTTTTAAGCGGTGACATTACCATTCAAAGTGGTGGTATTGTCACCTTTTCCGGTGGTAATATCTTGAATCGGAACTACTCTGACATTGCAAATACCAGGGGGGGAGATATTCAAATATCGGGTAACTCTGTGTTGGTTACAGAGGGAGTTCTAATTATCGCTCAGACATTTGGAGCAGCTGATACAGGCCAAATCGTGATAACCGCTGCAGAAGATGTGCTTATTCAGGATGCTGCCATTGTCGAAACGACTACATTTGGGACCGGAAATGGGGGCGATCTAGTCGTCAATGCTGCCGGGTCTGTGAAAATCAGTCAAATTTCGGACAGTAAGACAACTACTCGCCTGGGTGCCTTGTCAGGATTTGGACTCACTGGTGATGCCGGTGACTTAACCATCAACACGGGGCAACTGTTTATTCAGGGAGGTGCCGAAGTAGCTGCGTTGACTTTTGGTGAAGGAGACGGTGGCAATTTAACTGTTACAGTCTCTGAGTCAATACAGGTGACAGGCCGTACCGTTGACGGTGAGTTTCCTAGTCGCTTATTGGCCCGTCCACAAGAAGGTATGGGAACTGGAGGCAATCTAGTCATCAACACTGGAAATCTATTTATCCAAGGAGGTGCACTTGTTAGTACCTCAACACTCAGTGATGGCGCTGGAGGCAATCTAACCATCAATGCAGCTGAATCTGTTCAGGTACTAGGTCGTGTGAATGGGGCAAGCAGTAGCTTAGCGGCTCAAGCTAGCCAAAAAGGAAAGGGAAATGCCGGTAACCTAACCATTAATACTCAGAATCTACTCATTCAAGATGGAGCACAAGTTTCATCATCAACGTTCAGTGATGGAGATGGAGGCGATTTAACTATAAATGCGACTGATACTGTTCAGGTCATCGGTTTCTCTCTGGAAGATGGTCAAAGCA
>JBCBTQ010000019.1:0-42855 GCA_039818605.1 Cyanobacteria bacterium J06639_14 | reverse complement strand
CTGCCCGACTTCCAGAAGATGCGGCAGCGTGAAGTTGGGCTTAGCAAAATGGAGCGGCTGGTCCGAGTTGACAACTCGCTGAGAGACCTGACCAATGCCAACCGCATGAATCAAGTCGCGCACCTGCTCATCATAGATACGGGCCCGCAGCGCTCCGAAAAAGTCGATCGCCTGCGTCGAAAAGGTATCCACTAATTGTTCGATCGCGGCGGCCCCCAAATTGTCGGGCTCAAAGATACCGCCAACAATCCCCATGCGATCGCTGCGATCGGGTAGCCAATAAAACTTTTCCATCCGCCCATCCCGCACCAGAGGCTCATACAGCGTCGTGAAGTCATTCCCCGTGACGATAATGGGGACACGCTGAATCGGCTTATCGTCATAGCTCCCTGGAAGCTGAACATTGGTGGGATTGTCGGCAATGTTCATCAATGTATTGTTCACCAACTGAGTGTTGACGGTGTATTGCGTCAGGGCATCAAAGCGTCCTGCCCCCGCATCCAAGTCGTTGATCATCAACACCGCCATCACACCGCGCACCCGCACGAGTTCAGCTGCCTCTCGATAGCGCAAACGGATCAGCCTTGCCGGATCCCCGGCATCAGGACTTTCCAATTCACCTCCCGAAATGTGAACGACCTCGATCCCCATACGTTCATACACCAGTTCACACTGGAAGGTTTTGCCCTCACCCTTACGACCGTGTACTCCCAAAATCAGCGGGACTCGTACACCATCCAGATTGAGATAGTTCTTGGTAATGTGAACCGCTAGCTTATCGAGGAAACGAGGTGAAATGTAATAGGACATTGGGGCAGAGGAGAAGGGTGGAAGGGGGATGGAAACCTGAGGGGCAGCTTCAGCCGATCGTTGTTGGGGAAATAGCCACAAGGCCAAGCAAAACCTGCTCTGGCCATTTTCCAAACGACTATCAAACAATGACCAATAATCTGCACGGGCGAGGCATTTAGGTGAAACGCTTCGTGATAACCACAAGAGTTATGCGTCAAATGCCTCGCCCCAGCCAACCCACAACGAACAACCAATAACAAACAACAGCTAAACATTTATCACTATCCGGTACCTGGGGACAAGGTGATAATCGTGTTTATTTCAGACGGCCCGATCGCAGGATACTGACGATTAGCCACAACCCCAAGAAGGTTGCTGCTGTAAACAAAATATTGCTGAGAATGATGCCCTGTGAACTTTGTTGATTGGTCGAAACGATCGCCGCACCGACAATCAGCGCCGCTACCACTGTGCTGTAAGCGCGACGGTTAGCGGCATCATCAATGCTCCGTCGTAGCCCTTCCAGACCACCCAGATTGACGTTCCATTTCAGGGTCTCAGAGCTGAGGCGCTCCAGCAAGAAGCTAAACTGGCGCGGCGATTCGAGGGAGAGATTGCGGAATTCTAAACCGGTACGCAGTAGGGTTTGCAACAAGTCTTCGCCCACAATTTGCTGCCGAAATAAATCAGCCATCAGGGGGCGGATTTCGGCCAGGAGGTTCACCCGTGGATTAAACTGGCGGGCGGCACCTTCTAAATTAGCAAGCGATTTTGTAAATAAGCCAACGTTGGCGGGCCAGCGGAGATTATTCTGAGTGCCTGCTTCCAGAATTTCGCCGAAGACTTCAGCGGTATTTAACTTTTCCAGGCTGAGACCGTAATAGCGTCCCATCAGGCGGGTAAAGTCACTTTCCAACTTCGAGATGTCGGCGGGCTGTAAAGGTTCTGCTAGCTTGAGGGCGAGTTGTGTACAACGTTGGGCATCAGAACTGGCGATCGCCAGCACCATTTCGGTCATGACAGCACGGGTGCGCGGATCAAGCCGCCCCATCATGCCACAGTCCAATAAGGCCACTCGACCATCCTTGAGGAAAAAGATATTGCCAGGGTGGGGATCGGCGTGAAAAAACCCGTCAATGAAATATTGCTTGAAGAACGCCCGAAACAGCAAGGTTGTGATTTCTTCTCGCTTGGTTTGGGCCTTTTCAGAATCGTCCTGGGCAACGGGAGTCGTTAAAATGGGTGCTCCCTCCAGCCATTGCATCACCATCAATTTGGACGTAGTTAGGGGCCAATAAATTTCTGGCACGACGATTTGGTCAGAGTCAAACCAAGGACTGGTCTGTAGATTACGTCGGAGCTGGTCTGTGTAACCAGCTTCGGTCGTGAAGTCCAACTCAGCCCGGATCGCCTCGCTGAATTCGTAGGCCAAATTGACCACGTTGTAACGTTGACCGAATTGGGTTGCCGACATCAGCCGGGCGACATCGCGAATTAGGGCCATGTCTCGATCCACCAGACGGTCAATGCCAGGACGCTGTACCTTAATCGCAACCTGTTGACCGTCTTTAAGCACCGCTCGATGAGTTTGACCGATCGAGCCTGCCGCGATCGCTGTATAGTCGATAGACGTAAAAATTTCTTCGGGAGGGCGCGGCAAATTTTGCCGAATGAAGCCCCCCATCTGGTTGGCCGGTACTGGTGGAACGGTCGATTGGAGGCTACTGAGAGCTTCAATATATTGAGGCGGCAGCAAGTCGGGGCGGGTGCTTAGTAGTTGACCAAACTTGACGTAAACTGGCCCCAGTTCGGTCAGGATATTCCGTAAAACTTCTGGAGTCGGAATGTCTGGTTCATCGGTTTTACCACCACTCAAAAGCCGTCGCATGTAGTCCCAGCCGTTGCGGAAGACTACTTCAATGATTTCGCCCTGTCGTGACATGCGAGACGATGCAAGCATTAAGCCCCCGAAAAGAATTACTCAGGACTTACGCAGTTGCATCCGATTTTGGCCCCCTAACCCCCAAACATGGGGGAATCGGATGCAAAATCCCCCAGATGGGGGGGACATAGGGGGCTTTTGCTTAAGTCCTATTACTTTGATGCTAGCGAAGTTTGTCTACAACACGGAAACCTCTTCCGAAAGATGTATCAGGGTTTTGAACAGAATTTGGGCGATCGCTTCTGCCCCACCAGGTTCGCCAATGCGTTCGCGTCCGCTCGCTTCACACTGTTGTAAATAAATCGGATCACTCAGAATCTGACTGATTCTGAATGCGGCTGCAGTCAGTGTTTTGGTATTTGCAGGGCGGTTACCAACGGTGATTACCGATGGCCCCAATAAGCGCATTTGGGCTTCCGCAAAGATGTAGGTGAATTGGGGGCCAGCACCGGGAATTTGCACCACTGGTTTACCCAACCCAACGGCCTGTTCTACGGCTGTGCCTGCCATCCCCACCACAAGATTAGACTGGTGCAAAATATCGGCAAAGGCATCGTAGTGATAATGCACCGTAATCCCTGCTTTCTTTAGTTGTCCGGAATGAACGTCCCAACCGTAAGTTGCCGCCAGTTCCTTCAGGTGATCACTCGTGAAACTAGGCACCAATGCCGTATGAAAATGGGCGGGTTGTAGGGCCGCGATCGCTTCGCATAAATCTAACATGAGCCCTAAATTGGTTTGGGCCTCTGGCAAGCGACTACCCGGCAACAGGGCAATCAAAGGGGCTGGAGGACTCTGATATAGCACTTTACTGGTGGGTTCCAAGGCATCCATAAATGGACAGCCCAAAAATTGTGTGCGGGCAAATCCACGCTGCTGAAATTCCTGGGCCGTTAGCCGATCGCGGGTGAGAATATGCAGGCACTGAGGCGAACTCAATCCCCAACCAGCCAGCCACGGTAATCGCACCCGGCCTTCGTAGTAGCTAGACGTGGTGGCTAAAAACACCAGAAAAGGTTTTCCCGTCAGGCGCGCAAACAGGATCGGGACAATATCCCCACTGGCAAAGAGGACGTCGCACGTTTTGCTGTAGCGTCGTACTGCTTTCCACTGATTCCACGTCAGGCCAATCAGTCCTGAAAGCAAATCTTTCAACAAACTGACAGGATTCGTGTCTCGCCACCAGTTAACAGGGTTTAACAAACGCCCCACATTAATATAGTTGAACCCGCCTGAAGGCAGTTGCTGAGTGGGACCAATGATGGGCACACCAAGTCTTCGGTAGGCATTGCCTCTACCTACGATGGGCATTGCAGCCGTTTCGACCTCTGGAGAAAAGTGGCGCAGGGCACGCAACACCAAGCTGGCGTTGAGGTCTTCTCCGTGCCCATTACTGATAAACAGTACACGCTTGGTCATTACCCATTCCGTCTGCAACCACTCAAATAGACTACTGCACGCGGGTATTGAAGTCATGAGGCAAAAGGGTGAATTGGGGGTAGAAGGGGAGTAGGGTAGAAGGGAAGTAGGGTAGGGGAATTTGGAATTCGGAATTCGGAATTCGGAATTCGGAATACTCTGCGGGAAGGGCATAGCCTTTCGGAGTTCGGAGTTCGGAGTTCGGAGTTCGGAATATCCTGCGGGAATGGCACTAGACGCGAAGCGGCTTCTTGGAGAGTTGCCTTACGGCATGCGGCTGTAGTGGATCGGGCGAGGCATTTGGACAAAGAGCGTCGTTACCAACACAGAAATTACTTCTCCAATGCCTTCGAAAATTAAACACTAACCAAAACGCTAACCACCAATGACGAACTATCATGTCTACCGCTAATCGCTTGCTCTGCATCAGTAATGGTCATGGGGAAGATACGATCGCTGTGCGAATTTTGATGGCCTTGCGATCGCGTTTCCCGGACCTTGAGTTGGCGGCGCTACCGATTGTGGGGGAGGGCCGGGTATTTCGGAAGCAGGACATTCCGGTGATTGCGGCGACTAAGACGTTACCGTCGGGTGGCTTTATCTACATGGATAGTCGTCAACTGGCGCGTGATTTGCAGGGGGGATTGGTGCAGTTGACCCTGAAGCAACTGCAGGCAGTGAAGACCTGGGCTCTAGATGGTGGGACTGTTTTGGCGGTGGGTGATTTAATTCCGATGGCGTTTGCTTGGTGGAGTGGCTTGCCTTATGGCGTTGTGGGGACTGCCAAGTCAGCTTATTACTTGCGTGATGAGCAAGGACGCCTGGTTGATTTACCCTGGTATGCCGGTTGGGCAGGGTCAATTTATCTGCCGTGGGAGCGCTTTTTCATGCATCACGATCGCTGTCGGGTCGTAGTTGTGCGGGACGATCTGACAGCCCAGGAATTAAGGGAATTGGGGGTGTCCTCTGTATACACCGGCAACCCCATGATGGATGGCCTTGAACCGACTGCCTCCATAGACGCCTTAAGGCCCCCGCGTGAGGATGCCTTGACGGTAGTGCTTTTACCGGGATCCCGGACACCGGAAGCATATGCTAACTGGCAAGTTATCTTGAAGTGTGTAGCGGCTATACAGCGACATTTTCAACCCCGATGGGTGCATTTCCTTGGGGCGATTGCCCCGGCGCTCGATTTGCTGGAATTGTGTCCATTGCTAGAGGCAGCGGGCTGGCAATCCGTGTCTGGTCATCCTCACCCTTATTTTCAACAAGGGAACGGTAGCCTGCTCTTGACCCAAACAGCCTATGCCAACTGCCTGCACCTGGCCGATACCGCGATCGCCATGGCTGGAACTGCAACGGAACAGTTCGTTGGCTTGGGTAAGCCCGCATTTATTACACCAGGTCAAGGTCCGCAGTTCACCCCGACCTTTGCTACCTTGCAAACCCGTCTGTTAGGGCCATCACTAATTCTGGTAAACAATCCCGATGCAATGGGAACGGCGATGGCTCAAGTCCTGCAAAATCCGGATCGCCTGACTGCCATTCACCAAAATGGCTTGCAACGCATGGGGACAACTGGGGCCGCCACCGCGATCGCCACCGCTCTGACAGAACAGCTCTTGAAGTGATCCCAATTGGCGTTTAGATCTTGGCGTTTGGATCTTGGTGTTTGGACTTTGTTTTCACAGCCCTGAGTCGCGAACCTTGTAGGGAATTGTTTCGATTGGCAAATCATTGCTATCCCAATCAGCATAGCGGAGTTGTAATCGCTGTTCCTTAGCATAGGGAACTAACTTGCCGCCATAGTGCTTAGCTTCGGTGCCTAAACTTTGCATCCGAATTTTGCCGTTAAACACCGTGGCGCGGGCAAGATAGATCACCAAGTCATCGCGTGAGGGACGATTGACGGTGGTACTCGCTGTCAGGTGGGCCAACCCGCGCTCGTCCAGTTCTTGGGCAAGGGCAAAGGCCGTGTTGCGAACGCCCCGAATGGCGACGATGATAGCCGCTACCGCCATGGTGATATCAATCCCGTCATCTGTGAGGATGCGTTGATGGGAAAGATACTGAAAGTTGCGTTCGCCTAAATCATTACGAATGCGGCGATGAATCAAATTGTCGGGATGGTAATTTGTCAGCGCACCGACGATCGCGCCACAAGCTGCCCGAGGTTCGCGCCAAGGGGATTCGCGGGTTTTGCCGTAGATCTGTTTGTCCCCCTCACGCAATCGCCCTACATGGGTTTTGAGGTCGATCGCGACGAGTGAAATCGATTGGGGATTACCGGCATAGATCCGCTGTTTGAGCTGCTCATCTAATTCGTGGGCCACCGTGACGTGGGCTAGGGTCGCGCCATTGTCGGTACCGCCCCCGGCAGGGAAAAAAGCTTCGAGTTTCAATTCGCCAATTTCTGACAGGGTGGCGAAGCGGGAGGCTACCACATCTCGATAGCGCTTTGTGGCTTCCCCCTGGTGAATGCGATCGCCACAGTTGGTATAGGCCAACGTCGTTACCACGCTGGGCAAACTCATATCGGCACCGCAGGCTTTGATATCCGTGGGGCTACCCGCCGCAAATTGCAGCTCGTCGCGCAAAATCTGGAGTCCGTTGATCAGCGCATAGCGATCGCTCACAATTTCATTGAGATAGTTGTGATAAGCATTCCGCTCCATACCAAAGCTGGCAGAGAGTTGCCAAAACCGATCAACTCGCTTTTGGGCTGCAGCCGAATCGAAGGGCAGCGACATAAATACCCCTTACCTCACAGATTTTGAGGATAGCTTCGTAACCTTGAACTTTCCCCCATCAGTTTAATTGCTACCTCAAACGAATGAATTCAGGAGCCGGGAGTCAGAATTCAGGAGTCAGGAATCGGTCGCACGGTGAACGAGTGCCCATTCACCCATGCGTCCTATGTCCGATCATGGGGTGCCTTAAAATCAATTTCCGGGCCAACGGGAACAATCCGCGTGGGATTAATCGTTTCGTGACTTTGGTAATAATGCCGCTTGATGTGCATGAAATTGACTGTTTCGGCCACTCCGGGCATCTGGTACAAATCCCGGACGTATCCCCACAGGTTGGGATAATCCACAATGCGACGCAGGTTGCACTTGAAATGCCCCACATAAACTGGGTCAAACCGAACCAGTGTAGTGAATAGTCGCCAATCCGCTTCGGTGATGCGATCGCCCGTAAGATAGCGCTGGTTTGAGAGGCGTTGCTCTAACCAATCGAGCGTGTCGAACAAGGGTTTCAAAGATTCCTCATAGGCTGCCTGTGTGGTGGCAAACCCACATTTGTAGACGCCGTTATTGACCGTGTTGTAAATGCGATCGTTCAAGGTCTCAATTTCGTCCCTCAAGGGTTCGGGATAGTAATCTCCCGGTTTGGCACCCACTGAGTCAAACGCTGTGTTGAACATGCGAATAATTTCTGAAGACTCGTTGCTGACGATGGTTTGGGTGTGTTTGTCCCATAGAATCGGCACCGTAACGCGCCCGGTGTACTGTGGGTCGGCGTGGGTATAGATTTCGTGCAGATATTTAGCATTAAAAAGCGGATCCGCAATGACGTCTTCACCCGGCTCAAAGGTCCAGCCGCGATCGCCCATAAACCAATGGACAACGGAGACTGAAATCATCGTCTCTAGTCCTTTAAGAACCCGCAAAATCAACGTCCGGTGAGCCCAAGGGCAAGCATAGGACACATAGAGGTGATAGCGCCCCGGCTCGGCTTTGAAACCACCGTCACCACTTGGACCAGGGCTGCCATCAGCGGTGACCCAATTACGAAACTGTGAGGTTTGGCGCACAAACCGTCCACCGGTGCTGGTGGTGTCATACCATTTGTCTTGCCAAACACCCTCGACCAAAAGTCCCATACGTTTTCTCCTAACTGCTGTACAACATCTCCAACCTCTCCGACCATTTCGCTTTTAGTTGGCACAGATGTTGAGGCTGAACATCTCGCCCTGTGAGCATTCTTCAATCCAAAAGCGCGAAGGGGTATCACACTAGCGCCTGAACCCGCCTAGAATCGGCCCGCTAGATAGTCACGCTGCGCTTGCAAAACTTCTGATTGGGTATTCATCACAAAAGGCCCCCCTGGGCCACCGGTTCTTTTAGGGGTTTACCCGCAATCAGCAAAAACTTCCCCTCACGACCTGTGCTGACCTGCACATGGTTGCCCCGTGTTAGCTTTACCCCAGCGCCATCGGAGGCAGGCACACAGACAATCTTCTGGGCAATAGAGCGGCCATTAACCACTGGGTCGCTGACTGGAGAATGGCTAGAGAGTGTCATTGCAATCGTTCACCTATCGCGGTGGGCAATCTGATGCCGTAAATCTTGGTTAAGGCAGGATCTAGAGTTAGGATCTAAGGTGTGCTTAATCCGAATACAAACCCCTATAGCTACAGCCATAAGCCGATATTGACAGTAGAAGCCAGCGTGTGAGGATTCCCATAGCGGCTGCGATCTAAGACGCTATTCATTATGAATTCACTTCCTGAAAAAGACAATACCAAGTTTCATGGACGTATTGTCTCCTTTAAATCTACAATTCTCAAGCATTAATTGAGGTAAAACAGGTTTATTGATCGAGCCATCTAATAGATCTGTTTCACAAATCAAATAAGAGCCCCTTTCACTGCACCCTGTTGAGGCAATGGTTCTTAATTGTTCCTCTATCTAAATCGATCTTCGGTCTAACAAGACGTGGGCTTGTCGCAGAACATTCACTCATCTACCCTTCTACAACTTTGTATCGGTTCTTTATTGTCACACTAAGCCCTAAAGTCCCTGTGTATCCAATGCTTTGACCTCCGCTATAAGGCGCTCCATAAATTTCTGTGGCTCCTTCAAGGGGATTTCGGCAAGCGCTACCATTTCTTCCACACTGTAGTTGTCGTCGCTATCGATCACCTCAGAAACCCAACTGGCTAGTTTCTCGGGATGCTGCAAAAGTTCTTCGGCAAAGGCCAGTGGTGTTTTGCCTGAGTTTTCTGCCTCGACTTTAGCGGCCAAACAAAAGTTCAGGAGCTTGCCCAGTGTCGTTTCAGGCGTTGTACACATAAGAAACGCCATGGTCTGAGCTAAGAGTCGTTCTTTTTCCATTGAGTCCTCTTTTCCTGGATCCTTTCTTCTACCAATCTTTGCGGTCTAACTTGCACGCACCGTCGTAGGGGATGAACCCATGCTGAAATAACCCGCCGATACAATCGACAAGCCTCATCAATATGGAACAGGACAGATGATGTGCATGGTTGCTTTAGCTACTAAATGTTTATATCACCGGCAAAGCCGGGTGTTTGACTCGTTAATAGCATCCAAAACTTTATACACCCAAGGCGTTAGCGGCGATCGCTCCCCATTTGAATGAGAGCCGAATGGCTTTTGTGTAACAAACCTGTTACATTATATTCATTAATAAAAGGGTCACTTTCATATGCGCTACTCATCCCACAATTACAATCAGCGCCCTGAGCAGGCACAGGTTAAGGTTGCTGTTTATGCCGCAACTGCAGAACAAGCTTCGCAGCAACAGCTTCAGGAGATTCTGCTGGCCGGAGCTGCGATTGCTTCAGTGTTTTCCGTATTCTTGATGCTGAACTAGTGCTTCTTGCAAGGTGAGCGCTGATCTTTCGGAAAATCCTCTCCTCTCTTAGATTTTTTTTTAACTCAGATTGCTCACCTTCAGCTGTAGCTTTCACCGCAGCGTTCTCGAAAAGAGAGCGCTATTTGGCGTGAATTACCTCAACGGTTGGTTGGGTATGATCCGTTTTTATCACCCAAGCAGTTGCTATTGAGCTGAAAGGTAGGGTTGTCGTGCTTTCAGCGACTGTTTGAACTACTTGGTCTATGTAAAATACAGCGAATGCTCAGGATCGGCTTATGCTTCATCAGCTTGTGCGCCCATTGGTACGCTCTCAGGTTCAGATGCTGGCCCAAACACCCTCAGCTAATGTCAAGCTAGTGGGTATGGTTTCCCAATGGCTGGCTTATCTTGGCGTGCATGCAGAGGTGACACAACTCAAGACCGAGGGCGATCGCATCCAGGTATCCCTGCGAGTGGGTAAGCCGGAGCAATGCACTGAGCCGGAGTGGCGGCAGATCCTGATGAACTTGAATCAGAACGAGAATTCTCATGGGGTAGGGGCAACTCTAACCTATCAGGCGATGACTGCGGCCCAGAAAAGTAAGGTACATCGGCTGCTGGCTTGTGTTCTGCAGGCTTCTAACGAGAATCTTGTGGCGGAATGGGATGGCTTGCGATCGCAGTTGGTTGATATGGGTTTAGAAGAGTCGATGTTATTAGCAATTCAGTCAGCGATGCGTGTATCCATGCCCATGGAACTCCTCGTTACCAACCTTGAACCTGAGGTGGCCGCATTTGCCTTATCGAAGGCAATCAGCATCGCACTGATGGATCAACAAATCAACGAAGCCGAGGATACCGCTCTGAAAGCTCTGTTGAATGTGTTACAGGGAGAGGCAAAGCTTCCTAAGGGAGCTTGATGGCGATGCTTCAACAGGCTCTCGACTATGCGCTCAGTAATAGTGAAAAGTTTGTTGCTGCTTTGCAGCAACATCTTCTTTTGGTCGCAGTCCCGTTGACAATTGGGATACTCATCGGGTTGCCCTTGGGCTTATGGAGTGCGCGATCAAAAGCGGTTTCAGTGGTTGTCATCAATGTGTTCAATGCGTTACGCGTCATTCCCAGTTTGGCCATTTTGTTTTTGGCGATTCCAGTGCTGGGGTTGAGCTTTGAGTCAGCCGCGATCGCCCTCATCTTGCTGGCAATGCCCCCTATTTTGATCAGTACGGATGTGGCCTTCCGCACGATCGATCCTGCCATTGGGGAAGCGGCAACTGGGATGGGCATGTCGCCACGGCAGATTTTGTGCCAAGTTGAGATACCTTTAGCGCTCCCGATCATCATCGCAGGCATTAAAACCGCCACGGTAGAAGTCATTGCCAGTGCCACCCTAGCGGCCTTTATCGGTGCCGGAGGGCTGGGTGATTTTGTGGTGTTGGGCTTTGCTGCCTATGACCCAGCGATTCTGCTGGTGGGGGCTGTACCTGTGGCGTTACTGGCCCTGATAGCTGAGGTGGGGCTGAGTGGGGTCCAGCGATCGCTCCAACCCCCTTCTCTATCGACTTAGGAAAGGTTTCGAAATAGGGATACCGTTGTCGGCTGGTGTCGAGGTCCAAGACTGGGTGCTCCAATCGGGAATTTCTTGGGCCGCGATCGGCTAGATGCGCTGGACAATCTGTTTGAACTGATAACCTGCAACTGCGGCTAGGCCCACGACGGATCTGACACTGAAGGCTCACGTCGCAGCCTGGATTTCTTCATGACCGATACTTTCCGGCTTAAAGTGTAGGCCCATTATCGCAACAGATACTCGACAAGCAGCCAGAGTCCCCGTATCGTCAAATAGATAAAAAAAGCAACTGCAAATCCAATAAATCCAATAAAGAATTCTGGCGGCAAGTTCAAGGCTCGATAGAGCAGAAAGGCCAACATCGGACAAAGGATAGAGGCTAAAAAATAACTCAGCAGCCGCCTTTGAACAGAGGCTAAGGAAAGACTTTCGCGTGTGGCATAGCTCCTGGCAGGCAGCGTTGTTACAGGGAGTGGGACTGGATTCACGCCATGAGGCGGAAACGCCCACCATTGCCCCTCATGACAGAAGGGTTCTGTATAGCCATGTTTCACACACCACTTTTCGACTAGTTCCGGGATCCCGTTTTTAGGCTGATCCACAATGACCTCAAGTGAAAGCCACAAGAATTGACCCTTATCAATCCGGCCTTGCGCCGGGCTATATTAGTCTAACGATCCTGGAACCGATGCTGGGGGAGTAATGCCACGACGAACAAGATTTGCTTCCAGGTCTCGCAGGAACTGAAAGTCTTCTGCCATTACATGAGGCTTATTCTGAAGGGAATCTGGATTTAAGAACTCAAAAGCCGCTCGAAACTCATCTTTTCTCATTTTTAAGGGAGCCTCCAGGTGACAGGGGATAACCTGCTCAAAGCCCCATTGGGTGACTTGTTCTACCCAATTCATGACCTGGATAACATCGCGATTAAAAATCAGTGTTTGTAACACTGGGGCCACAAAGGGGCGAGCTTCATGATGAAGTGCCTGAAAGGATTTCTCCCAGTGGGGCTGCCAGCGAAATGGGTAAAGCCCGAAGTAAGCTTTACGAGAACGATCAGGCGCGTTACGGGCTTCTCGCAGCGCTTCACCCAATGTCGGCACAGCCAGCGCACTGGGCTGAAAGTAAAAGGAAAATAGCGCAATTCGGTGCCAACCTCGACGGCGAGTGTCAGGGGTATCGATCATCGGATCTGTAGCAGAATCGCGGGCATGGAAGAGTAAAGGGTAGGGATCCAGCTGTTGTAGCGCTGCTGGTGGTTCAAACGGTAAGGACACCAGGGAATCCGTTAACAATAGGGTGCGCGATTCGCGGTGGAACAGAACAACTTCAACAAAGGGGCCCAGGTTTAATTGGATCGGTCCTAAAATGGCATAGTCAAATTGGTCAGCGAAAGGCACTCGGCTATTGGATGTCAGGATATACGTTCGTTTAGAGGGTAATCCTAGCCAACTCAGGGGCAGGTTAAGCGGATAACTCCACTGATGAGGCGCAACGTATACCTGCGCCTGAGGAAATTTGCGAGCGAATGGTCCCACAAAGACTTTGTGCTCAATCCCGGTCGTCGTAGACATCACGATGTAGCGCACGGGACCATGTTGGGCCTCTAGCGATCGCATTTGCTGCATACACTCGGGGGTGGGTGCCACGGGTGCATAGACCAAAAGTCCCCGGGGCTGCAACTTCACGACCGTCATCCGGATCGGTACCACCACATAAAAGATGCCTTGCAGTTGTTCAAAGGTCCAAAGGGTGTCCTTTACGACCGTTTGCATCAAGGTCCGTCGTTGACCATACGGATACAGGGGCACCACGGGCCAAAACGGCCAAGAAAAGGCTTTACTTTCGTTTTTAGAAGTCATTGGCATCGCTGAAGGTGCACCTGAGCTGCTCATGCTATCGCAAATGCGGGCCTACCCCCTTGGGTCTGCTCCCTTGAATTGTCAAAACGTCTGCTTCACTCCTATGCAGAAAGGCATGTAATTTAAGCTGGGAAACTTTGGCCAGGCAAGGAATTTAGGAGCTAGTAGCTAGAATCCAGTGTTTTCCTGACTCGTAGCTCTTGGATTCTGGCTTCTGTCCCAACCAACATTTCCCGCCTTAAGTTGATTGCCTGCAGACACATAGAACCCATTAGAAAAGCGTCAAAGCTGGAATAGCTTGCACAAATTCGGCGGTGACGGCCGCAGGCCACGCTCCTTCAGCTTGGCGTCCAGTTAACACCATAAAGCGCAGACTGTATCGTCCGGGATAACCTTCGACTTCGACCCAAACCTGATCGGTTTCTTGCTCACAAGCAATGCGTTCTTCATCCATCAGTTCCGCAGCAAGGGACTGTAGCGTATCCGCTAGCTGTAACGCCAGGCGACAAAAATCAGCAAATTCTTCACCGGTCATCTCCAAGGCCCAGCGATCGCCCCCAACCAGCCCTTTAAAGACAGTGGCGTCTGGGTTCCAACCCAAACGCCACCCTTGACCTTCCTTTAGATGCGTGGTCACCGAATCTACTCACCAATAATCTCAGGCTGTGTCAATTCATCCGACATTTCAATAATCGCACGCAAAACCGGCTTCATCCGGGGATCATCAACCGACTCAAACTCTTCAAAGCGACGACGCTGGGCGCGGTTTGCCACTTGCACTGTAATCCGATACCGATTGGAAGCCGCTGTAATTAATTCCTCAGTCCGGCGCATAATTTGCTGGCTGTCGAAAGGAGAGGTATTTCTCAGCATGAAGCACTTCTGTAAAAAGAACAGGAGAAACAATTATAGCAAACGGCTTCATTTTCCTTCGACAAATAACTTTGACGTTTGCGAATACACTCGTCAGAATTGTGGTAGAAAACTAGAAATAAATATATTCTCCAGAGAATTTTAGGGGAGTCGAATTTGCTGGGCACCAGTACTTTGCCCGTACTGGAAACCCTCCGAATGTTTACCTACCACCCTTGCAAAATACTGGTTTAACAGGGCTTCATAGTATTCGTTCCTACCATGAAGTTCGAAAAATTTAAGCCTCCGAGATTTGAATCAACCCGTATCTCGAGATATTAATAATTGAAAAGAGATCTTTAGGGTGGTAAATTCCCAGATAAGGTAGCGCTGATGCGTTACGAGTATTCAAGGCTATAAGTGAGTTAATTTTTTATGACAGTGGCTTCTCCCGTTATGCGATCGCCTGTCGTCCTGAAACCACGCCGCGAAAAACGCATTGTTGCGGTCGGGGATAGTCTGATTTATGGCTACGGGGATCCAGAGGGTGGCGGCTGGGTAGAGCGGCTGAGGCGGCGCTGGCTGCAGCCAGAATCTCCAGGTCATGCAATTTATAACCTGGGAGTCCGAGGTGATAGCGTCCAGCGAGTATCACAGCGGTTAGCTCAGGAGTTTCGGACCCGCGGTGAGTTTCGTAATCGGGTGCCCGATCTGATTATTTTGTCGGTCGGTATGAATGACTCAGCCCGACTCGGCAAACCTACGGGGCGTTCCTTCACCCCGATGGCAGATTTTACAGCGCAAATGTCGATACTGCTAGATGAGGCATTGACACTCTGTCCGGTCCTCTTTATCGGCATGCCTCCCGTCATGGCCGAGCAGATGCCCTTTGCTGAAGTTTTGTACTATAGCCACGCCGATCAATTTCGGTATAAAGAAGCAACTCTGCAAGCCTGTCGCGAGAGACAAATTCCCTACTTGGATATGTTCGATCTGTGGCTGCAACGAGGCGAATCTTGGTGGCGATCGCGCATTTCTACGGATGGTTTACATCCCAATGTGTTGGGTTATCAGGCTTTGCTCGAAGATGTCACAGCTTGGCCGGTTTTTCAGGAACTGGTTTAGAACCCAGGGTTCTTACCCTAGATGGCTAGTTACGGGTAATTCCTGTAGAACCCTGGGTTCTAGAGTGGTATCTAATCGGGCTTTTTCTCAAAAGGATTGGTTAGCGTCGTCATCATGAGGGTGGAGGCGTTATGCATTGAAGGCGATGGTGGTAGATAGCTACGGTAAAGTGCAACAACGACCATCGAGCCTATAAAAGCAACGCCAGCGGCTAATACTGGCAGCCAACCCCCGGTCATAAATACGACTGCAGGGACCCCTACAAGCATCAGGCATCCTCCAACTAATCCCAACCCGAATAACCAGAGACGCCGTAAGTACCACCCAGCTAAACCGCCTCCTGTAGCGCCCGCCACAATCCATAGCCATTCAATGACTTCCGGAAAAGTCCAGGGCAGTCGCTGGCCGTCCATCGCAATGGACAAAAACTGACTAGTAGCCTGAACGTGCATCATAACGCCAGACATTTCAAACGTTTCGTCATTTACCTGGCTAAAATGCATCTGGCTAAAGGGTGTTGTGAAAAAATCCTTGCCGGAGATCGCAGTGGTGCCAATAATGACGATGCGATCGCGAATAAGGGCACTCTCAAATTGCTCATCCAGGACTTCTGATAGACTCATCTGCTGGACGGCATTGTTTCTGGAGCGAAAACGCAGCATGATCTGATGTCCCCGGTTATCCACATGGCGGTACCCCCCAAAATGCGGCCCTAAGGGAAAAAACGTGGTGCCGTTCAGGTCAGGATAAAGCGGATTGATCTCACTCGTAAGCGGATTGATACCTTCTTGATGGAGATAAACCAACGCTAGCTGCAGCGCAAAGGAACTGAGGGTAGGGCTATCAGAACTCTCGGAAGCGTACATCAGATTGCGCCGGACAATGCCATCGCGATCGATGGGAAAATCATTAAATCCCACCCGTTCTGGTGTGACGGTGGAAGGAGCAGGAATGGCTTCAGAGGGCTCACTTCCTAGCTTGCGAATCGCGATTATATTGTCCGCCTTTAAGGTTTCTAGTAAGTCAGCATGTCCTTGTAAGTCATCAGGTCCTTCCCCTTGAGGTAAATCGCGGTACAGGTCCAAACCAATGACACGGGGTTGATGCGTTTGCAAAATCTGAATGGCTTGGCTCAGGGTGGCGTCACTGACCGTTGTTCGCTTTAACGCGTTCAGGTCGGCTTCGGTGATTTCGACTAACAGTAAGCGCTCATCTAGCCCCAAATCTGGTTGCTGCCGTACCCAAGTGTCATACACCAGGAGTTCCAGCGGGACCCAAGCCCCTAATTGCCGCATTATCAAGACGATCGCGGTGACCAGTAGCGAGGTAAACACCCCCCCTAGCCATCGGTAAGGCGACGGTATCGGTGTGAGGGTTGTTTCAGGGAATTCGAGGGGCAGGGGCAGCGAAAGCATATCAAGTTGGTTCAGATCTTCGAGAGCAGCTTCTGCAGACGCATAGCGCTGATAGATCGAGGGATGCGTCAAGCGTTGTAGAAATACGGCCAGCCCAGAGCTGGTTTCGGGGGCCTCATTGTGCCATAGGAGTTCGCCAGTTTGGGGATTTTCAGGGAGTTCTGTGGGCGATCGCCCCGTTAATCCATGAATGATGGTCATTCCCAATCCGTAAAGATCACTACTGAAGCGAGGACGTCCGGCTAGCTGTTCGGGCGGCGCATACCCTTGAGTGCCAATACTAACTGTGAGTTGATCGCCACCGGCTGTGTAAGGTTGAGTTGTAATCTGTTTGACAGCGCCGAAGTCAATCAGTACTAGCTTGCCGTCAGCGCGGCGACGCATCAGATTGCTGGGTTTGATGTCGCGGTGAATGACCTGTTGGGTGTGAATAAAAGCCAAAATTGGCAGTGCTTCCTCAAGCAACGCAATCATTTCAGCTTCGCTTAAGAACACTTGACGCCGAAAGATTGCACTCAACGGCTCGCCATCGACATAGGCTTGTACTAGATAAAATTCACCCTCAGCTTCGAAGGCATCAATTAATTGGGGAATACAGTCATGAGTCCCCAATCGAAGTAACGCCGATGCTTCAGCTTCAAAGAGGCGGCGGGCAGTCGTTAAAAACTCAGACGATCGCCGAGCTGGGGTCAGGTGCTTGATCACACACGGTGTATTGCCTCGCTGAATATCCTCGGCTAGGTAAGTTTTGGCAAAGCCCCCTTCACCTAAGGGCTTGATTAATTGGTAACGCTCTGCGAGTAGGCTGCCGATCATCACACTGTTTAGGGCAAATCAAAATATAGAGCATTTGAGCGAATGCCTCATCCGTAACGCAAGGCTCCTTCTATTCTGCAGAATAAAGTGAAATAGTGCGTAATTCTCTACCTTATTCTGCCGCCGTCTCTTCAGGGGATGTTTTATCCTATGAGAGACTCACTAAAGCTGATTCGTCTAAATGTAGCTGTAGACCTTAGCTGCATTATGTAGAGATTACTGTCACGTTTCTACTCACACACACCAATTAGGATGCTGGATCAATTACTCAACATTTCTACCAACTTCGGGGTGGATACCCTGCTGCTCCTTCCGGTTCTGGTGGCACTGGAAGCCGTACTCTCTGCGGATAATGCGATCGCACTGGCCGCTATTGCTCAGGGGCTTGAGTCAGAGAAAACCCAGCAACAAGCCCTGAATTTAGGACTCGTGGTTGCGTTTATCCTACGGATGGCGCTGATCTTAACGGCATCTTGGGTGTTGAAATTCTGGCAATTTGAGGTTGCTGGTGCGGTCTATCTACTGTGGTTGGTCTACCAGCACTTTACCTCTACGACGGATGCTGAAGACCAACATCACGGTCCTCGTTTTGAGGGCCTTTGGCAGGCGATCCCCGTGATTGCCTTAACTGATTTGGCGTTCTCTTTGGATAGCGTAACGACGGCGATCGCCCTGTCTCAGGATGTCTTCATTGTTCTGTTGGGCGGCACCATTGGCATTATCACTCTGCGGTTTATGGCGCAGCTATTCATTCGCCTTTTGAGTGAATATGAGCACCTCGAAGATGCTGGATTTGTCACCGTTGCCTTTGTCGGCATTCGTCTCTTGGCAAGAGTGATAAACCCAGAGTGGGTTCCCCCCGAATGGTTGATGGTGGGGTTGATTGCAGCTGTTTTCGCTTGGGGCTTCTCGAAGAAAACGGCCCCCCTTGAAGCCAAAGATGATGCCTTACCTGCAGTCAATACCGATGAAATTGCGGTGACCTCAACAGGCTTAACTGCAGCAACAGTGGGAAGTCAAGATGTTGCGACTGATGAACCTCGACGCCCTGCAGGGGTTGGTTCCGATGCCGATTCTGATTAGGCCCACGAAACTTACATCACCTGCCATCCGCTCCCTAGCCAGATGGAGTTTGTAGTACCCTGCGGCAGAACTACCGCCACTATTCCTTTAATCCAACCACCCAGCCACCCAGCCACTATCG
Organism: Cyanobacteria bacterium J06639_14; assembly: GCA_039818605.1. Classification (GTDB taxonomy): domain Bacteria; phylum Cyanobacteriota; class Cyanobacteriia; order Phormidesmidales; family Phormidesmidaceae; genus SIO1E4. Next base: position 24,257 of record JBCBTQ010000019.1, on the reverse strand, counting down.
AATGAGTCCGAAAACTTACGCCGTCGGGTACTAGGCTGTCTGTCGGCGCAGGTAAATAGGAAATAAAGACAACAACGCCAAGAACCCAAGCGCACAGGTTAAAGGCCAGAGCCCTTTACCTTGAATCGCTTCCAAGCCTGCTAAACCAATCCAGGTGTAAGCGACTGTACCGGGTCCAATGCCGACCAGTGTCCCCAGTGAATAGGCTCCAATCGGAACTGAGGTCAGACCAAACAGAAAATTCACCAGATTAAACGGTGATAGGGGCGCAAACCGAACAGCCAGGACACAATTGAAAGAATGGGTATCCATTAATTTGTCAATCTGACGGAAAACGCGATGTTTGGAAAAGCGATCGCGAAACCAATCCTGTAGCAGGTAGCGGGCCACCCAAAATGCTGCGATCGCACCTACGGTTGCTCCAATCAATGACCAGAGTGATCCCCACCACAAACCAAATTTCGCGCCTCCGACAATTACCAACAGCGTTCCTGGAACGCCCACCATCGTTGCCAAAATATGGGCGGCTAGAAAAGCTGGAACAGTCCAAGGTCCTAAAGAACAGAGCACCTGAAAAAGTGCGTGTGGGTCGAATAGCAGGGTGATATTGCGTCCACAGAGGGCTAAGACTACGCCCAGCAAGACGAGCAACCAGAAGTATTTCTTGTGAAGTATGGCAATCCGCATGAGTGGTAGAAGACGAATGTGAGCGAGCAACCGATTAATGGGAACCAGGCCGATAGTACAACAATAATTGGTAGCGATCCTGTGCCGGCCCCTACAGCAGATTAAAGGACAAGAAGGTGGTGAGAGACGGTTGCTTGAACTGGTCAAAAATCGATTACCACCTACCACCCATTAGAACCAAGAACGTCAGTGCGATCCGATGAGTGCAGTTAGTTTATTGGGTGCAGGCTACTGAGGCTAACCAGGGCGGTTTTTGGGAAAGAAACTCCTTGATCGGAGCGTTGGACCGCATCCCTCGACGCCACCCTGCGTTCATATAGGTTCTCAAGAAATCCCCTAGAACTAGCTAACGGTGGCCTTATCACTGTCCTCAATATTGGGAACCGATTCACTCAATGCCCTACGAGCAATCCGAGTCACGTACAACGTGACGGCAACCGTAGCGACAAAGGCAATGATGCGAATTGTCCAGGTAATAACAGGGTTGCTCGGGGTTTCACCGGCCCCCAAGGTTGCCAAATTACCCGCTAAAGAACCGAGATAGACATACATGATTGTGCCAGGCAGAATACCGGTTGTCCCCAACACGTAGTCCTTAAGCGAAACTTTGGTGAGTCCTAGCGCATAGTTGAGCAGGTTGAAGGGAAACGCGGGTGATAGGCGAATTAGGAAGATGATTTTACGGCCTTCATTGGCGATCGCTTCATCAATGGCCTTGAACCTATCGTTACCAGCAATCTTACTGCTGACCCAATCGCGGGCCACATAGCGCCCAATCAGAAAAGCCGCCGCCGCCCCCAACATCGCTCCAATGAATACGTATAAGGAACCTTGGACAACCCCAAACACGACACCGGCCCCTAATGTCACAATCGAGGCGGGAATAAAGGCAACCGTCACAATCACATACAGAATAATGAAGGCAATCGGCGCAATCGGACCGAGGCTATCAATCCAATCCAGGGCATTAACCAGGTGATTTTGGAGTTGACCAAAGAAGCCGACCGTTGCTTCACTCGTCGCAGCTTCCTGAGCTAAGGCGGGCAGGGCCGATAATGTCCAAGCAGCAAACATGGTGAAAAGACCAAATCGCAACAAGCGGTAAGACCGTCGGTTTAAGAATAGGCGAATTTGGGCAGTCAGGAAGTTCATGGGATTATCCTCAAAATTACGGCAGGTGGCAGATTGGAGTTTGGAGTTACGCAAAGGGAACTTTGGAATGGCAACTTTCGGTATCTCAGGCAGTTGGGGATCGGTGTGCCAATAAAGTCGCTAGACAAGACAGTGAATAGGTTTTGGCCTGAGCTCAGCGGCATGGTGGATGGGTAGAAGCGTCAGCAGGACGCTATTTAGGGGCTACTCCTTTGCAATATCAACTTAGTAACCGTTTCAAGGACTTAGCGTGGGTTTCTAAGTAAGGGCACCGCCACAGCTGGAACCACTGCCAGCGGTACAACCGTAGCAATAGGAACGGGTTTGGACGATAGGGATTACATCCAACGTTCCCGCTTCAAGGAGTGCCTTGACTGTCACGGGCGTACCGTCAGGAAGTTGGGCAGGAACTTCTTCCATTTGATTAAAGTCACAGTCGTAAACATAACCGCGATAGTCAATCGACAACTCACTCCGGCACATGAGTCCGGCCACAGTGCTGGGGTTATGGTTTTGAGCCAAAAAACGCGTGTAGGGCTCCAACAAACCTCGATGTTCTAAATGAAATCGAGTGCGTCCAATCGGTAGATTGGTGATAGTCAACAAACGGTTAAATGCGATCTGAAAATGATCAAATAAATACTGCTTATAGTCGATTTCCAGCGCCGCCTGCTCAGGGGTGAGTTTGAAATTCTCATTAGCAGGAATCGGTGGGTTGTAAACCAAATCCAAAACTAAATTGGGATCATGCCCATATCCCAGTGCATTGAGCTTTTGAATGGCTTGGATCGAATCATCATAGACACCCTGTCCGCGCATTTTGTCAACATTGTCTTGTAAATAGCAGGGTAGGGAAGCCACGACCCGAACCTGTTGATGGGCGAAGTACTCAGGTAAATCCTCAAACCCAGGCTCGAAAAAGATAGTCAGATTAGATCGCACAATCACTTCAATGTCATGCGATCGCGCCTTCTCAACAAGTGGTCGAAATCCATAGTTCATCTCAGGAGCACCTCCCGTGAGATCCACAGTTTGGATTTGTGGGAAGCGATCAATGAGTTCCAACAACTGTTCCAATACCACAGGCGAAAGTTCTTCCGTGCGGTGGGGGCCAGCTTCCACGTGACAATGGGTGCAAGCTAAGTTACAGCGGCGGCCTAAGTTAACTTGTAAAACGCTAATAGAACGCTTTGTCAGGGGACTTCCTAAAGTTTCCTCAAAGGAATGTGCCGACGTCGTCAACTTAACTGGCTCGTGAGATAAAACCATGGATAGATCGAATCCTCTTGGGGTAATTGGGGAAAGGTTTTGGGATAATACCCTCTCTGAAGGCATGGAACTGTTCTGAGTTGTCTCATACAGACACAGTTTTGATTAAAGAGAATGGACCTGAATATTCCCTGAGAGGGGCGAAGGAACGCCCTGAGTCTTGAAATCAGGAATTTCTCAGGATCCCTTGTTACCGTTGAAATCGTTGATACGTAAAAGCGGCAATGACTTGGTTGCGACGCCTACAACCTAATTTTCGTCACCTACCGGATTTCAACTCAATCCGGTTTCGGTTGACCGCAGGGGTGGTACTCGTATCAACTCTGGGCATCAGCAGTGTTGCTGGTTGGATGAGTTGGCGCATGCAAGATTTGTTACTAGAAGGACATCGGCAGTCTGTCTTAGCGCTTTCCCAGCGATTCAGTGAAGATGTGGTGCTCTACAAGGAGATGATGTCGATCGAAGAAGCCGTGCAAAAGGTCATTGACCGTCGTGCTATCGGTGACACTGTCATTTGGGTGCGATCGCCGGATGAAGCTCTGATTGCCCAATCAGAAACCTTATCAATGGGATCGTGGCGTGAGGTCGGACTTACTGACCATCTCAAAACCCTCCCCAGCCAAGAAACGTTAGAAATTCAGCCTGTGGGTGATCGTTACCTGGCAGTCTGCATCAATCCCCTTGTGGTTAGAGGTGAGGAAATCGGGGCCTTATTTGTCGTTGAAGATATCACCCAGGATCAACGCACGTTTATCGCGATGACCCGTACCCTAACGCTCGTGAGTGGCAGTGCCATTCTGTTACTGGCAATGTTGATTGCTTTGTATGTATGGCGATCGCTGCAGCCGTTGCAAGTTATGAGTCGTCAGGTGAAAGGAGTGACCGCAGCCTCGCTGAACGAAACGTGTCTGGAGTTGGATAAAGCCCCCACCGAGGTAAAGGAGTTAGCTGAGGCTCTCGACCATACTCTCAATCGCCTAGCCCGGTCTTGGGCTCAGCAGCGACGCTTAGTCGGTGATGTGTCCCATGAGTTACGAACCCCCTTAACGTTGGTGCAAGGATATCTGCAAAGCACCCTGCGGCGCTGTCAGACTTTGACCGAACCCCAGCGCGATGGCCTTGAGACAGCAGCCTCTGAAACCGATCGCACCATTCGAATTTTGAATGATTTATTGCTGCTGGCTCGCGCTAGCATGGGGCATCTGCATTTAATGTTAGAAAAACTAGACCTTAAAGCGGTTGTATTGGAAGCCGTAGCGATGGCAGATGCTACCGGAAATCGAGTCGAAGCTGAGATTGAGGACGGTCCTTTATGGGTACGGGCTGATGCCACTGCCCTACGCCAGGTTCTGGTGAATCTCGTCGACAACGCCCTCAACTACTCAGCCCCGGATCAGATCGTCACTGTCAGCCTTAAGCAAGCGAGTAAGCACGGCATTATCCAAGTCTGCGATCGCGGTCGCGGGATTCCGCTGGCGGACCAAGCTGAGATTTTTGAGCCTTTTTACCGCGTTGACACTGATCGCTCCCGAGCAACGGGGGGGACAGGTCTGGGACTTTCTATAGTGAGAACCCTAGTGAATACGATGCAGGGAACTGTGAGTGTGCAGTCGAAGCCCGGCGAAGGTAGCACCTTCACTGTTCAAATACCAATTTGCCAAGGAGTATGACCTATGAAGCCGAAGATTTTGTTGGTAGAAGATGAAGAAAAACTGGCTAAGTTTATTGAAATGGAACTGGGTTATGAAGGCTATGAGGTCACCGTTGCGAATGACGGCTTATCGGGTCTCATGGCGGCTCGGGACGCAGAACCCGATTTGGTGCTTCTAGACTGGATGATGCCCGGATTGAGTGGGGTAGAGGTCTGTCGCCGCCTGCGTTCTACGGGTTTTAAGGAGCCCGTTATTCTGCTAACAGCTAAAGATGATGTCTCTGATCGGGTTTCGGGTCTAGATGCGGGAGCCGATGACTATGTGGTCAAACCTTTCAGTATTGAAGAACTGCTCGCTCGTGTTCGAGCCCATCTCCGTCGTAACCAACCCCAGGAGGTTGACACTCTACAATTCCAGGATTTGACCCTCAATCGCAAAACGCGTGAAGTCAAGCGAAGCGGGCGCAGTATTGAACTGACGGCCAAGGAATTTGATTTGCTGGAATACCTCATTAGCCATCCGCGTCAGGTACTGACGCGCGATCGCATTCTCGAAGAGGTTTGGGGCTACGACTTTATGGGGGACTCCAATATCATTGAGGTCTACATTCGCTACCTGCGCCTCAAATTAGAAGCGGAAAGTGAGAAACGCCTTATCCAAACGGTTCGCGGCGTAGGATATGTTTTGAAAGACTAACAATACGTCAATAGCATGGGTCAATCATTGGCGACAGCAAGCTGATGCGGGCTTAGCTTTACCACAGCTAGCGCTGACCTCAGACTCGGTTGAGAGCCGATGCTCCGCCCGCGAATTAATTGCGGGCTAACCGAGGAAACCCATTGAAATGGGTTGGCGACAACCGTTTCTAAACAATGATGTGATGCACCAGAGTTTACGCGGGTAAAGGCATCTACATTACCCAGAATTAGGGGCTGAGGACCTTGCAAACCTCAATACCACCGCCCATGTTTCTAAATATTGATTTCGCCAGCGGCATCTTGATCAGGAGGGAACAACCCAGATCTCCCCATAGGTACGAGACCCAATGCAGCGATCAGGCAATTTCTTTCCCAGCGATCGCCTTAATACAGTGTAAATTAAGTTTTACACCATTAGTACTAGAGGCTTGATCCCCCCAGCCCCCTTACGCAAAGGGGGTATTCCAATCCAGGGTATGCATAGCCCCTTTACGTAAGGGGCGGCGACAGCGGGGGATCAAGTTTCCACGGCTGGGATGCAGAAGTAAATTTAATGTACAGAGTACTTAATTTCGTGATCTTGACGTCTGAGTCTTCACATCACCGAAATTTCCCAGCCTGTATTGACATTCTCCATAGAGGAAATAGGTCTCATGTCTACCCCGACCGTGTCCCTCACAGCTAGTCAGCCTCTGAATATTCAGACCAAATTGGGATATGGCATTGGTGAGTTGAGCAAGGAAATTCCTGGTAGTATCCTGGTTTTCTTTCTCTTGTTCTTCTTTACCGACATCGTGGGGTTGTCACCAGGGCTGGCCGGAGGGGTTTTACTGATCGGTAAAGTGTGGGATGCCGTGAATGATCCGCTCATCGGCTGGTTGAGCGATCGCACGCGATCGCGATGGGGTAAACGATTTCCCTGGATGTTTGGGGGAGCAGTTCCCCTAGGCATTAGTTTTTGGTTGCTGCTGCTAACGCCACCGCTAACCACCCAATGGCAGTTGTTTGCCTACTATGCTGCGGCATCATTGCTATTTTTCACGGCTTTGACTGCTGTCGCCATTCCTCATTCCACCCTGGCGGCAGAACTCACCCACACCTATAACGAACGCACACAGTTGGTTAGCTTTAAGTCGGCATTTAGTATTGGCAGCAGTATTTTGGGACTTGTTATTGCCCAAGTTGTCTTTGCAGTAGTTACCGATGTTCGCCAGCGATATGTGATTTTAGGCGCAATTGTGGGTGTCATCATCATTGTTTCTGTTTTTATCTGTGTGTGGGCAACGTCGCCCCGCTATTGGCAACTCCAAAGTCAGCAGCCGAGTGACGGGCCAACGACGACCCATCGTTCTTGGCGTGAGCAGTTACAGTTCATTCTGCAATTGCGCCCCTTCCTCTACTTGATGGGGGTGTACTTGTGTTCATGGGTTGCGCTGCAAGCCACGGCTGCCATCCTGCCGTACTTTGTTATCAACTGCATGCAATTATCCGACCAGCACTTTACCCAAATGGTTTTGGTGGTCCAAGGTACAGCCTTGTTCATGATGTTTTTTTGGAGTCTCATTGGGCAAAGCATTGGTAAACGCGCTACTTACTGCTGTGGCATTCCCTTGACCGTTATTGCTCAGGTTGGTCTCTTTCTACTGCCGCCAGGTCAAGTAGCTGGAATGTACGGGTTAGGTGTGTTAGCTGGGATGGGACTCTCAACGGCCTACCTGGTGCCGTGGTCGATGTTACCGGATGTGGTTGATCTGGATGAATTGCGGACTGGACAGCGGCGCGACGGTATTTTTTGTGGCCTGATGGTGCAGTTGCAAAAACTAGGTACGGCCCTCGCCATTTTCATGGTGGGTCGCGTCCTAGAGCAGGCAGGTTATCTGGCCCAAAACCATGCGGGCGAAGCGTCACTGATACAACCGGATACTGCTCTGGTAGCAATTCGTTGGTTATTAGGCCCAATACCAGCCTTGGTGTTACTCGCGGGTATCGGTTTTGCCGCAAGATACTCAATTACGCGCCAAGTCCACGACAACATTTTGTTAGAACTACGGCTAAGTCGCAGTCAGGCTGGGGAATAGTGCGACCGATTTTGAATTTTGAATTTTGGATGATTGCACTTGGCTCAATCGGGTGACGGCCTCGACCTTCAAACGCACAGCACCAAAGTAATACAGCGTAAATCAAGTTTTCTGCCACTCGTGAGGGAGGCTTGATCCACCCACCCACCGTCGCGAAGCTGTCCATTAGGCACAAGTTGCTAAACCTCAAGTACAACCACGTTTCCTGTCCTCCCCTTGGTAAGGGGAGGTGCCGTAGACGGAGGGGTTCCAGCTGCTCCGCTCGCGATCGCACACCCAATATCCCCCTTTCTCAAGCTGTCCATTCGGCATAAGTTGCGAAATCTCCAGTACAGCCACGTTTCCCTCCCCTTACCAAGGGGAGGTGTCGTAGACGGAGGGGTTCCAGCCGCTCCGCTCGCGATCGCACCCCCTATCGTCCCCCTTGCCAAGGGGGACAGGAGTAATCGACCGGGTGTCATGAGAGGGTTGATGTGATTTTGTCCTAGCTGAAGACTCACAACCAGACCCTACAACCCCTGCAAAGCAAAGCATTGCTGGAGTTCTGCCTAATGGACAGTTTCTCAAGGGAGCGGCGACAGCAGGGGATCAAGCTGCCACGGCTGAGATTAGGAAATAAATTTAATTTACAGAGCGCTAAGTACAGCCTTCTACGTAACTCACTTCAGGCAATCGTCCCGCTCGATATTCCGTGACAATTCCTCCAGCGGTCGCGAAAATTACTCGCTACTCGCGATCGACGGCATCACGGGGTCCAAACTCCCAATAATTGCCCCCTGGTACGTAGCGATGGGGCATCACTTCAATTTGCCCTGAGTACACAGTCAAAATATTGTCCTCGCTGGCTCCAATCCCAACCCCACTCAATGTCAAAATGGGGCTACTCGGCCCAACATCCACCCGCGCAATCTGCCCATCGACCACCATAAAGCCGATTACGGCTACTTTCTTTTCACACCGCTCCCGATAAGGCCCACCCTCTTGACAAAATAGAGTATTTCGATGAATATCAAAATATGAAATCGGAACAGCTTACTCAGCAATCTATTGATGCGATCGCCGCCGCTTTTGCAGCGTTGGGTCAACCCTCGCGCCTGAAGATTGTCAGGCTCTTGCTGTCGGCTTATCCCAAAGGTTTGCCAGCGGGCGAAATTCAAAAGGAGCTGGCTATTACCGCTCCGACTTTATCCCATCATCTTGATAAGCTGCGTCAGGTGGGTATTGTCGCAGCTGAAAAAGATCGACAGTGGATTTGGTACAGTGTCCGCTCAGAGTCACTCAAGCACCTCATCGATTTTCTGTATGAGGAATGCTGTACGCGCAACCGCGTGATTGATTTTGAGACTATGGATTTCGTCGAGCCTGCTGAGGATACCGGAAATTCTGAGTGTTGCGATTGAAAAACCAGAAGTTTTTTTGGCTTTTGTTTCGATGTTTATAGAAATACCAAAGGAGTAACCCATGGCCGCCTTCAAAACCCACGTTGCCCTGCGAGTCACTGACCTTGACCGCGCGATCGCCTTCTATCAAGCCCTGTTTGATGCGCAGCCCGCTAAGCACAAGGCTAACTACGCCAAATTTGACTTAGACAATCCTGGACTGAATCTGACCCTCAATGTTGGCCGTGATATTGATGACCACGGCTCATTGTCTCATTTAGGTGTTCAGGTCGATAGCTCTCAGGCAGTGGCCGCTGCGATCGCCCGCTTTCAGGCTGCTGGGCTCGCCACCTTTGAAGAGAAAGATACCGACTGTTGCTATGCCCTGCAAGATAAAGTTTGGGTGACAGATCCCGATGGTAATCGCTGGGAGATTTTTGTGGTCAAAGTGGCAGACTTAACGCCGGAGGAAAATCTCTCTAGTACCACGCCTGTGCCCGTGTTGCAAAATGCCTGCTGTGGATGAAGCTTGGCCGAATAGCGATATGATTTCGCTCCTTAGGTTCCAGGTCTGAGGCAACGCCCTTTTTCGATGCTCATTATTTCGATAGTTAGCAAAATATTGAAGGACTAATCAGCCATGACAGCTAATGTCTTAACTCGATTCAACCGGAGTGTGCAGCGCCTCGATCAGGTGGTTCTCGCGATCGCCCTCATTCTGCTTGGTTTGGCCGTGCTTGTTCCCTCGCAAGTGTCTTCCAGCCTTAACTTTACGCTTCAGAACCTTTGGGAAGTCAGCCCCTTTCTACTGCTGTCCATTGGTATTGCCGCTTATGCCCAGGCTAGTGGTGCTGACAACCTGATTGCCAAGGCCTTTCAGGGACATCTCATCAGTATGATTCTCATTGCATCCTTATTTGGAGCCTTGTCCCCCTTTTGCTCGTGTGGGGTAATTCCTTTGATTGCCGCGCTCTTGTCAATGGGGGTCCCGGTAGCTGCAGTGATGGCTTTTTGGCTCGCATCACCGTTGATGGATCCCTCCATGTTCGTGTTGTCGGTTGGGACTTTGGGACTCCAGTTCGCGATCGCGAAAACCATCGCCACCATTGGCATTGGACTCTTGGGCGGCTTCGGCACCCTGGCACTGATGCGATTAGGGTTTGCCACCGCAGCCTTTGTCGATCCCTTGCGAGAGGGGGTAGGCAATGGTGGCTGCGGGGGAAGTCGAGTCCGTAAGCCCAAGCCCGTGGTCTGGAACTTTTGGTCGCAGCTAGAGCGACGGCAAAAATTCTGGCAAGGAGCGGGTAAAAATGCCTGGTTCTTGGGCAAGTGGTTGGCGCTGGCATTTGTCCTGGAAAGTTTGATGTTGGTGTATGTCCCTAACGGTTGGATTCAGGCGATCGCAGGCGATGGTAGTTTCCTTTCGTTTGTGGGTGCTGCTTTAGTGGGTATTCCGGCCTACCTCAATGGGTATGCAGCCTTGCCGCTCGTCAAGGGATTGATCCAGCAAGGTATGGCTCCTGGCGCTGGTATGACGTTTCTGCTGGCCGGGGGGGCAACGAGTATTCCTGCGATGATTGCGGTTTTTGCCCTAGCCCGTCGTCCCGTTTTCCTGGCGTATCTAGGTTTCGCCTTTATAGGTTCAGTCGCAGCCGGTCTCCTCTATAGCGTTGCGATCTAAAGGGCCTAACGAACGATGGAAAATTCTGACTAGTACCCTGCGGCAGAAATACCACCACTATTCCTTTGCCCCAACCCCCCTTCCACGATCGAATTGGTCCGAAAACTTACGCCGTCGAGTACTAGGAGAACGTTATGTTGGCTAAGCTATTTCAAACGCTGTCTCATCCCGTCCGCCTGCAGTTATTGAAAATTCTGGCGACTCGCGCCGATTGCATTTGTGGTGAGGTTGTTGAAATTGGGTCCCTTTCCCAGACAACGGTTTTGAATCATTTGAGAGCCTTGCAGCGAGCAGGATTTGTTCAAGGTGAGTTGGAAGGTCCTAAGCGATGCTATTGGCTTAACGCCGATACATTGCAGACATTTAAACGAATGGTTGACAGACTTTAGGAAAAAAGGGGGGGATACCTGTAGAGACGCAACCTGTCGCGTCTCTCAATTCGGGGGTGGGCCAACCAGATTTGCCCTGAAAATACCCCCTGCGTAGCGTGGGTCAAAACCCCACCCGTCCATCAGAACTCCTCACCCACCGTCATGCGACCCACGGCACCCCACCCGTCCATCAGAACTCCTCACCCACCGTCATGCGACCCACGGCACCCCACCCGCAAACCCAGCCTGTTTCATTGTTAAGAGCGTCGCACCCGCGTCATGGCCGTTGCTCTGAAAATAGTGCAACCAGGATCCAGAAATTCGACCCGATGCGGGATTTTTATCCTTGGGGTTACTGCCGGGGCGGCATGGACAATTAGTATTAGGAGTCAGAATTCACAAGTCAGGAACTAATAAACCATCAACCTGCACGGGCAAGGCATTGGGGCGAAACACTTCATGACTACCACAGGCGTTATGCTCCAAATGCCTTGCTCCAAACAACCATCAACCTGCAACCATCAACCGAGGAAATCAGAATGCATCCCATTACGGTACTGCCCAATCGCGAACTCCAGGCCAATGGCATCATCACTGAGCAGTTTCTGCAGCGAGGTTTGAGGACTTTTCATGCAGCTTGCCAATGGGTCAAAGATTTGCCCTATGGCTCCAGTTCCAGCGGTGAAGATTCGCTCATTTTGTTTGAAGAAGGCTATGGCAACTGCACGACCAAGCACGGAGCGATCGCGCGTTTAGCGCAAGCCCACGACTTACCGGTTTACAAAAATCTGGGATTTTATCGCCTGAATGATGAAGTCGTGACGGGTGTTGATGCGCTACTAAAACCCTATGGGCTGGACTTTATTCCGCAGATTCATTGCTTTTTAGCCTATGAAACATATCGGGTTGATCTGACGGAAGGCAACTGCAATGGCAAAAACAAAACCATTGACGACTACGATTTTGTCGTGCAGGTCCAGCCAGATATTACGCGCCAACAACATCAAGCCTACTATCGTGAGTATTTGCAGCGATATTATTCCTTGGCACCTCAACTTGCAGCCTTAGGTGAGGACACCATTTTCGAGTTGCTGGAAGCCTGCGATCGCCAGGTTAACTATCAATGCTCTATCATGGCGGATTCATTAACGGGAGTGGGTCATTGATAATAGCTGTCGGAGCGATCGCCTACGTGTTTGCGGCTTTCGCTCTGCCGCTATATCTTGGTCATGGTCGGCACAGGCTCCCTGTTTAATTGTTCGTTCCATTTTGAGATTTCGCGATGAGTTTTGACCACAAACCCCGGATTTTATTTCTCTACGGTTCTTTGCGGGAGCGTTCCTACAGCCGCCTTGTGGCGGAGGAAGCGGCGCGCGTTATTGAAGGCTTTGGTGCTGAGGTGAAGTTCTACAACCCACGAGGATTACCCTTATATGGGGCGGAACCTGACACGCATCCCAAAGTGCAGGAACTCCGAGAACTTTCGCTGTGGTCCGAGGGACAGGTGTGGTCTAGCCCGGAACTGCATGGCAATATTTCGGGACTTATGAAAACTCAGATTGACTGGATTCCGCTGACGCTGGGAGCGGTCCGTCCCACTCAAGGGCGGACGTTGGCCTTGATGCAGGTTTCCGGGGGCTCCCAATCCTTCAATGCGGTGAACACGATGCGACTGTTGGGGCGCTGGATGCGGATGTTCACGATTCCTAACCAGTCTTCAGTGGCTAAGGCTTATCAGGAGTTTAATGAAGATGGCACGATGAAAGACTCGGCTTACCGCGATCGCGTCGTTGATGTAATGGAAGAACTCTACCGTTTTACCCTCTTGCTACGGGATCAGGTCGATGAACTGACGGATCGCTACAGTGAACGCAAAGCAGCGGCGGCCAAGCAAGTTGCCGAGGCGGCTCAAAAAGCCGTGAACTAGGAGTAAATCATGACGCAAGGGTCGCTAGCAGACAGTATTTGGTGGATCATTCCGGGCCAACTCGCAGGCATGCGTAAACCCGAAGCTGATGAGTTGGATACCTTAAAGGAGCAAGGTATCGGGGCGATCGTTTCAGTCATGGATGATCCCTCCAATCTTGATGTGTATGAGGCAGCGGGCATTCCTCACCGTTGGTTACCGGTTAAAGGGGGGACGGCTCCGACACAAGAGCAGGCTGAAACCTTTCGTACGTTTGCGGATGAGCAGATTGCGGCAGGCCATGCTGTGGCCGTACATTGCTCTAGTGGTCGGCGGCGGACGGGCACTTTGTTGGGAGCATATTTGGTGCTTACGGGGACTGGTTATGAGGAGGCCGTAGGGGCGATCGCCCAAGCGAATCCCGCTGTTGAGATGCGTGCTGCTCAACTGGATTTCTTGAAATCTTTAGCTGGTAAATAAAAGGTATCTGTTGAATCCCGAAGCCCCATGGCTAACCCCCATTAAACAGCGGTTGCTACGGTCAATGATGGATCCGCCGCTGCCGTCATCGCCAGGCGAATCCGTAAATTGCCATTAGCTTCTACCGTGGCGTGGCTATGGGGCGGCAGTAGCGTCGTGGAGTCTTTTTGGAAAATTACGGCAGGGCCTGCGATCGCTCCCCCGCTGGGGAGGCGATCGCGCTCATAGAACTCGGTCGTGTATTTTTCCAACTGACCATTAACCCGGAAATAGGTTACAGCCGTCTTCAACCAGGCATCCTTCACATCGCCCTTGGCGGGAACGGGTAACCCCGTCAGTTTTGGCATAGGTCCCGTGCCCGTGACTCGTAACGTCACTAGCTCGACCGGATTTTCGGGAAAGGCGTGGCCATATTCGGCGGTGTGCAGATCGTGAAATTGCTGCCACACGCCTTGTAGCGCGGTCTCATCGAGGGTGCCGCTGGGGACAATGGCTCGCAGTTCATAGCCTTGCCCCACATAGCGGCAGTCGGCAAACCGCTGTAATGTCATCTGCGCTTCACTAAAACCATCCGCTTGAAGTTGGGCTTTGACCTGGTCTTCCAAGTCCTTTAGATCCATGTTGAGCTTATCTAGATGCGGATCAGTGCTGAGGATAAATTCGTTTTGAATCAAGTCATGCTTCAAGTCCGTCGTCAAAAGTCCCATGGCCGAGGTGATGCCGGGATAGCGGGGCACGATGACCTCAGGAATCCCTAAGGACACCGCTACTTCAGCGGCATGGAGGGGGCCAGCGCCGCCCTGAGCCACCAAGGCAAACTGCCGGGGATCCTGTCCTTTTTGAATGGTGCGAGAGCGGATAGCATTGGCCATGTTGTTGTTGACAATGGTGAGAATTCCCGCAGCGGTTTCGTAGCGATCCAAGCCGACGCGATCGGCCAGAGCTTGCACGGCAGTAAACGCTTTATCCGGGTAGATCGCCATTTCACCCCCCAGGAAATGCTCACGATCAAGCCGGTTCAACACCACATTCGCATCGGTGACAGTGACTTCAATGCCTCCCTTGTCGTAGCAGACAGGACCAGGCTCCGCACCGGCACTCCGAGGCCCGACACGAAAGGCTCCGCCATCATCCACATACGCAATGCTGCCGCCGCCAGCACCGATGGTGTGAACATCGATCATCGGCACCATGACGGGGTAACCTGCAATCCAGGTGTCACGGGCCGTGGCTTCGGCAAAGCCCCGCTCGGTAACAATCCCGATGTCGGTGCTGGTGCCGCCCATATCAAAGGTGATGAGACGCGATCGCGCTGACTGTTCCCCGGCTGCGGCCCCTCCTAATACCCCTGCTGCCAGCCCCGAAAGCAAAAGCGTCACGGGTTGTTCTCCCGCCACTGCGGCTGTGGCGACACCGCCGTTAGAGCGCATAATGTGCAGCTCACCTCCCACTGCCTGTGCCTTGAGACTCTGGCTCAGGTTCTGGATATACTGCTTCACTTTGGGGCCAACAAAGGCGTTGATGCAAGTGGTTGTGAATCGCTCAAACTCACGGAATTGGGGAAAGATGCTGGCACTGGTCGTGATGAAGGCTTCTGGGAAAAGCTCGTGAGCGATCGCGGCAACCCGATCTTCATGGCGGGCGTCGAAGTAGGCATTCAGGAAACAGATCGCCACGGATTCAACCCCGGCGGCTTGCAGTTCCAAAATAGCCGTGCGAGCCGCCTCTTCATCCAGGGGGGTTAAAACCTGGCCTTTGGGATCGAGGCGTTCGGCAACGACTTTGCGATCGCGGCGCTTGACCAGCGGACGTGCCTGCCAGGGAATGTCCTGCATGATGGAGTAGTGCTGAGGGCGCTGGTGGCGACCAATGTGGACGATATCACGATAACCTTCCGTGGTGATCATGCCGGTGCGGGCACCATCGTGAGTGAGGAGTGTATTGGTTGCGATCGTGGTGCCGTGGAGCACATGTTCGATATCGGCATAGTCAGCCTGGGCCATTTCGCACAGGGTCTGGATGCCCTGCATCATGCCCATAGAAGGATCTTCAACCGTAGTGGGGACTTTGTGAATCCAGGTCTGCTGCCGGCTTACATCAGCCAAAATTAGATCTGTAAAGGTACCACCAATGTCCACACCAATGAGTTTCATTACCTAAATACCTAGTGTCATCTTTTGCATAGGATTTTAGGCGGGCTGGATTGATGAGAAATGTTCAAGCTGCACGATCTTGCTGATTGAAGCATTTAATCTGATAAGGCAGGTTTTGCAGGTTATCTAACCAGCAAAACAGTACGGTTCTACTTCAGTGCGTTGATAAGGGTGCTCGAAGATATGCGCCACTAATTTGTCAGTTCGAAGCCATTCTGGGCACTTTGAGGACACGTTCTGCCGACTCCCAAATGAGCTATGACTAGTCTTGTGGATCAACTAGCCCAAGCAAATCTGCAGTTGCCTGACTATACTTTCGTTGAAATCCTTTATCGAGGTCCCCGAACAACGGTATACCGGGCAGTAGAGACGACCACCCAAAAACCTGTGGTGGTTAAAGTTATGGCTCAGGAGTATCCGAGTTTTAGCGAACTGGTGCAGTTTCGCAATCAATATACGGTGGCTAAAAATCTTGCCGTTGAGGGAATTGTCCACCCTCTTAGCCTGGAAACCTGGTGCAATGGCTATGCACTAGCGATGGAAGACTTTGGGGGCACCGACTTGAGGCAATATGCCCAGCAAATCTCTCTGAACCTGACTGAAGTCCTTGATATTGCTATCCAGCTAGCGGGTATCCTCCACGAACTCCACCAGCATCGAGTTATCCACAAGGACATCAAACCCGCCAATATTCTGATCCATCCTGAATCCAAGCAAATCAAGCTCATTGATTTCAGTATTGCCTCGCTCTTGCCCAAAGAGACCCAGGCGATTCAAGGTCTTAAAAGCCTGGAAGGAACCTTAGCGTATCTTGCTCCCGAACAAACCGGGCGGATGAACCGCGCAATTGACTATCGAACCGACTTCTATGCCCTCGGCATCACTCTCTATCAGCTCCTGACAGGCCAACTTCCCTTCACCCCAAATGACCCGTTGGCACTGATCCATTGCCACATGGCGAAGGTACCCGTGCCACCGCACAAAGTCAGAAGTCAGAAGATGGAAGATCGGAGGCAGAAGGCAGAAGGCAGGAGCCAGGAGCCAGGAGGCAGAAGGCAGGAGCCAGGAGCCAGGAGCCAGGAGCCAGGAGCCAGGAGCCAGGAGCCAGGAGCCAGGAGCCAGGAGCCAGGAGTGACATTCAAAGTTCCGAACTCCGTATTCCGAATTCCAAATTCTGTTTCCGATATTGTTCTCAAGCTGATGGCGAAGAATGCCGAAGATCGCTACCAGAGTGCTCTTGGCCTGAAGCATGATCTCGAACAGGCCAAGATGCAGTGGCAAGAACGAGGGGATATTACTGACTTTGTTTTAGGGCAAAGGGATTTGAGCGATCGCTTCACAATTCCTGAAAAACTCTTCGGACGCGAAGCAGAAGTTCAAACGTTGCTGGATGCCTTTGATCGAGTATCTCAGGGCGCAGCAGAGCTGATGTTGGTGGCGGGCTATTCGGGAGTAGGCAAAACTGCTGTTGTTAACGAAGTGCATAAACCCATCGTGGCCAAACGGGGCTACTTTGTGAAGGGGAAATACGATCAGTTCAATCGCAACATTCCCTTCTCTGCATTCGTGCAAGCGTTTCGCGATTTGATGGGACAATTACTCGGCGAATCTGATGCCCAACTGCAAGCCTGGAAAGCAAAAATCCTGGAAAAAGTGAGAGAAAATGGGCAAGTTCTCATTGATGTAATTCCCGAACTGGAAGCGATTATCGGCCCTCAACCCCCTGTTCCTGAACTCTCAGGGAGTGCCGCCCAAAACCGCTTTAACCTCCTCTTCGAGAAATTCATCGCCGTCTTCGCCACATCCGACCATCCGCTAGTCATGTTTTTAGATGACTTGCAATGGGCGGACTCAGCATCCTTAAACTTGCTGAACGTGCTAATAGGCGACAATCAGACGGGATATCTACTTCTGTTGGGGGCCTATCGCGATAATGAAGTTTTTCCCGCTCATCCGCTGATGTTAGCGCTAGGGGATCTAGAGAATCAAAAAACGACCCTTGCGACCCTGACGTTAGCGCCCCTGTCAGTCAGTCATATTAACCAATTAGTGGCCGAAACCCTCAGTTGTCCGCTGGCATTAGTGACGCCACTAACCGACTTGGTCTACCAAAAGACAAAAGGGAATCCCTTTTTTACGACTCAGTTTTTAAAAGGATTGCATGAGGATGGATTAATTACGTTTAATTCAAATTTGGGGTATTGGGAATGTGATTTGGTGCAGGTGCGAAAAGCTGCACTCACGGGTGATGTAGTGGAATTTATGACTGGGCGTTTGCAAAAGTTACCCAATACCACCCAGGAAGTATTGAAATTAGCTGCTTGTATTGGCAATCAATTTGATTTAGAGACATTAGCAATTATTTGCCAAAAAAAATCGATAGAAGTCGCTACTAATATTTGGAGTGCGCTTCAAAGTGGGCTAATTTTACCGCAAAGTGAAGCCTATAAGTTTTTCCAAGGAATAGAAAATCAAGGTCAAGATCAAAGTACCTTAGTGAGTTATCATTTCTTGCACGATCGGGTTCAACAAGCCGCCTATTCTTTGATTCCGGACCCGCAAAAACAAACTATCCACTATCGCATTGGACAACGGCTGCTGCAGAATACTTCCCTGGAAAGCCGGGAAGAGCAAATTTTTGCCATTGTCAATCATTTAAACTACGGCATTGATGTGCTCTCCCAACCTGAAGAAAAAGAAGAATTGGCACGTCTCAATCTCATGGCCTGTCGCAAGGCCAAAGGTGCCACAGCCTATCGAGCCGGCCATGATTATGCCCGTAAAGGATTATCGTTATTAGTTGAAAACTCTTGGCAGGAACAATACGAATTAACTTTTGCCCTCACCGAACTGGCGGCCGAATTTGCTGCCCTGTGTGGGGATTGGAAAGCGATGGAGCGTCTAGTGGGAGACGTGGTTGCCAACAGTCATTCGCTAGTAGAACGTGCCAGTGTTTATCGCCTGCAAATTCAGACCTATACGTCTCGCAATCAAATGGCTGAGGCCATTGCTGTGGCCCTAGAATTCTTGCAGCAGTTGGGGGTGACGCTTCCAGATAATCCAACAGAAGCTGATATTGCCAATGTGATCGCTGCTGTCCCAACACTGATGGGCGATCGCCAAGTTGAAGATTTGCTTGATTTACCTCCCATTCAGGATCCCGAAAAAAGTGCGATCGTGCAAATCGCCCAGAGCATTTTTCCTTCTACCTACATTAGTAGTCCTCATCTGCTCTTTCCTCTAGTTGTGGGGTTAGCGGTTTCCTTATCAATCCAGTACGGTAATAGTCCCCCCTCGGGGCAGGCGTATGCTTGCTACGGTTTAATGCTTTCTGCTACCGATGTTGTTACTGGGGTCAAATTTGGCCAGTTGGCGTTGCAATTGGCTGACAAACTCACCGCTAAAACTGCTAAAGCGGAAGTCTTGGTGATGGCAGGTGGTTTTCTCCTCCATCGCACCTCTCCCATGCGAGACACATTACCGCTTCTGCAAGCTGGCTATACCAGTGCCTTGGAAGTGGGCAATCCCGAATTTGCAGGCTACAATGCCCACCATTTGAGCTCCAACTGCTTCTGGTGCGGTCGCTTCCTAGAGGCTTTAGCAGAGGAAGTCAGTGCGTACTGTCGTAGTTTGGAACAAATGAATCAGCTTACGGCAGCCAATTACCTCCGGATCTATTGGCAAACTACGTTAAATTTGCTCGGACGGACAGAGACCCCGACGCTTTTGTCTGGGGAAGCCTTGCAGGAAGAGGACGCACTCGGTCAATGGCAAGCTGCCAATGATGTTCACGCATTATTTGTTTTCCACACGTACAAACTCATGCTCTGCTACCTGTTTAGGGAGTTTGAAGCGGCACAAACCCAAATCAATGCCGGTCGCCAATATCTTTCAGGCGGGCTGGGAACGGTTAATATTCCTGCTTTCCATTTCTACGCAGCCCTCAATACTTTGGCTGAGTTGCAGTCTGATTCAGAGCATACAGTAGACGTTTTGCAGCAGGTGGAGGTTGACCTTGCCTCCCTACAACAGTGGGCCAATTATGCTTCAATGAATCACCAACAAAAGGTGGATTTAGTCAAAGCTGAAAAATGCCGGGTCTTAGGACAAAAGTTCGAAGCCCTTGAACTCTACGATCGCGCCATTGCCGGGGCCAAGGAAAATGAATATCTCCAAGAAGAAGCGTTAGCCAATGAACTGGCATCCAGATTCTATCTTGACTGGGGTAAAGAGAAGGTAGCTGCTGTCTATATGCAAGAGGCCTATTACTCTTATAGCCGCTGGGGAGCCAAAGCTAAAACGGATGACTTAGAGCAACGCTATCCTCACCTGCTGGCTCCCATTCTCCAGCAGGTCCAGCTGCATTCAATTCTCAAAACAACTCACGCTAACCCCACCCTCACCTTTGGCAGGGTCACGACCAGGATTGATGAAACCTTGGATTTAGCCTCTTTAATGAAGGCAGCGCGCACGCTATCGCAGGGCATTGACCGCGATAGCGCGATTGCTAATTTAATGCACGTTATCCAAGAAAATGCCGGTGCTGAGACAGTAGCCTTAATGTTGTTCCATAACGGCAACTTGAGCTTAGAAGCTAAATTTGCTGAGGGACAAATCAAGCTGCGAGAAAGCATTCCCGTCGAAACCAGTCAGGACTTACCGCTGGCGATCGTCAATACCGTCAAACGAACCAATACTGTTCTCGTTTTAGCGGATGCCAAGGCTGAGACAAGCTATCTACAGGATGCTTACATTCAAAAGCACCAACCTCGTTCTATCCTCTGTTTGCCTCTCACCGATCATGGTCGGCAGGTGGGCATTCTCTACTTGGAAAATAATCAATGCCTGGGTGCATTTACAGAAAACCGGGTCGAAATACTGACCTTCCTCTGTGCTCAAGCTGCCATTACGTTAGAAAATGCCCGCTTATATCAACAAGTTGAAACCTATTCCCACACCCTAGAAGCAGAAGTTGAGCGTAAAACTCAAGACCTTCACCAAAAAACCCAGGATCTGAACCAAAAGAATCAAGATTTGGAGCAGGTACTTAGAGATTTGAAACAAACTCAAGCGCAATTAATTCACACTGAAAAAATGTCCTCTTTAGGGCAAATGGTGGCTGGAGTAGCCCATGAAATTAATAACCCAATCAGTTTTATTAAAGGCAATCTTGAGCCTCTAGAGAATTATCTAGAAGATTTGAAAGGATTATTAGCACTTTATCAAGAA
Organism: Cyanobacteria bacterium J06639_14; assembly: GCA_039818605.1. Classification (GTDB taxonomy): domain Bacteria; phylum Cyanobacteriota; class Cyanobacteriia; order Phormidesmidales; family Phormidesmidaceae; genus SIO1E4. The sequence goes on along the minus strand of JBCBTQ010000019.1, from coordinate 3,522 downwards.
GAATATCCTCAGCCCTCTTCGCTGATTCAAGCAAGACAGCGAAAAATTGATCCAGACTTTCTATTTGAAGATGTTGAGGCAATTCTGCGCTCTATGGATGTGGGGAGTGATCGCATCCAGCAAATTGTTATGGGTCTTCAAAATTTTTCCCGGATGGATGAATCGCCTCGCAAAGCTGTTGATATTCATAGTGGCATTGACAGTACCTTATTGATTGTGAATCATCGTTTGATTGCCAAGGGTAAACTTCCAATGATTAGCATCATCCGAGAATATGGCAACTTGCCATCGATTACTTGTTATCCCAGCCAGCTCAATCAAGTATTCTTAAACATCATCAATAATGCGATTGATGCTATTCGAGAGAATCTCAGTTTTGGTGCTAATCCGATAATTCGAATTCGTACAGAAACACTAGGAAGGCAACAGATTCGTATCACGATTGCCAATACCGATAGTACGATTTCTCAAGCAATTCAAAAGCGAATTTTTGAACCATTTTTCACGACTAAACTCGTTGGTGAGGGGGCCGGATTAGGCCTCTTTGTTAGTTATTCAATTGTTCAAAATCATGGTGGTACGTTGACAGTACACTCTCAACCAGGAGAAGAAACTGCCTTTAAAATTCTTCTGCCTTATGGATAATTATAGAAATCTGCCGAAACTTTTCTGCCATCGATTGAGACAGTGTCCCTGTCTTGGGAAACTTAAGCATAGATTTTTGCTGCACTCGGATTGAGTACATGACGAGCATTACCCAAACACCGACACCGGAAGAGCCAAAACTGCTGTTGCCAGGCTATACCTTTATTGAAAGCCTACATCGGGGGACTCGAACGACAGTCTATCGGGCGGTAGAGACAGCAACCCAGCAGGCAGTGGTAATCAAAGTCCTGTCTCAGGAGTATCCGAACTTTGCTGAATTGGTGCAGTTTCGCAATCAATATACGGTTGCTAAGAACCTCTCCATGCCAGGGATTATCCGCCCCCTCAGCCTCAAACCTTGCGGCAACGGTTACGGACTTGTTATGGAAGATGTTGGCGGCATTTCCCTCGCGCACCATGTTGAGCAACATTCACCGAGCCTGGTTGAAATCCTTGACATCGCTATTCAGCTAGCGGACATCCTGCATGAACTTCACCAATATCGGGTGATCCATAAAGATATTAAACCCGCGAACATTCTGATTCTTCCTGACTCAAAGCAGGTCAAACTAATTGACTTCAGCATTGCTTCACTGCTGCCGAAAGAAACCCAGACCATCCAGAGTCCTAAGAGCTTAGAAGGAACCTTGGCTTACATTGCTCCGGAACAAACCGGGCGCATGAATCGGGCAATTGACTATCGGACAGATTTTTATGCCCTGGGTGTAACGCTGTATCAACTACTGACAGGTCAACTGCCCTTTGCTAGCGAAGACCCTCTGGAGTTAATCCATTGCCACATGGCTCAGCTGGCGGTCACGGTCGACCAGGTTAATCCAGAAGTACCCTCAATGGTGGCAGCAATTGTGGCTAAGCTGATGGCCAAAAATGCCGAAGACCGCTACCAGAGTGCCCTTGGCCTGAAACACGATCTTGAACAATGTCTCACTCAGTGGCAAGAACAGAAAGCCATCACTGACTTTGCTTTAGGGCAGCAAGATGTGTGCGATCGCTTCCTTATCCCTGAAAAGCTCTACGGTCGCGAAGCAGAAGTCAAGTCGCTTTTGGATGCCTTTGAACGAGTTGCTCAGGGCTCATCCGAACTGATGCTGGTGGCAGGCTTCTCTGGGATTGGCAAAACTGCCGTGGTCAATGAGGTTCACAAGCCCATTACGCAGCAAAAGGGCTATTTCATCAAAGGCAAATTTGACCAATTCAAACGTAGCATTCCCTTCTCTGCGTTTGTGCAAGCATTTCGAAGTTTGATAGAACAACTGCTCAGTGAATCAGATGAAGAGTTAGCTATATGGAAAATCAAAATCCTCAAAGCGTTGGGGAATAATAGCCAAGTTCTTATTGATGTAATTCCTGAACTGGAATGGGTAATTGGGCAACAGCCCCCCGCGATAGAACTTTCGGCAACAGCAGCACAAAATCGCTTTAATTTACTCCTTCAGAAGTTTATCGGTATTTTCACAACATCAGCACATCCGCTAGTGATATTTCTGGACGATTTGCAATGGGCAGACTCTGCTTCTTTGAATCTGATACAGGTATTGATGGGAGCAAGTGAGATCGGATATCTCCTATTATTAGGAGCCTATCGGGATAATGAGGTATTTTCAGCGCATCCGTTGATGCTGAGTTTAGCAGAGCTTAAAAAGCAAGCGGCCATTATCACAACAATCACGTTAGCACCGTTGTCCATTCCACATGTTAATCAGTTAACAGCTGAAACTTTAAGTTGTGCACCCGAGGTGGCACAACCTTTGACAAATTTAGTTCATCAAAAGACACAAGGTAATCCATTTTTCACAACGCAGTTTTTAAAGGGATTACATGAAGATAAGTTAATTGCATTCAATACAAACTTAAAGCATTGGGAATGTGACTTAACTCCAGTTCGTAATGCAGCGTTAACAGATGATGTCGTTGAGTTTATGGCAGAGCGGTTACAGAAATTACCAGCGGCCACACAAAACATATTGAAATTAGCAGCTTGTATTGGCAATCTGTTTGATATAGCAACACTGGCGATCGTTTCACAGCAATCGAATATTGACGTTGCAACTATATTGTGGAGAGCCTTACAAGAAGGAATAATTCTTCCTCAGAGCGAGGTTTACAAATTCTATATAGAGAGAGATACAGAAGATTGCATCCAGGATTCACCGCTTATCCTTTACCAATTCCTCCATGATCGTGTCCAACAAGCCGCCTATTTGCTGATTCCTGAGCAACAGAAGAAAATAACTCATTATCAAACTGGGAAATTATTATTACAGCATACTCCGCCAACTAAATGGGAAGAAAAGGTATTTGATATAGTCAATCAACTTAATGAGGGCATAACACTAATTGAAACTGAAGGAGAACGAATAAAATTAGCTGAATTAAACCTCATTGCAGGGAAGAAAGCTTTAGCAGCAACTGCCTATGCTGCTGCTGCTAAATATTTAGATTTCAGTATAAAATGCCTTAATAACGATGACTGGGAAAGTCATTACAGCCTAATATTATCTGTCTATGAAACCGCGATCAAAGCAGAGTATCTTAACATCAATTTTTCGTACGCTCAAAAGTTGGCAAAATTTGTTTTAGAACAAACGAAAGGTGTACTCGATCGTGTAAGAATTTGTGAATTACAAATTCAGATGTATATGGCTCAAGCGGAAATGCCACAGGCACTAGCTGTAGGTATTTCTGCCTTGAAAATTTTGGATGTTAATTTAAACCATGCACCTAAAGCTTCAGACGTTCGGTTACCAAAACTGTCTGATATAGAGTCACTACGCATAACTGCAATCTGATGAACATCTTGCATTATGGGTAGTGACTCTATATCAGACGTTCAGTTACCAAAACTGTCTGATATAG
>JBCBTQ010000018.1:0-44072 GCA_039818605.1 Cyanobacteria bacterium J06639_14 | reverse complement strand
TTTGATACCGCTGGCGAAATCAATATCTAGATACATTGGCGGTGGCATCGAGGTTTTCGAGGCCCCCCAACCCCCAATTCTGGGGGGAGCAAGCGTCCGGTCTCCCCCCAAGTTGGGGGATTAAGGGTGCCTTTGGGCTGCTTGCCTTGTTGCAGAATATTTCGCCAGCAGTAGCCGTTTTTGGGGGCCATAGGATGCCCCCCGATTGGGAGGGCATTGGGAGATGGTACGTCAGTCCTATTGACTAGAGCTGCAAGGAATGAAGGAACGGTGAAGAAACGAACGTGTAATGGGTGAGTGCTTAGACAAAGGAGAGCGACTCTCGCGTCTGTGTCTCGTCGGTGTTTTGTACTAGGCCAATGAACTCACCCGTAGTGCTGCCATCACCCAGCCAGAAAATGCCGGTCCCAGTTCTTTCCCCGACCGTGGTATTTCCCACCAAGGCGTAGTCAGCCAACTCCCCGGCCAACTGAATCTGGTCTTGCGCAGACAAGTCCACAATCAGCGCATAGTCATTCAAGCCCGCGTGGTTGGTTGTACCGCTGTCATAGAAAACGCCCTCGGCATCCCCTAACACAAAGACATCAGCCCCAGTACCGCCAATGAGCACATCGTAGTCACTGCGACCGCGCCACTGGCTTTCTGCACCTATGAGCGTATCGCTGCCATCACCACCCAAGAGGATGTCGGAACCGTCGCCGCCAACGAGAAAGTCGTTATTGGCCTTCCCTTCTAACCGGTCGGCATCCCTACCGCCAAAGAGTTGATCGGGACCTTTGCCACCGCCGAGAAAGTCACTCCCGTTTCCGCCATAGAGTTCGTCAGCCCCCTCTTTGCCCAACAGGCGGTCATTGCCATACTCACCCCAGAGTTGATCGGGACCTTTGCCACCGTTCAAGCGGTCGTTACCGTCTCCCCCAAAGAGTATGTCTTCCCCGGTGCCACCGTTCAAGCGGTCGTTACCGTCTTCCCCATAGAGGAAGTCACTCCCCTCTCCGCCCTCGAGTACGTCATTCCCCTCTCCGCCCTCGAGTTCGTCAGCCCCCTCTTGCCCCCAGAGGCGGTCATTGCCGTTGTCCCCAAAGAGTAGGTCTTCCCCGGTGCCACCTTTCAAGCGGTCGCTACCGTCTCCCCCAAAGAGTCGGTCATGGCCGGATCCGCCATAGAGGAGGTCACTCCCAGCTTCCCCATAGAGGAAGTCAGTCCCCCCCTCTTGCCCCCAGAGTCGGTCATCGCCGTTGCCCCCATAGAGTCGGTCGGCACCAGTGCCACCTTTCAGGCGATCGCTCCCGTCTCCCCCATAGAGTCGGTCATAGCCATCGCCCCCAAAGAGTTGGTCATTTCCCTTTTCGCCATAGAGGTCGTCATCGCCATTGTCCCCAAAGAGGCGATCGGGCCTCGTGCCACCGTACAATTCGTCATCGCCACCGCCTCCAAAGAGGCTGTCAGGTCCAGCGCCACCGGTTAAGCGGTCATCGCCATCGCCCCCAACGATGCGGTCATTTTTCTCTTGGCCATAGAGTGTATTGTTGCCAGCCTTAGCAAACATGACATCGTCACCGCTGCTGCCCTCCAGGGTCTCGCTGTCAGTGCTGCCTATTTCTGTCGCTTCGTCATTGAGTAGCGTTAGCTGACCCGGCAAGAAATTTCGAGCCCCCAGTTTGTCCGCATCAACCGCTGTGAGTTCAGCGACCGTCTGCAGTTCATCCTCAACAATTACCTGGACCAGGGTATTGCTGCCTGACTGCTGCAGTGCCCAAGTCCAATTGTCACTGTCAGGAATGGAGCTCAGATCAATGCGATCGTTGTCTACGGAGAAATTTGTGATGATGTCGCCAAAGTGGGGCGCGGCCCAATACCCGAAGGTATCCTGGTCGGAATCGAGGCCTGTAAGTCTTTCGTCGTGCTGGATGTAATTCTGGAATGGTAATTGCTGAGTCATAGTTCTAAGAAGGGTAAAGTACCTGAAAATGAAACGTATGAGAGGCTAGGGGAGATAGGGTGCAGGGAAATTAGCGTTAGCGAAGACGCATTTTGAGTGCTCAGTTTTGAGGCTTGAGGTGAACCAAGAATCTGGAAATGTCAGCTAATTAGGCAGGCTGAGTTGAACGAGGCGAAACCTCGCAAGATTAAGACTGCCGACAGTGTTAGGCTTTCTCGACGCCACCTAGGGCGGTATATCCACTCCGAGAAATCGCTTTAACTGCTTTCCGAATTCAAAATTCCGAATTCAAAACACATCTACCCTTTCGCCCCAAGCAGTTTGGTGCTAATCAAGCTTGGAAGCAAAGCGTCCCTGAGGGGGCTGCTAGAGAGCAAACCCCTTGACTATGCCCTCGACTGAGACGTCAAACTGGAGCGTGATGTCGTCAATCTGAGCAAAAAATTCAATTGCAGTGCTGAGATAGAAGGGAAACGCTTTCTGAGCAGTCGTGGCTGAGGCTATGCGCTTGATTGTCTGCCACGCGAATTTCAACTTGAAGTCGCATCAAAGATCGCGTCGTCTGATGTTGCCGTGAAGGGCATCATCGGCGTTCGCATAGAACAAGAGGCGTTAATTGAGCCATCAATCGAAAAGTTAGGTTCGATGACAGAAAAGGATCTGCCCATCCGACCCCCGATCGAAAAATCTAGCGCTATCGGAAAGGGGCCAACCAGGCCACCTATCGAGGAACCAGGCTCCACAAGGGAAAGGGGGACTGGGCCACCCATCAGGAAGTCTGGATCGACGGTCATAGACTCTGAAATCATTACAGTCTCACTCCTTGAAAGTGGATTCTGTAGGACAACTATTTTCGGGACAAAGATATCGTCATACAAATTGGCCTACATAAATATTCTAGGTCAAATATCTTTGGGGTAAATAGTTGAAGCATGAAGACTTGCTGCAAATAACTGGGGGGGATTGTGTACTTTACTCTAGTGATGAGTGATGCCAAACACATCCACCCTTTCGTCCTCTGCAGCTTAATCAAGGACTAATCCAGCTTGGGCGCAAAGAATTCCTGGCCTGCTTGGTAGAGGGTAAAACCCTTGACGGTCCCTTCGGGTGAAACGTCAAACTGGATTGCGATGTCGTCGATTTGGGCAAAGAATTCGGTCTCAGAGGTGGGATACAGCGGGAACGCTTCCTGGGCGGTAGCCTGGGCTATTAGCTGATCGTCTTCCACGCGAATTTCGACCTGCATTTCGGGTAGGAGTTGATAGGTGCCAACATAGCGGCTGTAAATGACGGAATCGATAGCGACGATTTCAGGTTCATTTGTGGCACTCACCGTTACGGTGTCAACATCGACAGTCAAGGCTGCAAGTTGGGCCTGGATTTCAGGCGACATTGCAGCTTGATAGCGTCCACCTAAATGCTCAGCAAAGAACCGCTCTAAGGCAGCCATGCTGGCGAGCAGGTTATTCTCTTTGGCAAAACCGTGACCTTCATCAGGGGCGACCAAATATTCCACTGGTTGATTGAGATCGCGCAGAGCCACCACAATCTGGTCGGATTCGGCTTGTTTGACACGCGGATCGTTGGCTCCTTGAATCACCATCAAAGGGGCTTGTATTTGATCGGCAAAAAATAGAGGGGATTGAGAAGCGAGCCGTTCGCGATCGCTAGGATCCTCTGGGTCACCTAAGCGCAGGGCAAACGTGGCACGGAGCGGAGCCCAATACGGTGGAATTGAATTCAGCAGCGTAATCAGGTTAGAGGGACCGACAAAGGAAACGCCAGCCGCATACAGTTCGGGGGTAAATGCTAAGCCCGCTAAGGTGGCATAGCCCCCATAGGAGCCTCCAAAAATCCCCACGCGATCGGGGTCGGCAATCCCCTCGTCAATGAGATACTGCACCCCATCGGTAATGTCGTGCTGCATCGCACCCGTGCCCCACTCAGCATTGCCCGCATTGAGGAATGCTTTACCGTAACCCGTTGACCCTCGAAAGTTGGGCTGTAGTACGGCATAGCCGCGATTGGCTAGAAACTGAGTAAAGGGGTTGTATCCCCACATATCGCGCGCCCAAGGCCCACCATGGGGAAGTATGACCACAGGCAGGTTGGCAGGCTCAATGCCTGGAGGCAGTGTCAGGTAGGCCGGTATTTCGAGTCCGTCGCGGGCGGTATAGCGAATCGGTTGCATCACAGCCAGGACATTGCTGGCTAACTCGGGTCGGTAATCGTAGAGTTTTGCCAGCGTCTGAGCACCCCGATCAAACAGATACATAGAGCCAGGATTAACGTCACTGCTCACACCCACCAATGCGAGTTGTTCATCACGGGTGAGTGATTCGAGAGAGAGGTCATCCTCAGGAAATTGCTGACGCAGAAAAGCGAGATCGGCTGCAAATTTATCCGTTTGGGGATAGATGCGGACGCGATCGCCCACATATGCTGTTGCTATCAACTCATCGGTAGCTTCTGAAAAGACAGCTTGCCCAAAATCCACCTGGTTTTCGGGGTCTGCCTCGACGATTTGACTCTGTTGAGTTTCTAGATCCAGCAGTTCTAGCTGACTCAGGTCCCGGTCGCGGTTGGTGGCGATATAAATCTGCCGACCATTTTGATGAAAACGAAGGGGAGAACAGGTTTCTTCAATCTTGCAGGTGTAGACAGGGGTCAATACACCGTCGTTAACGGCTAGGGTCTCGTTGCCGCCTGCCAGTGTCTGGCGATAAGCAATACGCACTGAGCCGGTTGCATCGGTCATCCAACCGAAAATGTTGGCATCATTCTGGATCACGAGTGTACGTTCACCAGTTGTCAAATCCAGGCGATAGACATCGTGAAACCGAGGGTCGCGATCGTTCAAGCCAATAACGATTTCATTTGGTGTTTGTTGAGGAATCCCGTAAAGCTCGACAGTGACGCCATCAATCGGAGTCAAGTTGCGAGCCTCAGGCGTTGCCTCGCTCAACGATGCGGGGTCAACGGCATAGAGATGGTAATTCTCATTGCCCCCCTTGTCTTGAGCATAGAGAATGTAACGACCATCGACACTCCAGCGGTAAATCTGAACCGGGTTTTCGCTACCGGCGGTGACAGGACGAGCCGCTTCCATGGGCTCCTCGATACCTTTTACCCAAACATTTATGACGCCGTTCAAAGGTTTTTGAAACGCTAAAAACCGACCGTCAGGAGATAGTTGGGCCCCGACGATTTCTGGATCACCAAAAAACAGATCGCGATCAATCAGAGGGGGGAGGGTGCCTTGATTATGTTGCTCTTCAAAAGCGATCACTAGATTTTGAGTGGGTGCTAGCGGTGTATTGCCAAACCCAAGTCCCAGTAGACCAATAGAAGCCATAATCAGACCCGCACCCGGTTGAAGTCTTTGCATAACAGCGAATTCACTCCATGGGGCTATCTGTATGTCAAACTAACAAGTCCGCTTGAGGTCTTCCCATATCGAAACGTCATTGCAATGCATGACTTTTGTCATAGGAGCCGTGGCATAGTTTCCTTAAAATCAAGGAAATGATGCTCCCCCAGCTGTGGTGAAGATGATGACAGCTCAGGCAATTCCTCCAGTTTCAACCGCTAAGATTTCTCGCAACTGCCCTTCAATCCCCAAAGTCCTGCGCTATGTAGAGTGGACCTTTTTGGGACTGGTGCTGCTGCGAATTCTGTTTCCCATCCTCCATGAACCTATCCCCCACGAGGTGGGTAGTGGCGATTACATCAATTTCGCGGTTTTGGGATTCATAGCCGTGTTGAGCTTGATTTTCCCCATCCATCGCCCGATGTGGCAGCGGCAAGTCTACATTTTTGTTGAGATTGCCTGTCTATTGCCAACTCGCATGTTTAGCGACTGGGGTCTGGATCTTTTTCTCTACCTATCCTTAGTTAAAAGCTGCTTTTTGCTAAAGCGTCGCGATGTCATCTTGACGGCGGTTCTAGCAGGATTAGCCTGGCATTTTAGTTTGGCATGGCGCTTATCCAACAACCTGGCGACCCCCGTTGAGCAACTTCAGGAAAAAATACAGCAGAGCCTACAGGCGATTCAAGAAGTGCCTCAGTTACTTCTGATTGACGCTATTTTTAACAGCCTCGCCATTTATATTTCCTTCAGTTTGCTCATTATTTTGCTCTGTTTGACGCTGATATCGGAGCGTAAGAGTCGTCAGCAAGCATCGGCCTTGGCCGCCGAGGTTGAGGTGTTGGCCGCCGATTTAGAGCGTATTCGCATTGCTCGCGACATCCATGATTCCTTAGGTCATACCCTAACGACCCTGGACATACAGCTCGAATTGGCCCAAACCTTACATACGGCAGAGCCCGATCGCGCTTTGCGAGCCTTAGACCAGGCGAAGGGGTTAGCCAGTCAATCGCTGCAGGAGGTACGACGTGCGGTCGCAACGATGCGACAGGGCAAATTTGACCTGAGTGATGCGTTGAGTACTTTAGTTGATCAGATGAATCAGTCGTCAGCCTTTAAGGTTGACGCCCATGTCGATTTGCCCCAACTTCCGCTGCAAGTGAGTCAACAGCTCTATTTGATTGTGAAAGAAGGGCTGACCAATGTACAAAAACACAGTCACGCATCGATTGTTAACCTCTGGGCCCAAATGACTCCAGAAGGTATCACCGTAGGACTGGCGGATAATGGTGTGGGATTTAAGACACAGAGCGATCGCTCAGGTTTTGGGCTGCGGGGTATGCAGGAGCGGGTGCAGCTCTTGAAAGGACAGATGAAAATCCACAGTACCGTAGGGCAGGGGACTTTAATTCAGGTAACAATTCCGCGATGATTCGGATTTTATTGGTAGACGATCAGCCCCTCTTTCGCGAAGGACTTGCTTCATTACTAGCTCTGGAAGAGGACTTGGCGATTGTGGGGGAAGCAAATCATGGCCAGGAAGCCATTGCACTAGCCACCCAACTCCAGCCGGATGTCATTTTGATGGATGTGCGCATGCCTGTTTGCAATGGGGTCGAAGCGACGCGCGCCATCCAAGTTCGGTTTCCCCAGATTCGGATTTTGGTGCTAACGACGTTTGATGAGGACGAATATGTGTTTCAATCCTTGGAGGTCGGTGCATTGGGCTATTTGCTCAAAAGTACCCCGGCCAAACAAGTGGCGATCGCCATCCGCAATGTCCAACAGGGCTACAGCCAGCTAGGACCCACCATTGCGCCCAAAGTGTTCTCGCAGGTCAAATCGCCTCCCAAAAGTTCTCAAACGGACTGGCGAGCGACTTTGAATCAGCGCGAACTGGAGATTTTACGATTACTAGGACATGGTCACAGTAATCGGGAAATTGCTGCAACCCTTCACCTGACGGAAGGGACTGTGAAGAACCACATGACCAATATTTTCTGCCAGCTAGATGTGCGCGATCGTACCCAGGCGGCTCTCTGGGCCTACGAAAATCTGCTCTAATCTTGTATCCAGGTAGTACCTGGTTGCTGGAGTGAAGTCAGCCATAAGTTAGCCTTTCTCAACCCTGTACGTAGCCATTGGCAGAGTCTAATTAAATTAACAGAGTTAAACCTTAAAGGGATATCAACTTAAGGTGAAAAATTTTGGTGTCGGAAGAATTGAGGAGTCAGGAGTTAGGAGTTAGGAGTTAGGAATTAGGAATTAGGAGTTAGGAATTAGGAATTAGGAGTTAGGAATTAGGAGTTAGGATTTTCCAACCTCAACAGGTACTCCCTTAAAGGCATCAAACTCTGTAAATTGTTGCTCACTTTTTTAGTCCCCTTAGGAGGAATAATGATGTCTCTCGCCAGCATCTTTAAAGCTTATACAGATACGAAAAGACCGTTCCAAAACTATGCGCTTGGGCAAAGCCTTTCAGAGATTGATATTCAGGTGACTCAGGTGATCGATACAGATGTCAAGCCACACGCTGGAGCTGCCGCAATTAGCAATTCGATCAGCATGGGTAGGAGTCTGAATGGCTTGAGTGCTGTTTATTTGGAAAAGCAGCAGTATGAACGGGCGATCGCGTGTGGCCAAACCGCCATTGCTGTGCTTGAGAACACTGTAGCCCTTGAAGTGTATGCGCTAGCTGCCTATCAGTTAGGTGTCAGTCATCTTGAGCTGCACAACTTTTCTGAAGCTGAAGATTATTTGAATCAAGCGTTGAGCCTTTACATGACTTTGGCCGATTCTGTGAATGAGGATCACGTTGTTTTGCACCTCGGCTATCTTTATGCCCAAAACCAAGAATACATGTATGCGCTAGCTGCCTATGAATCGGTGATCGATAGTCTGCTAGAACGGCCCCTGCACGAGGGTAGTACAGAATTGCTAGCCGATGTGCTGGATTTAATGGTTCAGTTGGCTGAACAGAGCAATCAGGAAGATATTGCAGCCATACCTTACCAACGGGTTCTAGAACAGTACGTTCAGGTAGAGAGCCCTCAGGTGATTGCTCCGTTCTTTCATCAGCTTGCCAAATTCTACGAGTCGCTAGAACGATATGGGTTAGCAGCTACGTGCTATACCCTAGCCTCGCAAAATGGGTGAAACAGTAAGGTTAGTGTATGCTACGCCTCACGATTACTGTTTCTGCCGCGATCGCCTCTAAATCAAGGTGCCACCATCAACCTTTCGCACGGCAACGACCGCAGGACGCGGCGCGGCACCCGGTTCTTTGCTGGGCCAATTAGATCCCAAGGGGACATATCGTTCTTGCCTGAAGAGTTCCCCTGAGGTGGTTTTCATGGCAAACTTACGAATTTCATAAGCACCATCCTGACGGGCACCATTACGCTCCCCTGGATGCTGAGCAGCCAAGAACAGGGTTGTTTGATCCTGGGTGATGAATGGTCCACACATTTCGCATTCCATCGGACCGTAGCCAAACATGTAAGCTTCGCCAGCATTCGGACCCGACAGAGGCATGTACCAAACAGAGTTGTTGCCAAACAGTCCCCGAAGATTAGACAGGCTAACGGGTTCTCCTTCGGCATCGACGCGACTCGATACTTCGAGGTTGTGCTTGCTGGTGGACATATCGGTCACCATCCACAAATTGCCTTGACCATCGATTTCCAGGTTGTCGGGATTGGAGAACCCCAATCCCCCGTCAGCAGGCTCACCCCCAAGCGCTATCATGGCCCAGCTAAAGGTCATGGCGGCGGGGTCGGTGTCGTCTTCCTGGAGCTTCATAATCCAGCCGTGCTCGTAGGGCGTTTCGCCATTGGGCCCCTGGAAAATAGTATTGTCAGGGCCACCATCACCGCCTGGTCCACCGGAAGTAAAGGCAATGAATAACGTTCCGTCAGCAGCGACATCCGTATCTTCGGGACGGGCCGTGCTAGTGGCTCCAGCAGCATTAGCTGCGTAATGGGCATCAATTAAGATAGCCCCTTGCTTTTCTGCCGCCGTGCCTTCATATAAATCACCCAGCGTGCTGTATTGCTGAGCTAAAGCTTGCATATCGGCATCGGATTCAATTTTGACAATACCGCCCTCCGGTCGCTTAGGCATCGTAATCATGCCCCCTGCAACCTGACTGGGCATATCGGGGTTTACGGGAGTATCCGCTTGGAGGGGAATCCATGCGCCGGTGCCATCCGGGTTAAATTTAGCGGCATAAAGCATGCCGTTAGCGAGGAGTTCAGAATTCGTCTTGGCTGTGGGATCAATCACATCATCGGCACTGACAAATTTGTAGAGATGACCGCCTCGGCGATCACACCCCGAATAAACCGCCAGTTTCTGATTTGAGACTGCTCGCACCGCGACAGCTTCATGGCGAAAACGGCCCAGCCAAGTATGCTTCACACCGTAATCATCAGGATTAGCCGGATCCACTTCGACCATCCAGCCGTATTTATTCCCGGCATAGCCCAAGGCACTACCGATACCGTCCAAGTCAATCGTCATTGACTGGGTGCCAGGATCCATTGCCGTGCCATCAGCATAAACGGGCTCGATCACAGTGTTTTGGAAGTTCTCTTCCGCACTCATGGCCGTACCCCACGGTGTGGTACCCCCAGCACAGTTATTGAAGGAGCCTACAATGAGTTCCCCTAGATCATCGATATAACCTTGTCCAGTTTGCTTATTGAAAACTGCGACAGCGGGACCGGTCGCCGTGAGATATCGCTCATCTTCTAACCCGGAAATGCCGGAAATGCGGCGATCGACATTGGCATAGGAGCGTTCCCATTGGCCTTCGGCATTACGACGCAGGGAGATCACACCCAGCCCGACATCCGTAAGTGCCTCTTTACAAACAGCCAAAACCTGGGCTTTAAGGGGATCATTGTCCGCCAGGCTACTCACGGCAATGCCGTCGTCGCCAGCAGCTTCAGCCGCAGCTTTAAAAGCTTCTAAGGGCAGCTCCTTTTGGATCACTTCGGAGTAGGTCGCCATCCAGGTTGCAGCACTGATGTATTCGAAGTTGATGGTCAGGTAACCCTCACCCGGTGCAGTCTCAACAAAGGATAGATAGTCGTTGTTATAGCCAAAGCGGGAGTCACCCACCAGATCACCCCAAGCGCCAATGACGTCATAGGTATAGCCTGGGGGCAGCATCAAATCATCTTGAACAGTAAACCGGCTATAAATATCCACTTGTTGGGATAACGGAATGCCGTCACTGGCAACCGGCATGGGGCTACGAACAGGGCTGAAGGGCATGGAACGGGCGATCGCCGCTCCCTGTGAAGACCCTAAAATTTGCGACCCCGAACGCCCAAGTGAACCGAGGGCTCCAGCACCGGCTGTAGCCCCTAAAAACATGAGAAAGTGTCGACGTTTGAGACTCATATTTAACGTGTTTTCTGATTAATTGGAGACTACATTTGTGTTCTCATGTCAGCCCTACAAGAACTGCTCACAGGCAACTTTGTCTAAGCGTGACGAAGAACAAGGTTTGAGACCTTGCCCATTCGACCGCATAAATTTTGCTTGAATACTATGCCAAAAGCGCAAAGTCAGCACGTGTGGAGCAAGAAGAGCCAACAAGTTAACAATCTAAGGTCTTTAGGTTAAGAGCGGGTAATCTTAATCGCTTGCAACGAAACAACTGTGAACTTCAACTCAACACGCGTTGTGTTTGTCTTCACAGCCCCCTTTCATCCTAATTCTGCACACTTCTTCGTGACCCTACTCCTCCTCCTGCGGTACCATCACACCCCCAAGGGCTTGTGGGGAAGACGGCGGAATTCCTTCCAGAACAACTAAAGATTCCATCACGGTTTTCACTAAGGGAGCCGCAACGGTAGAGCCAGCAGCATCTGTTCCTAGGGGCTCATCAATAACCGCCAAGACCGCAAAACGGGGGGCTTCTACCGGCAAGAGACTGACAAAACTAGTAATCCGACCACTTCCATAAACGCCAGCCTCGGTAGCTTTTTGGGCCGTTCCTGTTTTGCCCGCAATCCGGTAGCCAGGAATCTGAGCCGGTTCTCCCGTGCCATCTTCAACAACCGCTTCCATCATGGCCAGGACGGCCTCTGTCGTTTCTGTTGAAAAGACTTTTCTAGGCGTTGCACGCACAGGCTGCCAGTGTTTGACGCCAATATCATCGACTAACCCTTCAATCACATGAGGTGTGACCAATTTGCCCCCATTGGCGATCGCGGCTTGCAACTGCAATAACTTCAGGGGCGTCATAACAATGCCCTGGCCGAAGGCCGTAGTTGCTACATCTGCAGGGCTATTGACAAACTGATTTTTTTCTTTGAGAGGCGCAAAATTCTCTGAGGGTAAACCGATCCCTGTGGGTTGATCGATCTCTAATTTTTCTAGCCAGTTGTAATATTCGGACGCAGAAAGCTGTTCCATGATGTGGACCATGCCTACATTGCTGGAGTATTTCAGGACGTCCTCGATGGTGAGTGTACCGCTCCACTGAGTTGATTCGTAATTGGAGTTCTGAATTGTCCACTCATCAATAACAATTTGACCTGCGTCATAAACGGTATCTTCTGGTTTAATGGCCTGGTTTTCTAAAGCAATGGCTACGTTAATAGGTTTAAAGGTCGAACCGGGCTCATATAAATCGGTGATCGCCCAATTTTTGAGCCACGCTAAATCAGCATCAAAGTAACGGTTGGGATCAAACGTGGGTTCAACGGCAAAGCCACGCAGTGCACCTGTATTGACATCCATAACGATAACCGTCCCTCGCTTGGCCCCAAACTGACGCATGGTTTTTCGCAAGGCTTCTTGAGCGACTCTTTGCAAGCGACTATCAAGGGTTATCTGAAGCTGTACATGGTGTTCTGTGGGCAAATAAGCAACCGGTAGTGCCGGACCTGTGACCTGAGGCAAGGCATTTGTTGGCAGTTGTAACCGGTCTTGATATTGCATTTCCAGCCCTGCCTGTGCCCTACCTTCTAGATTGATGAACCCCACAATTTGGGAAAACAAATCTTTTTGAGGATAAAAGCGTCGTTGGGCAGGAATAAGCTCGACGCCGTCCAAGCGAAGTCGTCGAATTCGCTGGGCTGTGTCTTCAGGAATACCATCAAGCAAACGGACTCCGGTGTCCTGTTGTTTGAAGCGTTGAGCCAATGTTTCTGACGGTGTCTCCAGCAAAGGCCCTAAAGTATTGGCAATAACCCCCATGGGCTGACGGAAAAGGATCGGATGCACATATAGGGTATAAACCAAACGGTCTACAGCTAGCGGGGTTCCCTGGCTATCTACGATAGAACTACGAGCCAAACTGGGCGATGCTTTGCGCGCTTGCTGCTGTTGGGCGATCGCCGCTAGCGCTTCGCTTTTATAAAGCTGCAATTGAGCCAACCGCCCTAGCAACCCGATAATGGCTAAAAAGAGGAGGCTCCAAACTACTAGAATCCGAAGACGTGGCGAAAACCGTATCTTGCGATTATATTGTCCATCTTTTAGGTGCCTAGCCTTCCTCTTGGACGAAAAAACGGACGACTTAGACATCATGCGCGAGTTTCCCATATTTACGCCTGCAAGAAATTGATGGCCTAATAGCCTTGGGGAAACACACGCTCCTTCGAAGGTCCTGTTTCGAGTGGTTCAGACTCGGTTTTGGGAGTCGTCACAGATCCTTCAACAGCCTCAAGGAAAATAACATTTCTGGGATGCAGTGTGTTGCTCCTTAGCGTCATCAATGCTGTCTCAGCCAGGTGTTTTTTGAACGCAGCATTGGCAGCCGTTAATTGCTGCTGCTGTTCTTGTAGACGTTCTAAAGTACTTGTCGCGACAGTCAACTGACGATTCGTATCTACGGTTAGTGCGTAAACTGCTAAAGCTCCTAAGACGGTCAGAACAGCTGCGCCAAAAGACATCCACTGCCCCCAAACCATTAGTTTTAACCAGAGTGGAAATCGACGCCCCGTCGACAAGTGGATGGGGACAGTTGCTTTGGGCTGACGCTTACTCGACAAAACAGTTAGTCTATTGGGAGAGGCATAAACCCGAGAATGGGAAATCACCTTTTCAGATTTCAATGCCGCCGACATAGACTCACTCCTAGTTCAAATGTCATTGCTTAATCTCTAGGTATAGAGGGCCGAAACCCAAGCCACGCGCGTAGATTACGCGCAATCCTAGCGCGCCCTTTCCTATTCAGCAAGTCTTTTTCAAAAGTTCTCAGAGCATTGCGGGCAACAACTGGTAAGTCAGCGCAATTGGACGTGATCGTGTCGGGGCCTGATGGCGTCGGGGCGTGCAAAAGCGTAGGCTGCGGCGTGATGTTTGCTACCGCAGCCTACGCTTTTGTTCGTTCCATACGGACGATACCGACAGTAATGCTCGGGCTAAAGAATTAACCCTGCTCTAGGCTCCCATGCTCATGACTGACATCCTGCTTACAACTTCGTCCCACACTCTGGGCAGAATGTATTGCTAGAAGGATTCTTAGCTCCGCAGTTGTTGCAGTAAATAAGTTCGACAGAGTGTACCTCGGGTGATTTTTGAGGCAGTCCTAGCATCTGAGCATTACTCTTGCCAGGAGCAACCATGGGATAGCAATTTTCATCCTTCCGAACGTGGACATCCATCAAAACAGGACCGTCGTAGGCTAGCATCGCTGCGATACCGGCCTCTAAGTCCTGGCGTGTGGTTATCACCATGCCTTTGACACCATAGGCTTGTGCCAGCAGCTCGAAATCAGGCATCCCCACCTGCATATTTGAAGATGAATACCGTTCGCCATAGAAGGTTTGCTGCCACTGACGCACCATCCCCTGCCAGCCATTGTTAATGATGACGGTTTTGACTTTGATATCGTATTGGGCCAGTGTAGCCAGCTCTTGCGGATTCATCTGGAAGCTAGCGTCACCGCTAATGCAGATAGTCGTTTCGTCAGGGCGACCAACTTGTACACCCATGGCCGCTGGCATGCCAAAGCCCATCGTTCCTAGTCCGGCACTGGAAACCCAGCGTCGTGGGCCATTTTTCAGGAACTGAGCAGCCCACATCTGGTGCTGTCCGACGTCGGTTGTATAAAAAGCATTAGGAGCCTGGCGACTCAGCTCAACAATGACTTCCTGGGGCGATAGGACATCATCATATTTCGGCACAACCAGAGGATAATCCTGTTGCCAGCGCTGAATGCGATCTCGCCAAGCTTGAGTTTGGGCCAAATTGACAGGTGCATTTTCCTCGTTGAGCTTCTGTAGCAAGGTCTGGAGTACTTGCCTAACATCCCCCACAATAGGCACATTAGGAGCGCGATTTTTGCCAACCTCGGCTGGGTCAATATCGATATGAATCACCTTGGCATGGGAGGCGAACTCATCTAATTTGCCCGTTACGCGGTCATCAAACCGTGCTCCCACTGCGATCAGGAGATCGCATTCGCTGACAGCAAAGTTGGCATAAGCCGTGCCATGCATGCCCAACATCCCAACTGACAGGGCATGATGCTCATCAAAGGCTCCTTTACCCATCAGAGTTGTGGTGACAGGTATGGAAAAATGCTCTGCTAACTGCTGAATCTCAGCATGGGCACCTGCCGTAATGGCTCCACCACCGACATACAGCAAAGGCTGTTTGGCTTCTCGCAACAGTCGAATGGCATGACTAATCTGACGAGGATTTCCCTTAACTGTGGGTTTATAGCCTGGGAGTTGGACCGTTCCTGGTTCCACTGGGATGTAGTCGAACTGCTCTAAACCGACATCTTTAGGGACATCGATCAAAACCGGGCCTGGCCGTCCAGTAGAAGCAATGTAAAACGCCTCGGCAACAATCTGAGCCATTTGGCTGGGATCACGCACCACATAGGAATGCTTCACAACAGGTAGCGTGATGCCGAAGATATCGGTTTCCTGAAACGCATCACTACCAATCGCAGCCCTCGAGACCTGCCCAGTTACAACCACCATCGGGATCGAATCCATCGAAGCCGTCGCGATTCCGGTTACGAGGTTCGTTGCTCCAGGGCCAGAGGTTCCGAAGCAGACCCCAACTTCCCCGGTTGCTCGGGCATAGCCATCGGCCGCATGGGAAGCGCCCTGTTCGTGCCGCACCAGAATATGCTGGATGTCGCCTGCGGCCTCGGCTTTATAAAGCTCATCATAGATCGGCAGAATGGCCCCACCGGGATAACCAAAGATGTAGCGCACACCGTGGCGCTTCAGGCTATCAATCAAGGCAAATCCGCCAGTAACTCGCTGGGCTGCAACTTTATTTTGTGCTTCAACAAAGGATGTCATGGAATTCAAGAAAACACGTGCAACAAGTAAGCAAAGGCACTATCAGTGTTTAACCATCATGCCTTGAAAAGGAGCGATCGCCCTCAGGCTTCTCAATATTACGAAATTAATCTACATGGATCCTCCTTACATCCTTAACTCAGGCCAAATCTCCATAAATTCTTTACCCTATGCCCTCTACCCCATTCCATTAGTCCGCCCACTCTCCTTTCGTGGTTACGCTCTCAAAGCTTGGGGATGCTGCTTCAGGCAATTCACCAGAAATTGTAGGGCTGTGGTCGAGGTCTCAAGGTGATTTTCTGGAGCCGAGAAGCAGCCGATCTGCTGACCATTCACATGCATAGGGTCAGACCAAAGATGTTGGTGAGGTACAGCGGGATCCGCAAAAAAGCTGACCTGACCAGCTCCCAGTAGAGAAGCTGTGTGATGAGTGAAGGCGTCATGGCTCAGACGGTAGCTGGCAAAAGGCCCCACGATGGGAACACCCCAGCCATCGAACATAATTACAGCTGCCACAGCTCTATTTTGTTGGATCCAATAGTGAGCGACCGCTGTTGCCGCCACACACCCAGCGCTAAACGCAATAAAGATAAGTGGCGAAATGGGTACAGCTTGTACTTCTAAAAATTGTCTGAGTGCATAGGGCGACCAAGGGGGGCCTTGAAGTGCTGGGAACACCCGTCGCGCGGATGCTCCTTCGGGCCACACGTCATCTAATTGCGTGAGCAAAGATTGTGTCCACGAATGCGGGTGGACGCCTGGACAAATCACTAAAGTCATTGATCCCGAAGTCATTGATCCCGAATCAGATTAACTAAAGTAGGGGTTTTTAGTAGCGATACTCCAGAAAATATTAACTTAGATTTCGTCGGGTTGAGAAGTGCAAATATATCCTCTTATTTCAAGAAGGAAAAAAGGATTTTTTATAAAGCATAAATAAACCTCCTAAGCGAATAAGCCAGGATGTATAGAGCCTTTGCAAAAAAGCAGATGGACTTTGGTCCTTCGGCATGTTTTTTGGATTTGAGGACAGGAAAGCTTGGTTTTATAGGTGTAAAGCCTTGATCCCAATTTTTATGGCTAAAGCCCATATGTGGGGATTGGTGCGTGCCTTAATCGATGCTAACTGCGAACGTGATGGTGAAAATTAAACTGCTCATAAATACAAGGTTGTTTGGAAGTCTCGGTAATCAAAATGAGGTGTCACTGAGTCGTGATCCCTTGTCCATGGCCCTCTAACCCTGTTGCGCGTTCAACATCCATCCTCACTAAGGCATTTTCAATTCGTTTCTGGAGTGGGCAATTATGGCACAGGCCATCGTTAATCTAGCGTTACCCGTCATCACAAGCAAAATCGAGGAGGTTTTGGATACGTACCCAGTATTACCTCACCAAAAGGTGTTTTCTTCAGCCGCCCTGCGTGAAAAGTTGATCACGTATGTTGTCAGGCGGGTGCCAACGCTTTATACCACAACAGAAACCGCCAAAGATTGTTTATCTACCATGCCGATCAATTGCTTTTCTGGTGAGCAGCATACGCAAATGGATCGGTTGATTCACCAGGGGATTCAGCATCTGCTTACGCAACAGCAAACCTGGGAAACGGCTCCTCAGAATGCCTCACTCAGTGGACATCTGATGCCTTCCAATTGGTTTGGTTAGGAATCCGTTCGCAGAACGTTCGGTTCTACACCTAACTTAGGGTGCATCTTTCCAGTAGCCTCTTAATAGAGCAATTTCTGTTGGCTGACCATTAGTCAACTTAGACGCTGCATTGATAGAGGCTACTCAGGGAGGCGACTGTGGATACGGCACCTCAGCTCAGTTTGAGTGATATTCTACGAAATGCGGATGGGCTTCTGATGCATGCAGGCGATCAGAGTACGCCCGTATCTCGTGGTCAGGCTGCGCTGTTAGCTGCGGAAGCGGAGTGGCAGGCAGCGATCGCTGCGTTAGCGCAGGTAATTAGCACACTGCCACGTTCGACCACATTGGCCACCCAAGGTGATCGTTTATCTAATGGGGTTGTACTTTCTGGGCCGCTACCGATTTTCAATGCCGCCGACTTGGGGCAGCAACTTGAAACCTGGGTGGTTACACCCCAGCCTTTGGCTGATGCCTTAAATGGCCAGCGTTCACTGCTGCCCTCTCACCATGAACTTTCGCCAGCACCTAATTCCCTGGCAATTCAAGCTTTGCCACTGACCTTAGAAAATCCACTGCTAACGGAGCGGTTTTGCTTGGCGATTATGCCCACTTTCAGCGTGGGGTTGGTCTTAGGGCAGCCAGCTGGTGATAGCCCTTGTTTTCAGTATTCTTTTGATCCCCATGTTTTGTTGAAGCTGTGGCAGCATGTGCGATCGCACATTTCGCCAACGGTGTCTGACAGTCTTGATCGCTTGGATGAAAAGGTGTCACAAACTGTTGCGGTTCCAGACTATCGATTGATTACTCGGTTTACGCAAAAGCTTTTGGCCCATCTTCCCCATCGTGCTGATAAGTTGGCATGGGCATCATCAGCACGAAATCATGTGCATCTGGCCAGTTGGGAAAATCGAGAATCAGTTGACAAGTTAATGGAGGCTACGGCTATCCAGCCGACATTAGAGACGTCTCCTATGGCCGCAAAGGAGCAAGATACCGAATTGCTCCAGGCGATGACCCATGAAATTAGAACACCCCTGACGACAATTCGTACCTTGACGCGATCGCTATTGCGCCGCAAAGACGTATCGGCTGAGGTCAAAAAACGACTCAATCGGATTGACCAGGAATGTACTCAGCAGATTGATCGATTCAACTTGATTTTTCAAGCGGTTGAATTGGAAACCAACCAGCGCGATCGTCTCCGGTCATCTTTGGCACCCATTGCTCTGAATCAAGTCTTCCAGGATGCCATTCCACGTTGGCAGCAACAGGCACAGCGGCGTAATGTTAGCTTGGATGTCACTTTGCCCCCTGATTTACCCCGTGTTACCAGTGACCCGACGCTTTTAAATCAGGTGCTCTCTGGCGTTGTCGAGTGGTTTACTCAGTGTTTACCAGCGCAAAGCCATATTCAAATGCGGGTAACGTTGGCTGGACATCAGATGAAACTGCAATTTGAATCAGAGCCCAACGAGGCGGGTCAATCCCGTAACGGTAACTTGCAGGAGCGCCAGCCCTTGAAATCCTTAGGCCAACTCCTGATGTTTGCTCCCGAAACTGGGGGCCTCAGCTTAAACCTGGACGCTACCAAGAACCTCTTCCACTTCCTGGGAGGCAAACTTACTGTTAGGCAGCGACCGGAGCAAGGTGAAGTTCTAACTGTGTTTTTGCCCCTCGATACCAGAGAAGTGTGATGAAGGGAACGATGCCCACCCTGGCGCTATCGCGAAATGCGCCTCACCCGCCAGCCTGTATACGTCAATAAGCCGGTAGCACCCACGGCGTAAGCAAAGCCACTGGGAATGCCCGCAAATGCTAGCGCCAGGGTCCCGGCCCACAACGTCAGGGCGTAAATGAATAAGACTGCCCAACGATGAGAAAGTCCAGCTTTTAATAAGCGGTGATGGAGGTGGCGCTTGTCGGCAACAAAGGGAGAAGTGCCACAGCGAATGCGATCAACAATAACTGCCGACATATCTAAGATGGGGACAGCCAGAATTAAATAAGGTAACAAGACCGCTACGGTGGTTACACTCTTAACCAAACCAATGACCCCAACCCCAGCCAGGGTAAATCCCATAAAGTAGGCACCACCGTCGCCCATGAAAATCTTGGCCGGGTTGAAATTGTAGCGTAAGAATCCTAACGAACCACCCGCTAGAGCCGCTGCAATAAGAGCTGCAGCGGGTTGTTGCATAAACAGACTAACGACCAACATGATGAAAGCGGCAATACCGCAAACGCCTGCGGCCAAGCCATCCAGGCCATCAATCCAATTAATTGCATTGGTCATACCCACGAGCCACAAAATTGTGACCGGGAGGCTGATCCAAGCAGGTAGGGAAACAAGCCCTACAAAGGGAATGGTTAAGAAGTCGATACTGACACCGACATACCACGCAATTCCAGCAATTGTGGCTTGCATTAACAGGCGACTAGACGCTGACAAACCAAACAGGTCATCTAACAAGCCAATTAAAAAGAAGGCAAGTCCACCTAGTGTTACCCCCCAAATAGCATATTCGTCAGGCGGGCTTAAATGTTCCCCAGCAGCATCAATAAAGCCTCCACTCCACCAGACAACGAGCAACGAAATAAGCGTTCCTAGAAAGATCGAAATCCCCCCCAAACGCACCATCGGTTGCTTGTGAACTTTACGATCCCCAGGCAAATCAACTCGACCACTTTGGAGGCCAATACGGCGGACTATTGGCGTTGCTGCGAGGACAACTAAGCCAGAGATAAGAAAGGCCAATACGTGATAAAGCTGGGAAGGCATAGAGCATCCTTCAACCGTAGTAAAGTTCAGCGATTAGCGTACCTTGATAAGCCTGCAACAGAGCAAATTTCTTTGTCGCAATCAGCGAAACTTTACTCGGAAAGTCCGAGTTGATCGCTGGAGGCTCAGAACGCAAACAATATAAAGTCCAATGAAGGATATGACAGATCAGGATGGTTGTCTACTGTCATACCCCCCTCGGACGTTTATGAATACATTTGGCCTCCTAATTTGCATGCTTAGGCCATTGCTGCTTCAGGTAAAGGCAGGTAAGGGTAGAGCGGGAATCGATCGCACAGTGCCGCAACCCGACGTCGGCAATTTTGAGTAACCGAATCATCTTCAGGATGCGTCAAGCGATCGGCAATAATGTCAGCGATTTCTGTGAATTCGCCTATCCCCATACCACGCGTTGTCATGGCTGGGGATCCCAGTCTCAGACCGCTTGTGACAAATGGCGATTCCGGGTCAAAGGGCACCGTGTTTTTGTTGGCTGTAATATTGACTTCACTGACTAGTTGATCAGCGCGCTTACCAGTCATACCAATGGAACGCAAATCCACCAAAGTTAAGTGATTATCGGTTCCTCCCGAGACCGCCTTCAGCCCCCGCTGTTGCAGTTGGTCAGTCATGGCCTGAGCATTTTTAATAACCTGGCGGGCGTAGGTTTTGAATTCAGGCTTGAGGGCTTCACCAAACGCAACGGCTTTGGCTGCAATTACGTGCTCTAAGGGGCCTCCCTGACTACCGGGAAAAACGGCTTTGTCAAATTTTTTACCCAAGTCAGGATCGCGCGTCATGATGAGACCACCACGGGGCCCCCGCAAAGTTTTATGGGTTGTAGTTGTGACCACATCGCAGTGAGGTAAGGGATTGGGATGTTCGCCAGCGGCCACAAGTCCAGCAATGTGGGCAATGTCAGCCATTAGATAGGCTCCCACTTCATCGGCGATCGCCCGAAATTTATCAAACGGAATCACCCGTGGATAGGCCGAATAGCCACAGATAATCATTTTGGGGCGATGCTCCAGCGCAATTGCCCGAATCTGCTCGAAGTCCAGCATCTCCGTTTCTGGATTGACACCGTACTGATGCACCTCAAACCACTTGCCTGAGACATTTACGGGGGAGCCATGGGTCAAATGCCCCCCATGAGAGAGATCCATGCCCAGGATGGTGTCTCCTGGCTGCAACAGCGCCAAAAATACGGCAAAGTTGGCTTGAGCACCGGAATGAGGCTGCACGTTTGCATGGGCCGCCCCAAAGAGTTCTTTGACCCGTTCAATCGCTAAAGACTCGGCTTGATCAATAAACTCACAGCCACCGTAGTAGCGTTTACCCGGTAGCCCTTCAGCGTATTTATTGGTTAGCACCGACCCCTGAGCTGCCATCACGGCTGGCGATGCAAAATTCTCACTCGCGATCAATTCCAGGTGTTCACGCTGTCGCTGCAGCTCACGCTGCACCATTCCGGCGAGTAATGGATCGCTTTGCTGAAGTATTTCCAAACTGGTTTGCGTCACAACCTTCAACCCCAATAACCCAGACATCTTCATCTTTGCTAATCGATTGCTCAAGCCGTCACTTGCTTAAACAGCTACCGCTAGAGCAACGTTCACCATCCCTGCCGATACAGAAATCTGCATAGTCTTCACCGAACTATCAGTTCTGAACAGTGGCATGGCAGATAACCACTAACTGCTAGGCTCACTATTCTAGGATCTTTATTTACGGCAAGCTAGTGTTTAGTGGCCTTCTGGCTTTGAGCCGAGAAAGCTAAAGTGGTCAAGCAGGAGAGGCGATGCATAAAGCAAGACACCAGGCATCGCCAAGAACTGATTTTGATGACATGAACAGCGGGGCTCGTTTTGTAACGGTTCGCAACATATAATAATCAAACAGCTAAATAAAAGCAGGAATCAAAGTTTCGGAGAGGAAGAGACATTCATGCGAGTTGCGATCGCAGGCGGAGGATTGGCGGGATTAGCCTGTGCAAAATATCTAGTGGATGCTGGGCATACACCAATCGTTTTAGAAGGCCGGGATGTATTGGGAGGGTTGGTCGCAGCTTGGCAAGATGAAGACGGGGATTGGTACGAAACAGGGCTGCATGTCTTCTTTGGTGCCTATCCCAACATGCTGCAGTTGATGGATGAGCTGGGCATTGCGGATCGTCTGCAATGGAAAGAGCACACATTAATTTTTAATCAACCCGAGAAACCAGGTGTTTTGTCACGGTTTGATGTTCCTGACATTCCGGCTCCTTTGAATGTCATTGTCTCAATCCTACGCAACAACGATATGTTGACCTGGGAGCAAAAGATTCGGTTTGCGGTAGGATTGCTGCCTGCGATTGTCCGGGGGCAGAAGTATGTCGAAGCCATGGACAAGTACAGTCTTTTGGATTGGCTCCAGATTCGAGGGGTAGATGAGCGCGTCAATTCTGACATCTTTGTCGCTGCTTCGAAAGCATTGACCTTCATCAATCCAGAAGATGTATCGGCCACGGTGCCGCTCACAGCCTTAAACCGATTTCTGCAAGAGCGTTACGGCTCCAAGGTAGCCTTTTTAGATGGTTCACCCACCGAGCGACTTTGTCAGCCCATTGTCGATTACGTTACCGAGCGCGGTGGTGTAGTCCACTTAAATAAGCCGCTGAAGCAAATCCTATTGAATCCTGACAGTACCGTGCGCGGTTTTGCGGTGCGGGGCTTGCAGGGAGCTGAGGATGAAGTGATCACAGCGGATGCTTACGTTTCGGCCTTACCTGTGGATGTCATGAAGGTCCTGACGCCCGAACCGTGGCAAGGTATTGATGTTTTTCAGAAGCTGCAAGGGCTTGAAGGTGTGCCTGTGATTAATATCCACCTGTGGTTTGATCGCAAAATGACGGATGTGGATCAGTTGTTGTTTTCGCGGTCGCCTCTCCTTAGCGTTTACGCTGATATGAGCAATACTTGTCGTGAGTATGCCAACCCAGATAAATCAATGCTGGAGCTAGTTCTTGCCCCAGCTAAGGATTGGATTGATAAGTCTGATGAAGCGATTTTGTCAGCCACAATGGCGGAGCTGCATCGCTTATTTCCCCAACATTTCACAGGGAATGCCCCTACCCAGTTATTAAAATCAAAGATTGTGAAAACACCGCGTTCAGTGTATATGGCTTCTCCAGGGCGGCAAGCTTGTCGCCCTAATCAAGCAACGCCAATTGGCAACTTCTTTTTGGCGGGCAGTTACACCATGCAACGTTACCTGGGCAGCATGGAAGGGGCCGTCCTTTCTGGTAAGCTAGCAGCTCAAGCCGTGAACCGGCACTATTTTGAGAATTTTCCAGCGACCAAGTCAGAGTGCCAACCCGCTGGGGTTTCCTAGATAAACCTGGGGCCAATGGGGCGAATCGTGCTGGCTTTACCGTATTCTGGGAAAGAAAGCCAGTCTGTCGTCGGCGGACTCAAGGTGCTGTGATCTGATTATGTTTCGAGTTTCCAGCTTTAGAGATTGATGCTGCAACTGTCTAACTCGCCGCAGTTTAAACAATTGGCCTCCATAGAGGATGCCTACGAAGTCTGTCGTCAGATTACAGCCGAGTACTCAAAAACGTTTTATCTGGGAACGTTGCTAATGACGCCAGAAAAACGTCGAGCTATCTGGGCAATTTATTTGTGGTGCCGCCGAACCGATGAACTGGTCGACGGTCCTCAAGCTGCTCTGACTAATGAGGACACCTTGAATCGCTGGGAAAAACAGCTCGAATCGATTTTCCAAGGGTGTCCTGTTGACGATACAGATGTGGCCTTGGTGGATACGCTAAAGCGCTTTCCCCTGGATATTCAGCCCTTTCGTGACATGATTGAAGGGCAGCGCATGGATTTGTACCGCGATCGCTACAGCACCTTTGAGGAGCTAGAGCTGTACTGTTACCGGGTAGCTGGAACGGTCGGATTGATGTCAACGACCATCATGGGAGTAGATCCCGATCAAAATACAGCTCCTTGGCGACGGTATCAATCGCTTCCCAATCCCACTGAAGAAGCCGTTGCCTTAGGTATTGCTAACCAACTGACCAATATTTTGCGGGATGTTGGCGAAGATGCTCGCCGCGGGCGCATTTATTTGCCTCTCGAAGATTTAGCCCTGTTTGATTACACCGAAGAAGACCTCATGAATGGGGTGATTGACGATCGCTGGCGCTCGTTGATGCAATTTGAAATCCAACGAGCCCGCAAGTTCTACCGCGAGGCCCAGCGTGGGATCAGTTTGTTAAGTTCAGATGCTCGTTGGCCTGTGTGGTCCGCGCTTGTGCTTTACAGCAAGATTCTGAGTGTCATTGAGCGTAATGGCTATGACGTTTTCAACAAACGTGCCTACGTCCCGACCGTTAACAAGCTGGGGTGCCTCCCCAGTGCACTCATTCGTTCTCGCATTCTGTAGCGTTAACGGTTATGAAGCCTTATCAGAGCGTTGTGATTCAAGACTGTGGCGAACCGCTGGTCCCGCTCCCGCTTGAACAGTTTGCGGTCCTAACG
The DNA here is from genome assembly GCA_039818605.1 of Cyanobacteria bacterium J06639_14. Lineage (GTDB taxonomy): Bacteria > Cyanobacteriota > Cyanobacteriia > Phormidesmidales > Phormidesmidaceae > SIO1E4. The sequence continues at coordinate 19,525 of JBCBTQ010000018.1, read as the reverse complement.
CCTCATCCTTATCAGGTTCTGGGAGCTCCCTACGGCGATCGCTCCCCCTATTGGCTACGTGCCTCTGTCGTTCAAGCACTGGTGCGGGCGCAAGAACATCTCCAAGCCATGCGCCCTGGCTGGCGCATTCAAATCTTCGATGCCTACCGCCCAATTCCTGTACAGCAATTTATGGTGGACTACACCGCACATGAACTAGCCCAAAAACAAGGACTCGACTTTGAGACGCTGCCCCCATCAGAACAGGACGGCATTCTAAACCAGGTGTATCAATTTTGGGCTATTCCCAGTCTTGATCCCAAAAGTCCCCCCCCTCATAGCACCGGAGCTGCTGTAGACGTTACCCTCATGGATGCCGATGGACAGCCTGTCGATATGGGCTCACCCATTGACGAAATATCGGTGCGATCACACCCTAATCACTTTGAACAATCTTTTGATCCCAAGAGCCAGCACTTTCACGCCAATCGATGCCTGCTCCGCCAGGTCCTTATCCAATCAGGCTTTCAACAACACCCTAATGAGTGGTGGCATTTTTCTTCCGGCGATCAGCTTTGGGCTTGGTTAAAGATGCAAGCGAGCAGTGAGCAGTTCTGGGCTCGTTACGGTCGGTTAGATGACTGATAGAAAAGGTATAAACCACATCCGATAGGGAAACGGGCGTTTTTCCCAAGCAAAAACCGGGGGGCTAAATGTGGCCAAAGTATAGAAGGGTGATTTACGAAGCTGTTTTGATGTAGGAATCTGGTGGTAAGTTAGCCTGCAGCCTCAAGCAATTATATTTGCCTTGAATCTTTACCTGATATTCCACCTTATCCATCAAGCGATTCAGAATTAACCAACCGTAGCCGCCCTCCTGATGGGCATCGGGTGAAGGGGGGAGATACGTGCTTAAATCAAATCCATCCCCTTGATCCCAAACTTCTAAATGCAAGACGTCTGATCGTATTTCCAGCCTAATGACGACAGGCACAGTGGGACGATCGCGGTGAGCATGGCGGACCACATTGGAATAGGCTTCAACCAGTACCAACCGGAGGCGATTTTCCCACTTGGGCCATTCCAGCCAGCCCTCCAATTCCAGGCGCAAGGAGCCTAGCATCCACTCTTCAATAACGGGGAGAAATTTCAAATCACTGGGGATGCGTAGTTCTGTCTGCATGATTACATCACCTCCAGTGAAAGGACCGTTTGGTCATCCTCTTGCTCAGCGCGATCGCCCTGGATGGCTTGCAAAAGATTGTCCAAGTCGAGAGGTGGTTGCTGATGCTGAATTAAGTGCCAAAGTCCAATTTGCTGTAGCATTGCGGCAGATTTGCCGACGCCGTTAAGTGGGACAGTAGCCTCGGTTAGGCCATCACTCGTCAGCAAGAGCGTATCACCAGGGTTGAGCGTTAACTCACCTGCTTCAGCCTTCCACACAGGCAAGATTCCCAAAGGAACCCATCGTGTTTTCAAATACTTCGGTTCGGACTGTGGGGTTTCTAGTAGCGTCGCTGACCAAACTAGAGGATAGATATGACCAGCGTTGGCATAAGTCAATTGATAGGTTTCGGGGTTGTAGCGTGCCAGCACCATCGTAATGAAGCACGTATTGCTAACTAGATCATCAGACAGACCCGCATTTAAGTTCTGCATCACCTTTTCTGGGGATGGAGAACTTTCCTGCGACAATTCTCGCCTCAAAACCGAAATAGCACTGGCCATAAATAGGGCTGCTGGCACCCCTTTGCCTGAAACATCCCCAACCGCCAACCAGATATCACCTTGGGGATGAACAAACACCTCAAAAAAGTCACCTCCCACCTCACGAGCTGGCAAACAACGCGCCTGAATGCGGGCATTTGCGACATCTGGCAAGCTTTGTCGGAGTAAATTTGTCTGAATTTGACGGGCGACTTCAAGTTCGGCCCGCATCTGTAACGTTTGAACTTGGATGCGTTGATAAAGTTTGGCTTGAGAAATTGCTAATGCAATTTGCTCAGTAACACTATTCGTGAGTTGCAATACCTCCTCAGACCAGTCGTTGCTCCCGTTAATTCGGTACAAGTTAACGATTGCCAGTAGCGTCTGCTGATAGATGAAAGGTAGTGTGAAGAACATAACAGGGGCTGCTAGTTCGGATAAGGTGCCCTGTTGTAGTTCGCCGGTCTTTAACGCCAATTGACTCATCGATTGGCTATGCTTTTCCAGAAGCGTTTGATCGAGGTTCTCTGCCCTTTCTGAAGCATAGGTAGAGGCAATCTTCAGTTCAGGGTTCTCATGTGTTCTGTAGTCATCTTCTAGCGTGTGTAAAACGACATAGTCAGCGTCAAACCCTTTCCCCAAGGTCCTCACAACTGTCTGGAGCATACTGTCATAATCCAGAGAGCTCCGAATGGCACCCATCACATCGTTCAAAAAGGATTCACGCTTCAGTGCTTGGATTAGATCACGAGTTCGCTTTTTGACGACTTTATAAGTCTCTGAAGCTTGTGTCACCACAGACTTGAGCTGCTCGGGATTCCAAGGTTTCGTAATGTATCGAAAAACCTTACCAGAGTTGATCGCTTCGACCAAGTCTTCAACGTCTGTATACCCTGTGAGTACGATACGAATGGTATCAGGAAATTTTTCGACTGTGCGGCTGAGAAATTCAGTCCCATTCATGCGTGGCATGCGTTGGTCTGAGATGATGACGGCCATTTCGCCCTCTTCGGCCAAGATCTCCAATGCCTTGAAACCATTCGGGGCTTTAAAAACCTCAAAATCCTTGCGAAATGTACGGTATAACAAGTCCAAGTTATCGGGCTCGTCGTCCACAACCATGAGTTTGAGCCGATCGTCTACCGCAAATTCGAGCGTTTCGCCGTTAACCTCCCTATTGGACATCCGGAATTCCTGCCATAGACAACTCGTTGAATTAGGGTTTTATCCCCTCTGCTGGAGCAGCACATGCGATGCATGTAGATGCTCAGGAGTATTGCAACACCCTGCACTCGTATAAAACCATCATGCTTAGGTAATGCCTAGGCTTAACTTTCCCATAGATGAACAAATGAATCCTATTTGGGAAAATTTCCTTAGCTCTAGTAACGACCTCAAGCTCTAGTAACGACTTCAAACACCCGTCGATTGTCTATACGTCACGTTTATTATGCTTCATACCGCGCTAACCGTGCGGTATGAAGCGGACAACTGTGAAATTGCCTGGACTCTATGTGTGGATGAAAAGTTTTATGACCGTCGTCATAACAACCCGTTGAATCACCACTGGTTGCTGATGATTCTCCATGAAGTCAGCGATCGCCCCAACTACTCTAAGCTAGAAGCGCCTTGGCGCGCGCGACAAAATTCTCCACCGTTAACCCATTCAGTGCCATTACCTGGGCTGCACTACCTGCCGTATCGCCTCGCTTCCAAGCGAAAGTATCCCGAGGCGAGTTGCTCCGCAGCATAACGGGTTCCAACATCGCCGAAGAACCCCCCGTAACACCAATCAAGGCATCACCGCCGAAGAGTTGTGCAAATCCGGCATCATCCAGGAATTCGCTATCGCCCTCACTACAGCTATCCCAAGCCACATCAGTGGGCCGGTAAAGGCGACGAGGATTCACGACGGATACAATTCGGACCCCAATACCTTCTGTCGCTAGCTGTGAGGCAGCTTCCCATACCGGAATTAACGTCATGTCCCCAAGCACAGCAAATACGACGGTTTTGCTTCCAGAGGTTGTCTGGAGTTCGACCGCACCTTGCTGGAGGGCTATACGCGTTTGTTCGAAGGTTGTCCGCACGGGCAAAGGTGACTTACTCGCGGTAATAGTGATGCCCTTGTTTCGGGTACTTAGGGCCCATTCATAGCAAACCTGGATCCCATTAGCATCGGTAGGAAAGAGGGGAAAGACGTTGCCGTTACGCATCATACCGGCAAAGTAGTTCTCAATTTCCGGGCGCTGGTGAGTCCAACCATTCCGCCCCTGTTCTAAAGCCCCTGCCGTAAACAACGTTACCGTTGAAGGTGTTGGGCGACGCAGTTCAGCCATCGCCTGGGTAACCGTTTGCCATATGGGCAAGCCGTTAATCGCGAAAGACTCATAGGAACACCAAAGAGTCCGTGCACCAAACAGAGCTTGAGCTGCTGCGAGTCCAGCACAGGCATCCTCGCTCAAGGGTTCGTAGACCTGCCCCTGGGGCTGCTGGAAGTAGATATCGTCGGGGGTGGGGTGGATGATTTTGAGGGCTTGATTGATGTTATTGATACCCGAAGCGGCGTTACCGTCAGCGTTGGTAACCACAAACTGCGCATCCTGTTGACCGACATGGGCTACGAGCGAACCCATTGCTGTTGTGGCTACCTTTTTGTCACTGCCGATAGCGAATTCTTCCAGTGGTAAGGTCCCGATATCAGGTACCGGTAAAACGGATTCTGTGACTGCTGTTTTAGAATTAGGTCCGCCCATCGATCGCGCAAAGTTGGTTCGGACTAAATCCCAGGCGGCGGGTGTTAATGCCCGCGTTGTCAACGCCTCGACAATGTAGTCTTTTTCGAGGGTGTCGCCAGGATATAGGTTGTGAGATTTGGCACCACGCTTGTGGACACCAGCGCCTTTGAGCTGCTTAATAATCAGGACGGTCAGTGTGCCACTCAAGGCGGATTTAGCGGCTTTATCCGTAGCTTCTAACACGGCTTGAGTAAAGGCCATGCGCTGCTTCAGGGAGAAGGCCGTGCTGTCAACATAGTCTCCGGGCTGATCGGCATCGTCATAGTCTTTGGCATCGACCAGGATAATTTTCTCAAAGCCATTTCCTTGCCAGTAAGCCAGCATGGCTTCGTTGGACTGGGTTGACACCATGCTGTGGTGTTCTTGAGAATACCCGTTCCATACCAAGATCGGCAGGAAGTTGGTGATGCTGGGGTAAGCCGTGTGGAAATGCCCAAAGCTACTCATTATGTAGGGTTCACCTAAGCCTCCGTCACCAATGGTGACAGGGAAAAGAGTGCCAGGATGCAGCTTGGCTCCAGCCATCGCGAAGTGCTGTCCCTGACCCAAAGGCCCAGCCGGATTTAAGAGTCCGGGAATTTGTCCTGAAAGGTGCCCCAGTAGGCCGTGAGTTTCGCGGAAGCGATCGCACAATTGCTGTACGGTCTCAATGCCCATCGCTTCCAACGACCGATCTAAAAATACAGTGCTGTAGAAGCCAGGCGCGTGGTGACCGACTTCCGTAATCAAGTTCTTGTATCCCAACATGACCAGAGCTGAAATACCGTCGGCAATGCTCGCAAAGCCACCTGGGTGTCCTGACTGCTTACTGGCCGTCATTTGCAGGGTGAGATAACGCAGGGCGTCGGCTGCTAGGAGGGTTTGGTAGACTGCAGCCGGATCTGTCGGTGATGCGATCGCGCCTTGCCCCTCATCAATTGCTGGAGCCTGACCATAAGCCTCAAACTCAGGTAGAGACTCAGCAAAATGTTGAATACCATCACAAAAAGTAGGGGCTTTGGGCTTAGAGGTGACTGCGGTCATGTCCAGATACCTTTTTGCATTAACGGAGCGGTGCTCAAAATTCAAGATCCATCCTACCGAGATCAGGTCATCTCTCTGAAGTCATTCGGCAGCAGGGTCTCTCTTAATGTGCTGTTGTCATTACTGATCTTAATCGATTTTTGTAAATCCACATTGGCTACGACATTGATTTAAGTCAATCCAGATAGCCATAGGCAGTTGACTAGGTCGAACATGTCAATGAAGGCGATCCCGAGAAAGAAATTACGCGATCAGGACTACGAGGTTTCATTCATTTTGAGGAATTTCCTAAGAGTGTGGTCGATGACGACCCCCTTGCTGCAGGGCCACTTGATAGCTCCTTAAACCAACATGTAGTGAACGCAGAGAATTGGGCCAAAAAATCCCGCCTACCCTAAGCCGACTCCTCAAGTTGCCTCAGAGCTGCTTCCGCATAGAGAGCGGTTTGTGGGTCATCTTCCTGTACTAAGACTTGGAGTAAGGATTGGGCCTGAGGCGGATGGAGGTCTCCTAATGCTAGTGCGATCGCCTGTTTCACAGACCCTGATTGAGGATCCTGATGGCAAGTTCCTAACCAGTCACAGAGTGCTTCGCCCGCCTGTTGCCTGAGATGATTCGATTCAAATCGGGTTAACGTCTCGATGATTTCAAGCTGTACCGGCATGAGAACCTCCACTCGAACTGAGAGTAAGGCCAGCAAAGCGGCTTCCTGATCAATCCACCCGAGTGATCTGACAATTACTCGCTGCAACGATTCTGGTGTCTGTGCCGACTGTAGAACTTGGGCTAAAACAGCGATCGCTGATTCCGTTCCTAGACGCCCTAGGGCGATCGCTGTTGCTTCCGTCACCTTGGGGTTCACGTCCCATAGACCAGGCTGCAAGATGCTCACGAGATCAACTGTTGCCAGCAAATGAGGGCGTAGCCCCAAATGCGTAATTGCCTCTTGACGCACGGCAGCAACGGGATCTTTTACAGCATCCATCAGAAGTGGATCGACTCTAGCGTCTCGAAAATGCCCCAGCGCTGAGAATGCAACCGTACGGACCTGAGGATTGGCATCCTCAGCCGCGATCAGAAGCGGTGATAATGCAGCCTTGTGTCGAATACTGGCCAGGGCTTGGACAGCGGTGATGCGGTAGGCAGGGTTTTTGAAGAGCTGAATTAACGCATTTACGGCCTTTGCTCCAAAGTGACTCAGACCTTCTGCCGCGATCGTAATCAGCTCTGGTTCATCAGTTTGTTGTATTAGTTGAACCAGTGATTCTAATGCTTCAGTTTCATTGAAATTTCCCAGTGTTCGAGCAGCAAACCAGCGCACTTCCCAATCTAAATCTTCGTCTTCTAGCAAGGGAACCAGGCGTGCAATGGTAGCTTTGCCAAAGGTAGGGAGTCGCTTAGTTGCTTCCCATCGAGACTGGAAATCCCCTTCCAGGAGTAATCTTAGTGCAGTCTCTAATTGCGGTGTAGACACGACTCTTTCGAGGTCTTGTAAGTCTGTAGGTGTGATGACGAAGTCAGTATCAAAAGGCATAAGGATTAGAGCAACATCGATATCTCAGCAGTAAGCCGGGACATGCACACATCTATCTTAAGAGACCCTACCTCGGAAAGTTTCGTATGAACATTATGGTGATCATTATGCAACGATCGCATCAAATGAATTCCTATATCACATGACGGTGTGTCTCAATGGTGTGTTTGAACTAGTCATTGAACCCAGTCTGTGTTTACTCTGTCACCATTTCAGGATCCTCTGCAGTCAATGAAATGGCATTCAAGATAAATCCAAAACATAGTTATGGGAGACCTTGCGGGACAAATTTCATGCAGGATTTCGATATCACGATGCGAAAAAAAAATACGCGAAGTTATTGACTCAACTATTGAGTGAAGACTACGAACCTCGGAATTTCTGAAATAGGGTGTGCCAGCATTCGATTAACGCATGAATTTGATGCACTTAATGCAAGTCGCTTTGGGAAACGTATTGATTGCTACAAAAGTGCCTAATAAGCTCTCGTAACGTTGACCTCAGCTTAGAGAAAGCAGTACTTTTCTTGTTCTTGTAATTCTCGACGACGGCCTCAGCCTCACTGGTATCTTTCTACTATATTGGAGTTGCCTGGAGACTTTATGTGTGACTTTGTTGGGTCACAAAGCCTTGCTGTGAGGCTTTCTCATTGACGATGTGATTTTCAAAAGCTGTGTTTGTTTTGGTTGCTAGCTCTGTTTGGAGCTTGCGATCCAGTTATTAGGTGTCGTATTTGATGAGGGTAGTTTGGAACCGTGGTTGATGCAGCGCCAAGGCCCAAGGAAAAACTCAATAAGTTTGAGAAGTTCAAAGCTGAGAAAGATGGTTTAGCGGTTAAGTCGGAACTGGAAAAGTTTGCTGAATTGGGCTGGGAATCTGTCGATGAGACAGATTTGACTCAGCGTCTAAAGTGGTTGGGAATTTTCTTTCGGCCCGTGACGCCAGGAAAGTTTATGTTGCGCATGCGCACCCCGAATGGCATTCTTTCCAGTCAGAAGATGAAGGTTTTGGGGGAAGTTGTACAGCGTTATGGCGAGGACGGTAGTGCCGACATTACTACCCGTCAAAATATTCAGCTGCGGGGTGTGCGGCTGGAGGATATTCCTGATATCTTCCAGCGGTTTGAGGCTGTGGGCCTTACTTCCATGCAGTCGGGTATGGATAATGTGCGTAACATTACGGGGTCGCCAGTTGCCGGGATTGATGCCAGCGAGCTAATTGACACGCGTGGGTTGGTGCGCAAGCTCCAGGATATGATCACGAATCGCAGTGAAGGTAATCCTGAGTTCACAAACCTGCCCCGGAAGTTCAATATTGCGGTGGAAGGGGGGCGCGACAATTCGGTGCATGCCGAAATTAATGATATTGCCTTTGTCCCGGCTTATCGTGAAGGGCAGCTTGGGTTCAATGTTCTTGTCGGTGGCTTTTTCTCAGCTCGTCGTTGTGAAGCGGCGGTGCCACTAGATGCTTGGGTGGAACCGAGTGATGATGTGGTTGATTTATCCCGGGCCATCTTAGAGATTTTTCGCGACCATGGTTCGCGGGCCAGTCGTCAAAAGTCGCGCTTGATGTGGCTAATTGATGAGTGGGGTATGGAGAAATTCCGAGCCGAAGTTGAGAAAAGCTATGGCAAACCCTTGTTGACGGCTGCTTCTGAGGATGAGATCGACTGGGACAAGCGTGATCATGTGGGCATTCATGGCCAACAGCAGCCGGGATTGAACTTTATTGGTTTGCATGTCCCAGTTGGTCGGCTCACTGCCCGCGACATGCTTGACATTGCCCGCTTAGCCGACGTTTACGGAGAGGGCGAAATTCGTCTGACGGTGGAGCAGAATATCCTCATTCCTTATATCCCCGATTCTCGGCTCGAATTACTGCGGCAGGAACCGCTGCTAGAGAAGTTTTCCATTGCTCCAAGTCCTTTGGTGCGATCGCTGGTTTCCTGTACGGGAGCCCAATTCTGTAACTTTGCCCTGGTGGAAACGAAGCAGCGGGCTTTGGCGATCGCTCACGATCTTGATGCGACGTTATCCGTGCCCAATCCAGTACGTATTCACTGGACCGGCTGCCCTAATTCCTGTGGCCAACCTCAGGTGGCTGATATTGGTCTCATGGGTACCAAGGTGCGGAAAGATGGGAAAGCCGCCGAGGGTGTTGATATCTATATGGGCGGCAAAGTTGGTAAAGATGCTCAGCTCGGCACCTGCGTACAGAAAGGGGTGCCCTGTGATGAATTATCCACCGTTCTAACGGGGTTGTTGACGGAGCACTTCGGTGCGCAACCTCGCACGGCAGAGTCTGCCGCGACGAATGGTCAGGTCGTGATGACCACGGATACATAAGGCTTTGGACCTGGGATTGATTTCCCTTGTCCATCGAGACCCCCAGGTTTATTTGGGGGAGTGTTGTTAGTAAAAAAAACTGGAGCGAATAATCTACTCCAGGCTGAACTGTTTCTTGGTTTGCTAGGAGAGTAACACAGATGCTTGTTGAGTTGTTTACGAGACCAACTCAGGGCAGGTATAAAATACTTCACCTGACCTGGTTTGCTTTCTTCCTATCGTTTGTAGTGTGGTTTAACTTCCCGCCGTTTGCGACCACAATTAAGCAAGATTTTGGCCTTGAGCCTGCTCAGCTCGGAACAATTGGTCTTTGTAACGTAGCCCTGACCGTTCCGGCGCGCATCATCATTGGGATGCTGTTAGATAAGTACGGTCCTCGCTTGACTTACTCTTTTCTATTGATGTATGCAGCGATTCCCTGTCTCATTTTTGCAACGGCTCAGAGCTTTAACCAGCTGGTTATCGGTCGTTTGCTGATGGGGATTGTGGGTGCCGGTTTTGTGATTGGTATCCGTATGACCGCTGAGTGGTTCCCGCCTAAGGATGTGGGTACTGCTGAAGGTATTTATGGTGGCTGGGGTAACTTTGGCTCGGCCTTTTCTGCCTTCACGATGGTGCTGTTTGGTTTGGCACTAGCTTCCTTTATTCCGGGTGGATTTCAGTTCCCCGAACCTGAGACCTTCCGCGTCCTAACTTTCCCTGCTTTCACAACTGGCGTTCTGAACTGGCGAGCAGCGATCGCTGGCACGGGGATTATTGCAGCTCTTTATGGTGTTTTCTACTACTTCAATGTTACGGATACACCTCCTGGCAAAGTCTATCAGCGTCCTCAAAGTGCTCGTGGCATGGAGGTCACAACCGTTCGTGACTTCTGGTTCTTGATGCTCATGAACGCCCCCCTCACAATCATTCTGATGGTGTTGGCGTGGCGTTTGAAGAAGGTCGCATTCCTGACTGGCGGCGGGATGTACTTTGCTTGGGCTATCTTGCTTGGCTTATACGCTTTCCAGGCTTATAACTGCTGGAGTGTGAATAAGGAATTACTGGCCGGTACTAAGACATATCCCCCTGAAGATCGGTATCGTTTCAAGCAAGTAGCAATTCTTGAGTTGACCTACATCGTTAACTTTGGGTCCGAACTGGCGGTTGTGACCATGCTGCCTGCTTTCTTTGAGGGGACGTTCGCCCTCAATAAGGCAACGGCTGGTTTGATTGCGGCTAGCTATGCATTCATGAACCTGATGTCGCGTCCTGGTGGCGGCATCATCTCTGACAAGATGGGTAGTCGTAAGTGGACCATGGTGGTTCTCACGGGCGGTATGGGCATTGGTTACTTACTCATGAGCACTGTGAACAGTGCTTGGCCGTTACCGCTGGCAGTTCTTCTGACCATGGCTTGTTCCTTCTTTGTGCAGTCCTCTGAAGGATCTACCTTTGCGATTGTGCCTCTGGTGAAGCGTCGGATTACAGGCCAGATTGCAGGTAATGTTGGTGCCTATGGCAACGTCGGTGCGGTGGCTTACCTGACGACACGTCTGCTGTTTGTCGATGCTTCTTCGACCGCCAATGGAGGCGAGCCATTGATGGCTGTGGTGAACTCACAGTTCTTCCAAGTGTTGGGCATTGCCGGTCTGATTGTGGCCTTCCTGTGTGTCTTCTTCCTGGATGAACCACAGGGTTCCTTTGCCGACTTCCATGAGGGAGAAACACCCGTGGCTCCCGCTCCCGATTCTATTCCTCAGATGGGTACGTCTTTCGAGCGTTAGAGAGTTTCCCTTCGTCATCAGACAGCTATCGGGGGATGAGCTTCGCTGAAGGCATTCCCCGATTTCTTTGCTCTAAGGTGAAACCGAGTCTTGCAACAGACAGAATTTTTCTATTCGACCGTTATTGAATAAAGGCATCTGGTTTGCGCGAGTTTGCAGTCAGAAACTCGGTCTCTATGGAAAGTCAAAGGAAGTGGCTGCTTTAAGAATCTGGTCTTTATGGAAATACAGACGAAGGTTGCTGCTTTTATGCAAGTGACCGGGTTCCTTCGGCGGCATATTTTTATTCGGATTACTCTCAGTTTTTTGCCTTCACACTGACGGTAGCGTGATCGCAGGAGGTCGTCGTCATGGCATCTAGCAAAACATTGTGTCCCTATTGTGGGGTGGGTTGTGGTTTAGAGGTGGTGTCTTCTCGGTCGAGACATGCCTCTCCTGATGCTGCCCCAACAGTGCGAGGCGATCGCGCTCATCCTTCGAGTCAGGGGATGATCTGTGTGAAGGGAGGGACGATTGCTGAAGCACTCGATAAAAATCGACTGTTGTACCCCCTGATGCGCGATTCTCTGGATGCGCCGTTTCAGCAGGTCAGTTGGGATGAAGCCCTCGATGCGATCGCGAATCGTATCCGTCATGTGATGGCCACCCAAGGACCAGAAGCCATCTGCATGTATGGATCTGGCCAACTCCAAACAGAAGATTATTACCTGGCCCAAAAACTCCTCAAGGGCTGTTTAGGAACTAACAATTTTGATGCCAATTCCCGATTGTGCATGTCCTCTGCCGTGGCGGCTTATATCCAGAGCCTGGGTTCGGATGGTCCGCCCCCTTGCTATGCCGACTTAGAAGAAACCGATTGCGCCTTTCTTATTGGGACGAATACGGCAGATTGTCACCCCATTGTTTACAATCGCTTCCGCAAGCATCACCGCAAGAAACGAGGCAAAGTTAAGCTCATCGTCGTGGATCCGCGTCGTACCGCGACGGCTAAAGATGCCGACCTCCACTTAGCCATTCGTCCGGGGACTGACATTACCCTCCTGAATGGTATCGCTCATATTCTGCTCAAAAAACGATGGATTGATGCGGTCTTTGTTGACGAAGCAACTCAAGGCTTTCAAGCGTATGCTGAGGTGATTGAGCACTATCCCCCTGAGCACGTGGCTGAGGTTTGTGGTATTTCTGTCACGGATTTGGAAGAGGCTGCTCGCTGTTGGGGGTTATCGAAAGGGGTGCTATCACTTTGGTCGATGGGTATCAATCAATCGTCGGAAGGTACGGCCAAAGCACGAACCATCATTAACCTCCACCTGATGACAGGGCAAATTGGCAAACCGGGAGCTGGTCCTTTTTCTTTGACGGGACAACCCAATGCCATGGGTGGACGTGAGACGGGTGGTCTGGCCCACATTCTGCCGGGGTATCGTCTGGTGAAAAATGCTCAACATCGTCAGGCTGTTGAGCAAGCCTGGGATTTGCCGGAGGGTAGCATTTCACCGACGCCAGGGTTGGCTGCCTGGGACATGATGATGGGTCTGGAACAGGATGCTGTGGGGGTTTTGTGGGTCGCAGCGACGAATCCGGCGGTCAGTATGCCGGATATTGAACGGACTAAGGCTGCGCTGCGGCGATCGCCCTTCACCGTCTACCAAGATGCCTATTACCCGACAGAGACTGCTGAGTATGCCCATATTTTGCTGCCTGCTGCTCAGTGGGGCGAAAAAACAGGAGTGATGACAAACTCCGAACGGACCGTCACGTTCTGTCCGGCCTTTCGGCCTCGGCCTGGCGAAACGCGGGCTGATTGGGAAATTTTTGCCGCTGTGGGACGCCGTCTCGGCTTTGCAAAACAGTTTGCCTTCCAGTCCCCAGCCGAGGTGTATGACGAATTTGTACAGCTTACCGCTGGGCGCGTTTGCGATATGACCGGCCTCAGCCACGATCGCTTGGCTGCCGAAGGCCCGATTCAGTGGCCCTGCCCTCAGCATGAGACGGATGAAACGGCTTCGACGAAGTATGACAAGCGTCTGTACAGCGATCATCTTTTTCCCACCCCCAATCGTCGGGCTAACTTTGCGGCCTTTCACGAAAAGGGATTAGCGGAACCCCCCGATCCCGATTTTCCTTTTGTGCTCACGACGGGGCGTTTGTATGGACACTGGCATACTCAAACCCGTACAGGTCGCATTGAGAAAATTCGTAAGTTACATCCTGAACCGTTGCTAGAAATGCACCCGGTGGATGCTCAGCATTTGCAGTTACAGTCGGGAAATTGGGTTGAGGTGCGATCGCGTCGTGGCTTTGCTCGCCTGAAAGTGAAAGTGACTCAGTATATCCGCAAAGGTGTGTTGTTTATTCCTATGCACTGGGGCACGTTGTGGGCCGATAATGCTGAGTGCAATGCTCTCACCCATCCAGTTACCTGTCCGATTTCGCTACAGCCTGAACTAAAGGCGTGTGCGGTGTCAGTTTTGCCTGTTACTGAGGCCGTCGGCCAGGGCGTTAATCAGGGCCAGTCGGTCGAGGTTTCAGCGCCTGTTATGGTGAGATGAGTTACGTTTTAGGGTGGTTTTAGGGCAACAATCATGACGTTGGGGCGACGCTCCCGAGGATGAAAAGGGAGCCTGGGGTTACGGGCTGGGTGCCGTGGGTCGTAGCACGACGGTTGGGGTGTTTTGAGGGACTGGTGGGGGGTGACCCACGCTACGCGGGTGTATTTGCAGGTTTTCTAGCTATTCGACTTGGCGATTGCCGTTGAGCGTGAGCAGCAATGGTGGGAATGATTCGACATCAACCTATGGTGGGATATTCGTTTGGGGAAATCACCTAAGTTGATGTAAGGTTTGCCAAAGGTGCGAACGTGCTTTCAACCTATGGAGAGCTGGCGATCGCAGCTAACGAGTTTTCTAAGAATATGCAGCCTGTTCCCCCAAAGTACCTGCCTCCCTTTCCCGTGCCCCAACGCTCCGCCAAATTATGGGTTCGTTATAGCGTGATCGTGGTAACGGTCACCCTGTTTGTTTTGCTTTGGAGCCATTGGTTATGGCCCAACCGCTATTCTGTCCCGTGGGTGTTTGGCGAAGCTGTTTATCAGGTCCAAACCTCAGAAAAGCTAGTAGCACTTACCTTTGACGACGGCCCCGATCCTCGCTATACCGAAGAAATCTCTCAGATTCTGGCCGACGCTGGAGCCCGCAGTACGTTTTTCGTGTTGGGCCGACATGCTGAGCAATACAAAGAACCACTCAACGTTTTGGTTCGAGACGGGCATGAACTTGGTAACCATACCTGGACGCATCCCAGCCTCAGGCTTAAATCGCCGCAAGCGATTCGTAATGAGTTGGAGTCTACTGATCGGTTGCTGCGAGAGCAAGGCTATGACAGGCCAATTCCTTTTCGATCGCCTTATGGACACAGCTTGTTTGTATTGCCGCAGGTGCTCAAGCAGCGGCAGCAAGCCAATATTCTGTGGACGGTTCAACTCAATGATTGGAAGCCAGAAGAGCCTGACGTCATGATGCAATTATTAGAGCCTAAGTTTGACAATGGCGCGATCATCTTGCTCCATGATGGCGATGGTGAGTCGGAGGGGGCCGATCGCAGCAATACGGTTGAGGTCGTTAAGCTGATTTTGGCTGAATACCTGCCCAAGGGATATCAGTTTGTTACCGTTTCAGAACTCTTAGCGAGTGGCACGCCCCAACATTATCAGTAGTAGAAGTAGGGGATATCAATGTTCGGAATTCGGAATACTCTGCGAGAAGAGCAAAGTTCTACGGAGTTCAGGTTTCGGAAAACCTGATTCCTGGGACGTGGGTAGATTTGGCGCAAGCACAGGCATGGACCTGGAACCCTAGATCCTGTCTGTCCCAACCAAAATGTACTGGACTTAGGGGAGCTGTGAGAAAGAAATTATCTGAAAAGGGAGCTTTTGTAGGCTGGGTTGAACGAAGTAAAACCCAGCAGCATAGAAATTCCGGAGGTGTTGGGTCGCGTGCCTCGACGCTAACCTACGACGGTATATTCATTTCGAGAAATCCCCTTATCTGGGCAGGGATAGCGTTCCGTCGTCAATCCAAAATCCAACCTTCTCCTGACTTTTTATACTAATCCAGTACCTACCCCTAATTCAGAGAAGGGACATGCCGTGTCTTGACAGGTATCACCTATTTCCCCTAATGGGGTTAACCATTCGGATGCGGTATTACCTAACCAGGATTTCCAGCTTAAATGGTTATCCCCTGTTGCTACAAAATTGGCGCTAAGGATGTAATTGGGTTTCTTAACCTGCTCTTGATAGACGCTTATCCCACTATCGCTGAAGATGAATACGAGCAGGGATATCGCAATGCTGTTTGCTTATGTGTATCAACATCTTTGAGATTTTTCTTGATAACGAATTCTCCTGTTTGAGTTTAAGGGAGTTCAGATAACTGATATCTTCGTTTCGAGACAGTTTTAATGAATCCAGCTCAAACTGCCGCGGGCTTCGTACAGTTTTGTTCACAGGAGTTAGATAGAGGTACTTCGCTTATGACCACTTCCTTCCCCATCGATCTGAGTGCATACCAACGCATCACCCTCGATCCGTCGGTATCAACCTTAACGGACGAGCAACGTAGTGCTCTCAAAGCCAACATTGAACTCTGCCGTGATGCGATCGTCTTCTTCACGGCAACGGGTGCTGCTAGAGGTGTTGGTGGACATACCGGTGGCCCCTATGACACGGTGCCTGAGGTCATGATTCTGGATGCGCTTTTCCGGGGTAGCCCTGATCAGTTTGTACCAACCTTCTTTGATGAAGCTGGACACCGAGTCGCTACTCAATATCTCATGGCGACACTCAATGGTGACCTGCCTGCTGAGCAGTTGATGCGCTACCGGGAAGCTCATCAGAAGCTTCCTGGGCACCCTGAACTGGGTCTGACCCCAGGGGTGAAATTCAGTTCGGGACGCTTGGGCCATATGTGGCCTTACGTTAATGGCGTAGCTCTAGCAAATCCTGGCAAGACAGTTTTTTGCTTGGGGTCTGATGGGTCCCAGCAAGAAGGGAATGACGCCGAGGCAGCCCGTTTGTCTGTTGCTAATCACATTAATGTGAAGCTCATTATCGATGACAACGACGTCACGATTGCGGGGCACCCTTCCAAGTACATGGGTGGCTACAGCGTCAAGCAAACGCTGGAAGGGCATGGCTTGACCGTGCTGGAAGGGGATGGCGAAGACTTGGATAGTCTCTATGCCAATATTTGCCAAGCCATTAATACGCCAGGTCCGATCGCGATCATCAATAAGCGCGCCATGGCCGTGGGCATTGAGGGTATTGAAGGCAGCACTCACGGGCATGACGTGATTCCGGTTGCGGCTGCTATTACCTATCTCGAAGCCAAAGGGCGGACAGAGGCTGCCGATTTCTTGAAGGGTATCGAGAAGCCTAAGAACCCCTATAAATTTATCGGGTCTTCGGAAAAAGTTGGGTCTAACCGCAATACCTTTGGTGAAGCGGTGGTGGAAGTTCTTGGCGGCATGAGCGAAGACGCTCGCAAGAATAGTGTTTTGGTGGTAGACAGCGACCTCGAAGGCTCCTGCGGACTTGCCCAAATCCGTAAGGCACATCCAGAAGTCTTCGTCAGTGGCGGTATTCAAGAGCGGGGAAATCTTTCAGCGGCGGCTGGCTTTGGCATGGAAAAAGGCAAGCAGGGTATCTTTGCGACCTTCAGTGCCTTCTTGGAAATGTGTATTTCCGAGATCACCATGGCGCGCTTGAACTATTCCAACTTGCTGTGTCACTTCTCCCATGCGGGGATTGATGACATGGCTGACAATACTTGCCACTTCGGTATCAACAACATGTTTGCCGATAATGGCCTGGATGATGGCTATGAGACTCGCCTATATTTCCCGGCTGATGCCAATCAAATGCGGGCTGTTGTCAAGGCTATCTTTAACGATCCAGGGCTGCGCTTTATTTTCTCCACCCGTTCTAAGGTCCCGATGGTGTTAGATGCTGACGGGGGCGAACTGTTTGGCGGTGACTACACGTTTACCCCAGGCAAGGATGAAGTGATCCGGGAAGGTTCGGCTGGCTATATCGTCACTTTCGGTGACTCGGTCTATCGTGCTCTGGATGCTGTTGAGCGTCTGAAGCAGGAAGGTATTGAAGTGGGGCTGATCAACAAGGCCACGCTGAACGTGGTGGATGAAGACATGATGGCCAAGGTGGGTAAAGCACCGTTCGTGATCGTGACGGAAGCCTTTAACCGTCGTACGGGCTTAGGCAGTCGCTTTGGTTCTTGGCTGTTGGAGCGTGGCTATACGCCTAAGTTTGCTTACCTCGGTACTCATGAAGAGGGCTGTGGTGGTCTGTGGGAGCAGTTCCCCCACCAGGGAATTGACCCCGATGGCATTATGGCTAAGGTAAAAGAACTCATGGGTTAAGGCTCCAGGGTTTTACATTTCGTATGAATATGGCATCGTCATGTTCATACGAAATATTTTGAGATTGATACTTTTCTTTGTTTAGCAGCAGGTTAACTCTAACTTGCTGCTTTTTATTGTTGCGCTGTCTGACGAATTGCAAGCGTCTGTTGCTTAGGAAAATTGTCTGGCAATAGAAAACACATGATCAAGGTATATATCCTCACACCTTGATAGGGGATGTCTTCGCAAGACAATGACCTTAGTTTTCAGGCAAGTAGTTGGTTGCCCTCTTCTCACTTATCAGGTGAAAGGATGCTTCACACAAGAGGTTTCTATCAAGAGGTTTTTATTATGACTAGCGAGCAAAAAGCTGTTCCTGGAATAGTAGAAGAGACAGGGTTTTTTGGCGAGTTGGCGAAGGCCGTTATCGCCGTGTTTGGTCCTACCCATGATGATTATCCTGCAACTGGTTTTCAGCCATTTACGGGTGAATTGAGCCGGAAACATTAGAAATATTAATTGATGTAGTCGGAGCGATCGCGCTCAAAATTGCTTTTGTTCCATCATTACCCCCATTGCTTTAGCGCAGCATTTTGCTGCGCTTTTTTCTTTAAATATTGTGGCCAGTTCTGATGTGACAGATTTGCCTGGTAAACGTTTCGTGAATAACGCTTAGTAATGGGAAATCTAGACCTGTAGCCATGGTTACATTACTTTAGGCGGATAATAAAGCTCAGCCTCATAGGTGAAACACAATGAGGTTCTTGATTACAGACAAATTAAGGTGGCTGCTACCACACGTTTACACAGATATTTCAACACAATGATACCGACATTTACTTGCCGTACCGTTTCTACTGCGATCGCCCTTGCGATACCCACTCTGTTAATGAGTGGACCAGCAGCTTTGGCTGAAGCACTACAATTCACGCTGATCAATGACTCCAGACAGGATGTTTATTATCTTTATGTCAGTCCCTCTGAATCGGATGATTGGGGTGAAGACATCCTGGGCGATGAAATCATTCCGAGCGGGACCACCAGTGAAATCGTGATTGACGATGGCTTAGCCACCTGCGAATATGACCTGCTAGCCATCTCTGTTGACGAAGATGAAGTCGAAGATTACGGGTTGAATCTATGTGAGATTTCGACCTACACGATTTCTGACTAGACCATCAAGAAACACCAAGAACCCTGGGTTCTGCCGGATTTACCGATAACTATCAGGTAAAGGCGAGAACCCAGGGTTCTGAGTATCTAGAGAGCAACTAGCTCAGCAGTGCTTTGGCTTTAGCAAGAACATTCTCTACGGTGTAGCCAAACGCTTGCATGATAGTTTTGCCAGGGGCAGAAGCACCGAAGCGATCAACGCTGATGACATCGCCCTCGGCACCGACATAACGACACCAGCCCATGCTAATGCCCGCTTCGACTGCCAGACGCTTGGTTACTGCTTTAGGTAAAACCGACTCCTGATACTCAGCATCTTGAGCGTCAAACAATTCCCAGGAAGGCATCGAGACGATCCGAACTTTCTTGCCCTCAGCCGTGAGCTGTGCAGCAGCTTCAACACACAGCGAGACTTCGCTACCAGTGCCGATCAGGATGATGTCGGGTGTACCATCGCAGTCCGCGAGGATGTATGCACCTTTGGCAACCCCATCAATAGAGCTACCCGCTAGTTGGGGTAGATTCTGGCGGGAGAAGGCCATCAGGGTCGGAGTCTTTCGGTTGGCAACCGCAACCTTATATGCCCCAGACGTTTCAGTGCCATCAGCAGGGCGGATAACTGTGAGGTTTGGAATTGCCCGGAGCGAGGCAATGGTTTCTACCGGCTGGTGGGTTGGACCATCTTCACCCAGACCGATGGAATCATGAGTCATTACATAGATGACACCAGCTTGGGACAGTGCCGATAGACGAATAGCCGCCCGCATGTAGTCCGCAAAC
>JBCBTQ010000017.1:0-46285 GCA_039818605.1 Cyanobacteria bacterium J06639_14 | reverse complement strand
GGCATTTCCGCCTTTGAGGCGATTAAGCGTGCCCTTACATCAACTCAGACCGATTGGCTACTGAGTTGAGCAATTACCATTGATACGGCTGACATCCCGACGACGGCAGGTGGGCTAATTTTGGCCGACTCGTTGCCCCCCGACGATGCCTTTATCACCCAACAGTTACAGGATGAAGGCGCGATTATTCTAGGCAAAGCCAATTTAACCGAGTTTGCCAACTTTATTGCCTTCGATATGCCCAACGGTTTCAGTGCCGTGGGCGGCCAAACCCTGAATCCTTACGGCCCCGGTGAGTTTGATGTGGGTGGATCGAGTTCTGGCTCAGCCGCTGCTGTAGCTGCGAATCTAGCCCCCATTGCGATTGGCACAGAAACCTCCGGATCAATTCTGAGTCCAGCCAGCAGTAACTCTGTGGTGGGCATTAAACCAACAGTGGGACTGATTAGTCGGGATGGCATTATCCCGATTTCAGCCACGCAAGACACCGCTGGACCGATCGCACGCACCGTCGAAGATGCCGCCATTTTATTAGGAGCACTGACCGGCATCGATCCCAATGATCCGGCAACAGCCGCCAGTGAAGGACTATTTTTTGAAGATTACACGCAGTTTCTTAATGCCGATGGACTGGAGGGCGCAAAGCTAGGGGTGCTGCGGGATCCCTTTTTCACCGCTTTTCTCGCGGATGACGAACTCGCCTTAGCAGAACAAGCGTTTGATGATCTGGCAGACTTAGGAGCAGAACTCATTGATGTTGAACTGCCTAATCTCGATGAGCTCTTTGGCTTAGATTTCAATGTGCTGTTTTATGAATTTAACGTCGGGATTGAAGACTATCTAGCCAGTCTCGGCGACGACGCCCCGGCGGCAACGCTGGCCGATATTGTGGCCTTTAATGAAGCCAACGCCGATGCCGCGATTCCGTTTGGGCAAGGGGTTTTTGAGGTCTCTCTGGCGACTGGTGGTGACTTGACCGATCCCGCATACCTCGAATCCTTGGCAACGGGTATTCGCGTCACGGCTACGGAAGGGGTGGATGTCCTGTTAGAAAGCTTGGACCTCGATGCCCTGCTGTTTCCCAATAACATCGCGGCGATTTCTGGAGCCCGACCGGGCTATCCCAGCATCACCGTTCCAGCTGGTTATACAGACGCAGGCGAACCATTTGGCCTGACCTTTCTTAGCGATGCCTTCAGCGAACCTGACTTGATTGAATTGGCCTATGCCTACGAGCAAGGCACTTTGCTGCGGCTCTCCCCCGAGAGTACACCCGCGATCGCGGGCGATCGCGTCACTGTCCCCGAAGCGGGCACCACTAAAGCTCTTCTCACGATGGTTTTGGGCGTTTTAGGTCTCCGGCTACGTCGTCAAAGATGCCACTCCGGCAAAAACGCTATGCTCGAACTTGGCACTTTGGGCGCGTTTCGCCCCTTTGGGTAAGGCCACATCGAAGCTGGCTTTGCTGATGTCGTGTCATCAACGTTCTTGCCAGTCAGGAGCTAGATGAAATTGGACCGTGCCGTCACCTTTTCCGGACGGAATTATTCGCTGATTCCCTGTCTGGCTTTTTCCAGCTCTTCTTCCATCCAGGCTGAACCAGGAGCAAGTTCTAAAGCACGGGTGAGGTCTGCTATAGCTTCTTCAAAGCGACCCATCAAACGGTAAGTTTCGCCACGGCTCGCGATCGCCCTAGCATAGCCGCCATCAATCTCTATGGCTTGAGTAAAATCATCAATGGCGCTATCGAAATCTCTCTGATCTCGATAGGCAATGCCGCGATTGCGATAGGCGAGAGCATATTGGGGGTTAATCTCAATGGCTTTAGTGAAATCAGCGATTGCTGCCACCAAATTGCCCTGATCCTTGCGCGCAGCACCACGATTATTATGAGCTAGAGCATATTGAGGATTGAGTATGATGGCTTGATCGTAATCGGCAATCGCTGCTGGAAAATCGTCCTGGTCATAGCGAATATTACCGCGATTGTAATAGGCAGTAGCATATTGGGGATTGAGTTCAAGGGCTTGATTGTAGTCTTCAATCGCGGCCATGAAATCCCCCTGTTTTCTGTAAATGTTACCGCGATTGTTATAAGCACTATAATCTTGAGGATTGAGTTCAAGGGCTCGATTGTAGTCTTCAATTGCTGCTAAAAAATTCCCCTGATCGGCGTGGACATCGCCACGGTTGCTGTAATTAATAGCATCTTGAGGATTGAGTTCAATCGCTCGGGTATAATCTTCAATGGCTGCTTCCAAATTCCCAGTATCAGCATTAGCATTACCACGATTTCTATAGGCAATGACGTATTGGGGATTGATTTCAACTGCCCGGGTATAATCTTCAATCGCTGCCACTAAATCTCCTTGATCAGCATGAACATTGCCGCGATTTTTATAGGCAAGAGCATATTGAGGATTGATCTCAATTGCTTGAGTATAATCTTCAATCGCTGCCACGAAATCTCCCTGGTCAGCATAAGAAACTCCGCGATTATTATAAGTGGTTTCATCTTGGGGATTAATCTCAATTGCTCGGGTGTAATCAGCGATCGCTGCTTCTAAATCCCCTTGTTCAGCGTAAGAAACTCCGCGATTATTATAAGCAGTTTCATTTTGGGGATTAATTTCAATTGCCCGAGTATAATCAGCGATCGCTGCCACTAAATTCCCCTGATCAGCATGAGCAATGCCACGAGAAATATAAGCAATTTCATCATTGGGAACGATTTCAATTGCTCGGGTATAATCAATAATTGCTATATCCAAGTTTTCCTGATCGTGGAAAGCTCGACCACGACCATAATAGGCAAGGGCAAATTGAGGATTGATATTAGTTGCCTGGGTATAATCAGCGATCGCTGCCTCTAAGTCTCCCTGTTCTTGAAGAGCCAGACCGCGATTGTAATAGGCAATCGAAGATTGAGGATTGATGTTAATTAATTGCGTCAAACTATTAATAGCGGCTTCTGAGTTCTCTTTCTGTTGATACGCAGAGCTACGAGCAAAGTAAGCATCAGCATATTGGGGATCAAGTTCAATAGCTTGATTATAATCATTAATAGCTGCCTCCAAATCTCCTTTTTCTTGAAGCGTAAGACCACGGTTGTAATAAACATAAGGACTCTGGGGATCAAGTTCGATAGCTCGATTATGATCCCTAATAGCTTCCTCTAATTTCCCTAGCTGCTGAAAAAATATACCTCGACTGCTGTAAACTGTTGCAGGTTGTACATTTTGGGGATTTAAATGAATGAGCTGAGTTAAATCGTCAATAACGGCTTCCAAGTCTCCTTGTCTTTGATTAGAAACAATACGATTTAAATAGGCTAGTGTAAATTGAGGATCGAGCTCAATCGCACTACTATAGTCATTGATAGCTGCTTCTAGATCACCCTTCCTTGAAAAGGCTACACCACGATCATTATAGGCAATAGCACTCTCAGGATTAAATTCAATAATACGGGTAAGATCGGCAATAGCTGCATCCCAATTTCCTTGATTTTGATAAGTAAGACTACGATTATTGTAGGCAAGTATATATCTTGGGTAAATTTCAATAGCACGGGTAAAATCAGCAATTGCCGAATCTGATTTTCCTTGTTCTTGAAAAGCAAAACCGCGACTATTGTAAGCAACTGCATTTTGAGGATCTCGATCAATTATATTAGTGAAGTCGATAATAGCTAATTCTAGATTTTCTTGAACTATTAGAGCATTTCCACGATACAGGTAAGCAACTGTAGATTGAGAATTTATTTCAATAGCACGCGTAAAATCTGCGACTGCCGCATCAAATGCCTCCTGTTGAACATAGGCAATACCTCGATTAATGTAGGCCCCAACGTCTTGGGGATTGAGTTGAATAGCTCGAGTAAAATCAGCGATCGCTGCGTCAAAATCTCTTCGATAGCTATACGCATTACCGCGATTAATCCATGCAGTAACAACTTCTTTATCCTGCTCAATAATGCGGCTGTAAATATCAATTGCACGATCTAAATCGATGATTGCCTCATCGCCATTTCCCTGGCGTCTGTATACAACACTACGCAAAATATACGCCTCTGGAAACTCAGGATGAATTTCCAAAGCCTTATTAAATTTTTCAACAGCTTCTGCATACTGCTCAGAAAGCAATAAAGAAAATCCTTGATAGTGAAATATATTTTCTCTACCTGCTCCCGATGCCTCTAATAAACGAGCGCTTTCTGCAATAACTGCTGCATCCTGCTCGTCCAAACTTGAGCTCTCCTGGGAAATATTTATTACGTTATAAGGCGCTGCTTCTTGATCGTCCCTTAAGCCTACAAATGTGTTAGCACTACTTAGCTCATTGAGCTGAGCAGAACTCCCACTCAGCCAAAAATCGATGAGGCTATTCAGAGTTTCTTGCAGGTTGGCGATTGCGTTCTGGCTGGATTCTCTTTCTAGCGCTCGATTGTGGGATTCAATTGCGGCAATTAATTGTCCAGATTTAGCTAGGGCGATGCCTCGATTCATCCAAGCTTGATGGTAATCCTCATTATGATCAGTGGCTTGTTCATAGGCAGCAATGGCGTCGTCCCACTCTTCGAGCGTAGAAAGCGCATTGCCGCGTCCAAAATGAGCGATAAAATTATCGGGTTCCTGAGCAATGACGTGCTCAAAATCGGCGAGTGCTTGTTCTGGCCTCCCAGTTTGATTCAGAAATTCGCCTCGTACTATACGCACAGCTGAGTTGTTCGGATTACCGTCCAAAATTTGAGCTAGCTGAGTAAAGGCATCCTCACGAGTTGCTTCATTAGCAAACGTTAAGACCGCATCTGTCAGAGGAAATACATCCTGCAAATTAATACGTTGCCTTGCAACTCTAGCTTGCTCACTATCGGCCCTAGCCTTCTCTTCCTCAGCTCTAGAGCGTTCTGTTTCAGCGTCTGCTCTAGCTAACGCTGCTTCCGCTCGTGCTGCTTGCGAATTTTCTTCGGCTTGTTGCAACTCTGTCTGTGCTGAGGTTAGTAATCCTTGTGTCTCAGTTAACTCACCCTGAGCACTGTTCAATTTTTGCTGAGCATCGGTTGCAGCTCGTTGCGCGGTTTGCTGGGCAGCTTCAGCTTGCTTAACCTCCTGGGTAATCTGCTGATTTTGCTGTTCTAAAGCACTATTACTCTTCTCTAAGTCGCTATTCTTGCCAGTCAATACCTGATTGTTATCTGTCAGCGTGCCGTTCTCAGTTTCCAGTCCCTCATTTTCAGTTTCAATAGCCTCAAGATTGGCCTGGGCTGTTTCCTGCGCCGCAACCGCCTCATCTCGTTGCTCAACCGCATCGGCTCGGGAGGTTGAAGCTCGCCACGCGCCAAAAGCCAGCATACTCACCAACCCCAGCCCCAAGCCGATCACCCATCCCACGAATCGTCGCACCCGTTTCAACTCCTGACGAGCAGCGGCAAGCTGTTGATTAATCTGTTCCAGTGCCTGATTCTGCTCTGCCAGTTCTTGATTCGTCTGCGCCAAAGCTGCTTGGCTCTGAGCCAGTTCCTGCCGCAGTACCAATTTCTGACTCTCCACCAAATACTGGTAGTCCTGCTTGCTCAGGCTGCGCGACTTCGCCCACTCCTGTGCTGCTGCTAGCTTTTCTCCCTGCAACAGATGCTCATCCGCTCCGCTCTCCAACCAAGCCTCAATATCTGCAGCATAGGGGCGAATGGTAGCAAAGGCATGGTCAATCCACTGCTGGTCAAAAACCGCTCGATAAATTCGGTTGTAGGGCTGTAAAACCGCCTGCTGTTGCACGACCAGTCCCGTCAAACGCAAGTCCATCTGCTCAGGACTGCCATCGATCGCGATCTCACCTTGCTGCCAGATCTGTTGATACAGTTCCAGTAATCGCCCCGTACGCTGTTCACTATTTTCCAACAATCGCTGCTGAATCGTCGTCAAATGAACCTGCGTATCTTGTATTTCCCAGCGCTCAATCACCCGTGTTCGCACAAGCGCCTCAACCCATTGGTTTTCCTGTCCTATCGGTATCTCGGAAGTCTCTTCCCCTACTAATTGGCAAATCCTTTGGGTTAAAAACGGTTGTCCCCCAGTCCAGTCCAAAATTGCGACCATTAAAGCTTGAGGATGACGAGATTTTCCAGCCAGTCCAGTCATAAGCGCGTGCGTCTCTTCAAGTCGGAAACCAGTGAGCTCAATGGCTTGCCCAATATTGAAGGAAGTACCACGTTTATCTTGGATTAGGTCCAATGGCGTTGCTACCCCCAGCAGGCAAAACGTCAGCCGTCGATAAGCCGGATTATCGGTACGTTGGTTATAGCAGGCCCGGATACTTGTAAAAAAGCCATCCAAAGAAAATGGCAAGCTCAACACGCTATCAATCTCATCAAAGAAAATGGCAATAGGTTTTGACAGCGTGGCTAGCAGAACCTCCTCAATAAAGATGCTAAATCGCAGCTCCGGCGTAATCTCGTCTTGTTCGCGCCACCACTGGCGCATGGAAACAGAATGCTGCAGTTTAAAGCTGCTCCATAGCTGACGCACCACCCCGGCATACCATTGCTCAGCCGCGAGGCGCTGTTGGTCTGGGGCCATGGTGGCGCTACTGGCACTGGGCATGTTGCTGGCCTTACCGCCAATCTGAGATAAGTCGATCGCGGCACAGGCAACCCCGTCCGCCTCTAGTCGTTGCATCACCTGCACCCGCAGACTCGACTTGCCCATTTGCCGCGAGTTCAGCACATAGCAAAACTCCCCAGCCTTAAGCGTGTTGTACAACGCATCATCCGCCTGCCGCTTGACATAGCTCGGCGCATCAGCAAGTAAACTGCCCCCAACCTGATAGTCGTAGCTCATAGGTGTCTTACTGCTTGTGAATGGCTAATTGTGCAAATCGTTTTAGAATTCGGACCACCCTGTTTAAGTCATCGCCCCGATCCAGTGCCAACGTATAGGAAAGCTCGTAGGTAGGACATTCTCGCTGCTGCAGCTTGAGGAATTTGAACTCACTCCCATTCGTCATAAAGCCATAGATGGGATGTTCTGGCAGAGGCTGCCCCAACATATAGAACAACACCTGAGGAATTGCTGCCTTGAGGGAATATTCCGCTCGTTTAGCTTCAATCGTAATTATCCAAACCTGTTCATGGAACACCAGGACATCCACCAATCCTCGAATTACCTGCCCTTCATCTTGGGTGGTTAGCTCAACCTGCTGCTCTGCCATGACATAAAAGGGTGGACGGTAAAATCCTGCCAACTTTAGTAACGGCGATAGCACCACCATTTTGACCAAAGGCTCCAGAATGTTGTAGCGAGATAGATGCAGGTATTCAGCCTTTACCTCATCAACCGCTTCCCCCTCCGATGCACTCAGATCAGGCAAAGTATCCTGCCATTCTGGGAAAAAGTTCGGGTCATGGGTTTGCACCAGCCCGAACAGGGTTTCCAACTGAGCTAAGTCAATATCTTTTGCCGAAAGCGTCTGAACCATCACCATCCTCCAACGGGGACAATGTGTAGTCTTGCAGATTGATTGTCACAATCTTGGCTCCCAATCCCTACCATTTTACGAACCCTGAATGTCTCCCTCTACTCCCCACTCCCCACTCCCTCTACTCCCCACTCCTATCCCCTACCCTTCGATACTCAAAAACGCCCCATCAAGCGATCGCCAAAGTAACGCCGATACAAATCACATCGAGGCACCACCTCATTTCCCTGCAAATGCACAATCCCCATACTGTTTAACTGAAAAGCTTGGACTGGTTCCAGGCGAACTGGACGGGTAGCCGTCATGACTCGCTTCGTAGCCTCAGCCATCTCCGATCGCTGTTCCAAGTTCCACAGGTGACGGCGCAGATGATCCCCATAAGGTCCCGCCTCGGTTGGGGCTACGGTAAGGAGCTCATCCAGCGTGGTTTCTTGACGCGCGATCTGATACAGGGCAACCCGCACGAGATAGGGGTGTCCCCCAACCATTGCCATCAACTTTGCCACGGCTTTTTCATCCCAGGCCAACCCATGCCGCTTAGCTAAATCCAGCACCTGGGCGGATGCAAATTCCCGCAATTCAATCGGTAGCCCCACATTAAACGGCGATTGGTTAATGTTCATGGGAATGTAGACTTCTGTCGAATGCACCACAACCAAGCGCAATTTTTTCCACAAGTTATTGGTTTTGGCGGCTTCATGCCAGGCTCGCAGCAACCCCATAAAATCTGCCGCAATGTTGGGATGTCCGAATACCATATCGACTTCATCCAGCCCTAAAACAAGCGGTTCAGAAATTCCTGGCAATAAGTATTCTTCAAAATAGGCCGTACAGTTGTCCTTACTGCCAAAAATTTCATCCCAATAGTCATTGAGCCTGTTAGGTAACCGCAATCGCCGCCCTACACTGGCACAAAACCAACGCAAAAACTTGTCTAAATCCGCGAATATAGCGGCATCTGCTAATTGGAAACTAAGAGGCACCGTCAGGTATTGGTGCTGTTCCCCGTGACGCAAAATACGTGACATCAAAGACGTCTTCCCCATCTGTCGGGGAGCCTTAATCCGAATCAGAGCCCCTGGATTCAAAACTGTTTCATAGCAGTTGGCTTCTGTGGCAGGCCGTTCGATGTAGTAGAGCGATGCCAGATCTACCTGCCCGCTGGGTAGTTCGGGAGGAGCTACGGGCACAGGTGGGGCATTCAGTTGTTCGGTCAGCGGTTCCGTTACAGCGTCTGGGTCCGCCCCAATCGGCTCGGGAAATTCGCCACCCGCGAGAATGGACAAAATTTCCTGCATAATCTGCGGTGTATCTGCCGGTGACTGCCATACCCGCTGCTGGATAGGATTCAGGTAACCGCGCAGGTCGTAGTTCAGGGGGGCGTTCATCGGCAAGTTAACCCGAATGGGCAGAATACTGGGCTTGCCTGATTTGCGAGTGTCTCGTAATTCTCGAGCGCGCCGCACTTCTTCGGTGACCATTTCGCTCAGCGCCGACTGAGGCGACAGCAACAAAATGAAGTAGTCACAGTGCTCCAATGCGTGATCAATGCGGCTTGACCAGTTGTCGCCCAGACGAATGCTCTCGGCGGCCATAAACACTTCATGACCAGCCGTTTTGAGGGCTTGATAAAATGCTTCAGCCAGATCACAGTCAGGTGGCCGACTGCGATAGCTAATAAAGATGTTGGCTGGGTTGGCAGGCGTATCTGCGCCAGACGCTGACATATTGGGTCCTTAGAGGAGTCGATCAAATTATCGCAAACCTGGAAAAAGGAAGGTCGCGATCGAAGCCTTAAAGTTGACAAGCTGCCACCTAGTTTTTACCGACTCTCAGGGACTTTTCATCTGCATCCTATTCAATGAGATGGCTTTGTATGAATGAGTGATGACGGTGCAGCAAACCTCTCTAGACACCATTTTGGTAATTATTCCGGCCCTCAATGAAGAGGCCACCATCGGAACCGTAATCCAGGAACTCCAAGCAATCGGACTGTCTCGAATTCGCGTCGTAGATAACGGCAGTCACGATCGCACCGCACGCGTTGCTGCGGGTGCTGGAGCCGAAGTCATCCACGAGCCAGTCAAAGGGTATGGCCAAGCCTGCTGGCGTGGACTGCAGGCAATGGCCCCTGACATTGAGTGGATTCTCTTTTGTGATGCCGATGGTAGCGACGACCTCAGCCAACTGCCAGAGCTATTAGCACCACGGTCCGATTACGACTTTATCCTTGGCAACCGTCGGGGCACCAAAGCCGGACGCGATCACCTGACCCCCGTACAGAATTTCGGCAACTGGTTAGCCTCCACACTCATTCATTGGGGCTGGGGTTATCGCTACCACGACCTCGGACCGCTGCGACTCATCCGACGGCAAGCCCTCGAATCGATCGACATGCGCGATCGCAGCTTCGGCTGGACCGTTGAAATGCAAGCCCGAGCCGTCGAATGTGAACTCCGCATCGCTGAACTCCCCGTCAACTATCGCCCCCGCCAAGGCGGCCAATCCAAAATCTCCGGCACCCTATCCGGCAGCTTCAAAGCCGGTACCATCATCCTCACCACCCTCGCCACCCTCTATCTCCGCTCAGTGCTAGCCTCCCCCCGCCCCGTAAAGACGCCAGACCTGACATCCCTATCATCTCCACCCACCCCCTCCCGCCCCGTAAAGATCCCAGACCTGTCATCTCCTCCCACCCCCTCCCGCCCCGTAAAGACCCCAGACCTGACATTCCCACCCCCTCTCATCTCCTCCCGCCCTGTAAAGACGCCAAATTTGGCGTCTCCTCCGTCTGCGTCTCCACCCACCCCCTCACATCCCACTCCCCTCAACCGCTATCGCCTCTTCCTCAGCACCTTCCTCCTCATCTTCGGCAGCATCTGGAGCCTCCCCCACGGCGACTTCCTCAACGAGCCAACCGCCCTACCCCAATTCTGGTGGGGCATAGGATTCATGAGTCTCGGCTTCGTCCTAGCCTGGACCCTAAAATCAGTCACCCCCATATGGTTCTGGAGCGTTACGATCGCCACCCGCCTGCTATTCCTCGCCATGTATCCCGGCGACGATATCTGGCGCTATCTCTGGGAGGGATACATTCAAACCCAAGGCTTCAGCCCCTACGCTCAACCCCCCGACGCCGACATTCTGCTCCCCTTAAGAACAGAATGGTGGGGCCTCATGAACCATCCCCATGTCTCCGCCATTTATCCGCCGATCGCCCAGTTTGGTTTTCGGTTATTAGCCAGTCTGACGCCCTCAGTCCTACTCTTTAAGACCGCATTTGCAGTGGCAGATCTAGGGATTTGCTGGCTACTCAGTCGGCGCTTTGGCTACTTGGCCACCCTCTTCTACGCTTGGAATCCGCTCGTGATTTATAGCTTCGCGGGAGGCGGACACTACGATAGCTGGTTTCTCTTGCCGTTAGTGGCAGCGTGGCTCTGGTTTGAACGCCCCTATGCGCGATCGCTGACGTCTCTGCCCCCTTTGTTTCATTGGTTAGGCAGTGCGTTTTTGATCGGCATCAGCATTGCGGTGAAATGGATGTCCTTACCAATTTTGAGCTTTTTGGCCTGGCAGAGTTTGTGGCGAGGCCAATGGCGACTGACGCTTGGCGTATTAGTAGTCGGCCTGTTGCCAATGGGGCTCAGCGCCTTGCCGTTCTGTGGGCCGCGATCGTGTCCTCTAATTCCAACAACCTCCGGATTTGTGATCGACGGGCGCAGTGCGGAATTGATTCCTCGCTTGGTCACGACCTTCTGGGAATCCTCTAATTTTCAAAATCGCTTCTATGCGCTGCCACTCGTGCTGGTCATTCTTTGGCTACTGTTGCGAGCCACACGGTTGGGACAATTTGCCGAGAGTTATTTAATTGGGCTGCTCATCCTGTCACCCATTATTCATGGCTGGTACTTCACTTGGCTAATGCCTTTTGGGGTTGCCAGCCAAAACTGGGGCATTCGCCTCGTCAGCCTTTCCGCCTTCATCTATTTTGTGCTCCCGCATCGCATTGCTTTGGGTGACCCTAGTTGGTTTTTGACAGCCGGTGAGCGGTGGTTTCTATGGTTACCCTTTGTCGTTGGCCTCATCTGGACGCTGTATTCTCAGAGGTTTCTCAGACAGAGTTCAGATTCATTGCGTTTTATGTAGAGAACAGCGGACCAATCCGAAATCTCATAGTGCGTTGCGGGAGCTAATTAATTGTGAAAAAAGTCATTTTAAGCGTATCTCTAATGTCTGTGTTGCTGGGGGGTTGCTCGGTGAGCACCGTATCATTCCCCTCAGGAAATTCCACATCCGTTGCGAATGCAGCGGTGGATTATGAGTCATCTGATGAACTGTATGGCGAAGTTCTCGCAACGTATGTCGATGCCGATGGGATGGTTGACTACGCTGCATTGCAGCAAAATCGACAGAGGCTGGATACCTACAATGCGGCGATCGCGGCAGTCACCGAAGAAACCTACAATACCTGGACCGAAGCTGAGCAAATTGCCTTCTGGGTTAACGCCTACAACTCGGTCACATTGGCTTCGATCATCAACCAGGATCCCCTCAAAGACAGCATCAAGGATATTGTTGGGGTCTGGCGGATTACCAAGCATCCAGTCCGCGATCAAGCCAGAACGCTGGACAACATTGAACACCAACAGCTTCGCGCCGATTTTAATGAGCCCCGAATTCACGCCGCCCTTGTCTGTGCCGCCGTTAGCTGTCCGCCGCTAAGAGCTGAACCTTTTGTCGGGGAAACCCTCGACGAGCAGTTAGAGGATCAAGTAAAGCTATTTCTTGCGAAGCCTGATGGCTTCAGAATCGACAAAGCCGAAGGGGTTGTGCATCTGTCCATGATTTTCAACTGGTTTGGGGAAGATTGGATCCCCACCTACGGCACGGATGAAGGGTTTGCCGGTAACGAGGCCGAAAAGGCTGTGTTGAACTTTGTCAGCAACTACGTCAGTGATGAAGATAAAGCCTATTTGAGAGAAGGGAACTACCAAATCAGTTACATCCACTATGACTGGTCTTTGAATACTCAGAATTAACGATAGGCGCGAGCCACGGCAGTGCCGTGGCTCGCGCAGAGTTTAGGTGTAAGGCTGATTCATTCGAGAAAGAAAAATGTGGTAATGCCTCTCCTCGGCAACCCTAAACAACCTGAAATTAGCCGCGGCACTGTGCCCAAGCAAGATATCCTTTTATCAAAGGGTTATATTTCTTTACATGGAAAAGCCTGCCCTTCGTGAGTCTATGCGATCGCTGATCTTTCCCAATTCTGGGGCTAAACCTGTGACTTCACACTCTCCAAGTCATTCACAAAACTGTCTGATTGTATTTACCCGTTACCCCGAAGCGGGCAAAACGAAAACCCGATTAATCCCCTATTTAGGTGCTGAAAAAGCTGCCGATTTACAGCGGCAAATGACCGAGCATATTGTGGGAATCACCCGCCCACTTAGGGTCAAAGGCCGTCTATCCCTCGAAATCCATTTCGCCGGGGGTTCTGTAGAGCAAATGCATAACTGGTTGGGGACAGAGTTGACTTATCAACGGCAACCCCATGGTGACCTCGGCCAACGGTTACAGCAAACTTTTGAACAAAGGTTTCAGGCAGGACTACAGCGCGTTGTTGTGATCGGAGCCGATTGTCCTGAGATTAGCGCTCACCATTTAGAGCAGGCTTTTCATCAACTGCAAACGCACGATGTAGTCTTGGGACCCGCTCAGGACGGTGGCTACTATCTGGTGGGCTTAAGTCGCATCTGTGCCCCGGTATTTCAAGGCATTCCTTGGGGGACAGAACACGTATTTGCGCATACGCAGGCGATCGCAACTCGTCTTGGGCTGTCCCTCGCAACTCTCGCGACCCTCCGGGATGTCGATCGCCCAGAGGACATTCCAATCTTTGAACGAGCGACCGCCCGAACTGCCAACACCGCTGTCGCTTCGCATTACTGATGCCAGCTATCAACTTAAGGTAGAAAATTCTGGAAACTAAAGAAGTCAGGAGTCAGGATTACGCTGGCTTCTGGTTTCTGATGCGTTAGGCATTACTAAAGTCAAGCCATGCTTGGATGACACGGCACCTTTCCAGCCGTAAACACTTGCCTCGAAATTCTCTAAAGGCAAGGAACCACCTCTGCACCATCATTCTGGATTCTGCTGCCGCTCTAGCTTTTCCAAAATCGCGGCTTCCACCCAGGCGGTCAGGGCTCTATTGTCGGCTTTTGACTGCCAGCCAACCGTTTCCCTCAACTGATGATCCAGGCTCTGGGGCAGTCGTAGGGCGATCGCATTCCCCCGACGTTCGACATAGTGGCTAACGAATTGTCCAGTTGCCGTTCGAGGCTGACGTAATTGCTTGGACTCAACGGCTTTAGGGGACGTGTGCTCTGCGTTTGTCATAGCTTCGAGTAGTACACCGGATCTACTTAGGTGCTAAGGAGATAGTGTACCACCCTCAACTCTATTTGCCATTGACTGATACCGATTCTTTGAGTCGAGACGACAAATGCCACCCCATCACCCCGTCCCCCTCCACTACGATACGTAGCCCTGTCTCGCAGAAAGAGTAGTCATCCCATTGGTCAGGATTCTCTGGAACAGAATCCCCAATTTGCCATCCAAAATTCTCAATGGCTTAAACGTATCATCACCGTGTTACGTGGCGACCTTCCCGTGTTACGCGGCATACTGTAGAAGGGGTGAGAAAATCCGCAGTCACGCAAAACTGTAATCGTCATGGCAACTCGTTCTACGATTTTGTACTCAGCTGCTGCGGTGAGGCGGCTTCTGGGACTGCCAGCCTCTGTTCCTGTGCAGATCAAAGAGTTTCTCAAAGTTCTCTGGGTTCATGTGAAGGGGCAACGCCCGACCTTCATTTCCAAGACGGATCTAAAAGTCCACTTTGTCGAGCACCGTAAAGCAGAAGCCCGTTCGTTAGAGGTGATGGACTGGCTCCGGAGTCCCGCTCGCTATACCGTCACGAACCCTCAAAGTGGCTCACGACATGAAGTCACAGGCCATCGCGATCGCCTCGACTGCGACTGTGAAGACTATTACTGGCAGCAGCAGTTTTTTGGCCGTGGGTGCTGTAAGCACGGGTATGCCGTTTTGCGCTATCGCGGGTTTGATTCGCTGCGTAGCTATATTGCCGCCCAAGCAACGCCAACTGCCGCGTCCCCCTCCCAGCCATCATATTCCGCGCAGCTAAATCTGCTCCATCCCGGACAGCTAGATGCCTTGGATGACGCGGCTTAAAATGCATTTCCCTCCTATTTTGCCTACCGTCACCATTAAGCATCCGCAATCCTGAACAGCCAGTGAACCGCTATTCTAGTTAACGAGAAGCTGGTGACTCTGGGGCTGCCATGGATACTAAGGCGTTTAAGCGATCGCTGCATCAATCAGAGAAATATTTTCGGAAGAGCTTGGGCCACAGTGAGGATGTGGCCGACCAAATGCAGACTGAGTATCAAAGTGGTCTCATTCAGAAAATTCGCGATAATCACTACACCCTGACTGAAGGCGAGGTCACAATCAAGCTGGCGCAAGCGTTTGGCTTCTGCTGGGGGGTAGAGCGAGCAGTCGCAATGGCCTATGAAACCCGTCAACACTTCCCCTCAGAACGGATTTGGATTACCAATGAAATTATTCATAACCCTGGCGTGAACCAACGTCTACGGGAGATGAATGTGCATTTTATCGAGGTCGTCGCTGGCGCAAAAGACTTTACGGTGGTTGAAGCAGGGGATGTCGTCATTTTGCCTGCGTTTGGTGCCAGCGTTCAGGAAATGCAGTTGCTGAATGACAAGGGCTGCACCATTGTGGATACGACCTGCCCTTGGGTTTCGAAAGTATGGACCTCGGTGGAAAAGCACAAGAAGAAGGACTTTACCTCCATCATCCACGGCAAATACAAGCACGAAGAAACCGTCGCGACGAGTTCTTTTGCGGGTACTTACTTGGTTGTGTTGAACCTGGCAGAGGCCCAGTATGTGGCTGACTACATTCTGCACGGCGGCGATCGCGATGCCTTTATGGCCAAATTTAAAAATGCCCACTCCGCCGGGTTTGACCCAGAGCACGATCTAGAACGCCTTGGTGTTGCTAACCAAACCACGATGCTCAAAGGGGAAACGGAAGCGATCGGGAAGCTCTTTGAGCGCACCATGATCCAAAAGTACGGCCCCCAGGCATTGAATGATCACTTTTTGGCCTTCAACACCATCTGTGATGCCACTCAGGAACGTCAAGATGCCATGTTTGAGTTGGTGGACGAGAACGTTGACCTGATGCTGGTGATTGGCGGCTACAACTCCTCCAATACAACCCATTTGCAGGAAATTGCGATCGAGCGCCAGATTCCCTCGTATCACATTGATGGTCCGGAGCGGATTGGTCCCGGCAATCGCATTGAGCATAAGCAGCTACACAGTGATTTGACGGTCACTGAAAACTGGTTGCCTGAAGGCCCCATCACAGTAGGGGTCACATCAGGGGCCTCAACGCCTGATCGATCCGTCGAAGCAGCCATTGAACGGATTTTTCAGCTCAAGGCCAAAGCCGAGCTTGTAACTGCCGAGTAATACCAAATCCCAATGGCTAAACCCCATGCGGGGAAAGAGGTGATACCTGTAGAGACGCGACATGTCGCATCTCTCAATTAGGCTACCGTATACACACATCTCGGACTGACATTCAAAATTCTGCGTCCCCCCCTGAATCGCCCCTTGAGAAGAATGGGAAAACCCCGATCTCCCCATCCGCAAGCTGTCTATCAGGCACAAGGTACGGAATTTCAACTACAGCCACGCTTCCCGTCCTCCCCTTGGGAAGGGGAGGTGCCGTAGGCGGAGGGGTTCCAGCCGCTACGCTAGCGATCCCCCCCCCCGATATTCCCCCCTGCCAAGGAGCAATCGACCGGGTGTCATAAGAGGATTGACGTGATTTTGTCCTAGCTGAAAACTCACAACCAGACCCTACACTCCCTGCAGAGCCAAGCGTTGCTGGAGTTCTGCCTAATGGATAGCCTTACCAAGGGGGAGTTAGAGGGGGGCTACAGACCGCTTCTGGATAATCCGAAAACTTCTGTATACACGGTAGACCTGGCACTCCCCTTAGGCGTTGTCTTCACCTTCAGCCTCTTCGATCCTGGCTTTGCCCAAATAATTCATTTTCTCCGTAGGGGTAGTCATCCAACCCGTGGGTAGATATCCCGTGGGTTCATCCCAACGGTCTTCATCATAGTTGGATTTTTCCAAGGCTTTCATAGCCTGATTACTCACAACCATCGAATCCGGTAACGTTACTGGAATCTCCTTCAAGGCTGCTAAGACAGCTGTGGCTGACCCATAACGATTAGAGAAGTCATAACGCACCATCTTATTGAGAATATCGGCCAGTGCCGGGTTGAGATCGGGGACGCGATACTGCCAAATCAGTTCACCATGATCGTCATAGGCCATTTTGTAAGGGGATAGTCCTGTCAGAGCCTGAATAGCTGTCACCCCAATGGCATACAAGTCACTGCTAAATCGTGGCATCCCTGCCGATTGCTCACTGGGCATATAGCCCTTGGTGCCAATACCAATCGTAGAGGTCACCTGAACTTCGGTGTCCGTCAGTTGATTTGAGATTTGCTTCACCGAACCAAAGTCAATCAGCACCAGCCGACCATCACCGGCACGCCGAATGATGTTGGAGGGCTTAATATCACGATGAATCACGCCCTGGCTATGAACAAATTCCACGACGGGCAAAATGTCCAGCAGGAAATTCATGATCCATGCTTGGGGTTGGGGCTTGCGTGAAGATAACTCAGTTTTTAAGACTTCACCTTGCACCATTTCTTCGACCAAGTAAAAGGACGAACTGGTTTCAAAGTGAGCCAGTAACCGAGGAATTTGGGAATGATGCCCTAATCGCTCTAACGTCGTTGCCTCTGATGCAAAAAGACGATGGGCAAGCTCATAGGATTTGGGGTCATCGCTGACAACCTTGAGTTGCTTGACCACACAAATAGGGTTGCCAGGGCGCTGCGTATCTTTAGCTGTGTACGTTTCGCTGAAGCCTCCCGCACCCAGAATTTTTTCTACCTCGTAGCGGCCCCCCAAAAGTGTCCCGACGACCTGAGCCTGTCGAGCCTGCAACAGATCCTGAAAGTCCTCTTCTTGATTGATAATTTCTTGCACAATGGGAGAGGTTACATATTGTGCCAGAGTCTGACGGAGGCGTTGCTTACGAATCTGCTCACCAATAAGCCCTGTTAGCGTGTATCCACTCCCCACCATCACGAGTACAGTTGTGATACTCCCAGTCGGCAGCAACGCTCCCATGGCAACGAACCCGATATAGCTGACTGTGAGCCACCCAGCCGTGAGGCCAACCGTCCATCCCAAACGATGCAAAGACCGCCGACCTCGGGCCATCAAGAATATAAATCCAGTACCGGCAACTAGCACCAACCCAGCTCGCAGGATGGGGGATGGTATGGCTGGCCGGATCACATTTCCAGCTCGCAGGGTCACAATGTCATTGGCCAGGATTTCCACACCCGCCATCAGATTAGGATGACGCAGTGTTCCGGAAAAGGGAGCAGCATGAAAGTCTTGGTGAAGCTTTGCTGTTGTACCAATCAGAACAATTTTGTCTTTGAAGATGGTGCCAGAAGCTAAATGATTGTGCCAGGGGTCGGAGTCTAACACGTACCAAAACGGAATATGTTGGAACGTCCGCGTTGGGCCGATAAAGTGAATGTCGGTATTGGTAGTCGCAGAGTATTCTATCTGGGCGGCATTTAAGGTGGCTTCGGCAAAGCTATGGATGTTATCCCAATCCGGTGCGGTTGGACTGGTTGGGTCTAATTCGACGCGCGATCGCTCTAAGCTATCGAGATACGTATGCCCTTGACGATGAATCCGTCCATCAAACTCTATCGGGAAGTTGATAACACCTAAATGCACCCCATTGCCTTGAAACTGAATCAGGGGAAGAATTGGCTTCAGCAGATAGCCCTGCCGCATCACCCGCTCTTCATATTGGACGGCAAGGGTAACGCGATCACCATAGCGTTCCAAGACGGAGGTTAACGCCTGATCATCAACTGGACCATGAACACTATCCGTAGGAAACACAACATCCAGAGAAACCGCCTTGGCCCCGGCTTGCATCAAACGCTCGATGGCGATCGCGTAGGCTTCACGATGCCAAGGCCAACTTTCAATCGGAGCCAGTGCTGGGTGCTCTTC
This sequence comes from Cyanobacteria bacterium J06639_14, assembly GCA_039818605.1. GTDB lineage: Bacteria > Cyanobacteriota > Cyanobacteriia > Phormidesmidales > Phormidesmidaceae > SIO1E4. The sequence continues at coordinate 27,569 of JBCBTQ010000017.1, read as the reverse complement.
TGGGGCTGTCTGATAATGTTCTGCCTGCAAAAAGGATTCATCATCGATGGCCAGGATGATGATGTCTTCAGGGGCCACTTGAGGTCCCCGTAGGTCAAAGAAAAACGTTTGTATCTGGCGATCCCAGCGTTGCAATAAGGGGCTATCAACAGCGGTTAGGAGCGCTGCAAAAGCAATAAACCCACCGGTCAATAAATGCCGCCATGAGGGCCAAAACCAAGGCGTGACAGAGTGAGTTTTCGACTGGGTTGCGGTAGCAGAATTGAGCATTACAGTGGAGGGCTGTACCGATATTTCCTGCAATTAACGCTTAACTGATGGCATTGAACGACTAACGGTGGCTATAGATGCATATCAATTAGGATAGCCTTCTAACTATGAGGCTTGGCAGGGTAAGCAGATGAATGAGAAATAGCGTAGACAGAGAGTGGGGTAAGAATGTGACAAGGTCATGAAGCTCGATCGCCCCCACCGTCACGGCCTCCCCTTGCGCTTCTTCTGCCCCTCTACGTGTTGAGCATGATATTATCTGGGAAAATTTAGTTCCTTACCCTATCAGCGACATCTACCAGTAGCAATCAGGAAACGTGCAAGCAGACTGTGTAATCGAAAATGCGACACTGGCTGGGCGTCAAGGAAGTTGGGCGATCGCAGTTAACAACGACACGATTGTTGATGTAACGTCCTCGTCGATCCCTGAGGCTCGAGCAATAATTGATGCTCAAGGCAAATTAGTGGTTCCAGGGCTGGTGGATGCCCATATTCATCTCGACAAAGCTTTCTTGCTAGAGCGATCGCCAGCCGAAACGGGCAACTTTGTCGAAGCACTGCGAGAAACCCTGCGACTGAAAAAACAGTACACCGTCAAGGATATTCAAACGCGGGCCAGTACGGTGCTCGAGCAAGCGATCGCGTTCGGCATTACCGCGATGCGCAGCCATGTAGAAGTCGATCCGATTTTGGGCCTGACTTCAATGGAGGCTTTACTACCTTTGAAGCATCAATATGCTTGGGGCCTAACCTTACAGCTAGCAATTTTTGCCCAGGAGGGAATCACGAATCAGCCAGGTACAGAGGCTCTACTTCGTGAGGCCATGGTTATGGGGGGCGATGTCATTGGTTCCGCTCCTTATGTCGATCCCGATCCACGCCGCAATATCGCGATTGTGTTCGATATTGCTCAGGAGTTTGATTGCGATGTGGACTTTCATCTGGATTTTCTAGATGACGATACCCCTCTTCAGGTACCGATGGTCATTGAAGAAACGCACAAGCGGGGTTGGCAAGGGCGAGTTTGTTTAGGCCACATGACCAAACTTGCAGGTCTATCGCCACCAGCTTTAGCGGCTATCACAGCCGATTTACAGGCGGCTGGTATTGCTGTTTTGGCCCTACCCGCGTCTGATCTGTATATGATGTCCCGGAAGGATACGCATAACGTCCGTCGGGGAGTTGCGCCTTTACAGAGCCTCCAGCAAGGGGGAGTGACGGTTGGAACGGCAACGAACAACATCCAAAATCTATTTACCCCCTTTGGCGATGGTGATGTCTTGAAAATTGGTACGCTCCTCGCCAATGTCTTGCAGTTGGGCACAACCGCTGGCCACCAATTTTGTCTTGATGCCGTCACGCAAATGGCAGCGCAAGCGATCGGCATTCATAACTATGGTGTAAAACCGGGCGGCGCGGCTGATTTAGTCATTTTGGATGCCCTATCGCCATCGGAAGCGATCGCCACGGCTCCCCCGAGTCGCACGGTTCTCAAGGCAGGCAAAGTTGTTTCTCAAACTCAGCTTCAGCGAACCATCTGGCAGACGCCTCATCCCCATTCCTGAGCCATGGCCCCTGACACTGCGGAGTTAACTTTCCACCTCAACTGCACAAGCCACCTCCAGAAGCTGCTGCTGCAGAGGCGAAGAATCAGCAAATTCGTGAACAGTAGGTTCTGAAAAATCTCTGTACGAGACAGTCGTCATCGAAAGAAAATAGCCATCTCGGAGTGTCCGAACTTGGTTGGTGCTGCAATTTCCCTCTAAACGCGTGTAACCTGCTTCATAGTCAACCGTATCGAATATAACGAAGTCACCGTTGCGCTGTATGTTGGCGATATCAATAAAAGCCGGTTCGACTTCTTGCCACTCTGGGTTCTCTAACTCATCCGTCACTTCAGGACTCTGAGCAACAGGTATCGTTCGAGAGAAGAATAGCTCCTCCTCAGCGAGGGGACTGGCGATTGCTGGACGAGAACTCAAAACGATGCCGATTATACCGATGAGTCCCAAGCAGACTTTATTGTTCATATATACAAGCTCAATTAGGAGAGTTTATAAGACAAAGCTATCCTAATGCAGCTATTGCAGCCCTTACTGATTGAGTGTTCCAGTTTCTCTTCGTAAGTGATGTCCCCCCAAAAGAATGCCCCTGACCTGAAGCCAGAGGCATCCTTTCCCTAAGGACTCCAATTCACACCACACTCCTCAGCTACACCAAAAGCTATACACGCGCCAAAGTGACCTGCTCCGGCTGATCCTGATACTTACCGCGACGTGTTTCGTAGCTCACCTCGCAAGGTTCTCCTTCAAAGAAGAGAAGTTGCACAACACCTTCATTGGCATAAATACGGCAGTCCGCACTAGAAGAATTGGAAAATTCGAGGGTTAGGTGACCCCGCCAACCAGCTTCAGCCGGGGTGAGGTTGGCGATAATGCCACAGCGGGCATAGGTAGACTTGCCGATACAAATAACACTGATATTGTCAGGGACCTGAATTCGTTCTAGTGCCACACCCAGTCCATAGGAGTGGGCAGGCAAGATAAAGTAGCTGCCGCTCACGTCGGTGCGTAAAGGGGTTGGTTCCAGATTCCCCGGATTGAAATGCTTGGGATCAACCACCGTACCGGGAACATGACGGAAAATCCGAAATTCCGAAGGTGAAAGGCGAATATCATAGCCATAGGATGAGAGGCCATAGCTAATCACCGGACGGGTGCGTTGCAGTTCACCCATATCGACATGGCGTACCAACTTCGGCTCAAAAGGCTGAATTAGCCCTTCATCAGCCATCTGAGTGATCCAAGAATCATTTTTAATCATGGTATTTATCCTTATTGATGCAATAACTTTTGAAAAGATGAGATCCCTGTAGACACTGGCAATGGCCTAAGTATCTAGTCAACAGCGAGATTCACGGCAGCAGGTGACGACGGAATTCCGTAACTTGATCGGCGATCGCCAGCAAAGATTCCGGCATATCCGGCCCCGTTAGAATCACATCCACTTGTGATGGCCGTTCCTGCAAGAACTGCAACACCGAAGCTTCTGAAATCACACCAAATTGAATCGCTAAGCTCAACTCATCCAACACCACCATGGAACAGCGCCCTTGCATTACACGTTCTTGCGTGTGTTGCCATAGCTGCGCGATCGCATCCAGTTCTTCTGCAGTAGCGTCGTTAGCCCGCAAACAGCGGCGAATATCAGCTCTCACCCATTCCAGCCCTTGTCCGAACTGCATGGGATGCTCGACTCCTTGCTGGATCCCCCCCTTCAAAAACTGCGCAATCAATACGGATTTACCCTGCCCCGCAACCCGCAGCGCCTGCACCATGACATTGGTAAAGAAACTGCGATGGGGCGAAGTAAATACCTGAACCGTACCTTCAATTGCATGAAGCCACGCATGCGATCTGAGACGAGAAGTTCGACTAGGGGGCTGAGGGTGGGGAACCCGAAGCTGTGAAACCATATTTGAGGCCAGCACGTTTTGAGTAGGCTAAATATAGCGTACTTCTTTCGAAGTATTTGTAAAAAACTCTATATCTATAGGTAGTTCAAAAACACTACCCTGCATCATATCATCCAGATTAGAACATCTGTCCTCTGGGCTGAAAATCAAACACATAGAAAACAAATTAGCTGCAGGGCTATCTGATCAAAGTTGGTAAGACATGCACCCAAAAGCGAGGAATCCCTGTAGCCACAGGGCACCCTCGAAATACCGCTGTAAGGATAGCGAACTTTAGCTAGTTTGCGTCAGGATTTGCCTGCTGTATTCTGGGTGAGGATTTTGGCGATTCGAGGCAGGATTTATGGCATGGCAGCGTCCCGATGGTCGGCAGGCTAATGAACTACGACCCATCTCCTTTGAACTCAACTTCACCCGCTTTGCAGCGGGGTCCGTATTAGCCCGATGCGGTAATACCCAGGTGCTTTGTACCGTTTCCGTCGAAGAGGGTGTGCCGCCATTTCTTCGCGACACAGGACAGGGGTGGCTCACAGCTGAATACCGGATGTTGCCAGGGGCTACACCTCAGCGGCAACGTCGTGAGTTACTCAAACTATCAGGGCGCACTCAGGAAATCCAGCGGCTGATTGGTCGTAGCCTGCGCTCCACTTTGGACTTTGAAGCTTTGGGAGAGCGGACGCTCTTGGTGGACGCTGATGTCCTGCAAGCGGATGCGGGCACGCGCACGACCGCTATCACAGGAGGGTACGTTGCGCTGAAGGCCGCTATAGAGACATTGGTCAAAGCGGGGACATTGCCACGATCGCCCTTGATTAACGAAGTTGCAGCCATTTCCGTTGGACTCGTTGAAGAAGAAGCCTTCCTTGATCTCAAATACGAAGAGGATGTTGCGGCTGCAGTCGACTTTAATGTGGTTCTTAACGGTGATCTCAATATCATTGAAGTCCAGGGCACTGCTGAAGAAGGTAGCTTCTCGCGATCGCAAATGAATGAACTCATGGACCTAGCTGAGAAAGGGATAGGCGAGTTATTGACACTGCAGCGACAGGCTTTTGAAGTATGAAGCGTGGGCCGGTAGAAAAGTAGAAGGGCAAGAGGGGCGTGACCTGTCACGCCCCTCTTTGCCACGACCTATTACCCATTGCCGATCCCCTCTTACTCAAACCAGAATTATCATGTCATCTTAAGAGACGACTGTAGTGGACTCTGCGTGTGGCTCAATCTGGCAAATCTTGGACGACTTGGTTAGAAACTCACTGGGTGATGCCAGCCTATGCGGGTGGGGTTCTGCTGGGGCTGCTAATTGCATTCTTTGGAGCCGCAGTGAACACCATGGCAGGCTGGCTTTATGCGATTAGTGGTGTGATGCTGGCCATTTTGCTCATTAGTATCTGGTCACCACGGCGTAATTTGCAGGGGTTGCAGATTCACCGGCATCCTATTCGTCCGATTAGTGTGGGTGAGCCTTTGGCGGTCGAGATCTGGTTGGAAAACCTGACGCATCGCCCCAAGATTTTACTGGAGGTGCGCGATGATGTACCTCCTCAGTTCGGCGATATACCCACGACAGCGATCGCGGTAATTCCAGCTCATACCAAACATACTTGGATGTACACCTGTAGCCCTTCCCGCCGGGGCCTTTATCAGTGGCCAACACTTTCTCTGCGAACCGCTGCCCCATTAGGACTATTTTGGTGTCAGCGTCCCCAGCTTGCACCTACGCATGCCACCGTCTACCCCAAAATACTGCCCATCGCGCACTGTCCCTTGATTGATCGGTTGGGTGTCTCAACGGGGATCCGCTGGCAAACAACCCAACAGGCCCAAAATGCTAACGAGGGACTGACCAGAGCCCTTCGTCCTTACCGTTGGGGTGATCCCACTCGCCTCATCCATTGGCGCAGTAGTGCTCGCTATGGTGAACTCCGGGTGCGTGAACTGGAACAACTCACTGCCGACAATCAGGTATTGATTGCCCTAGATACGCGCGATCATTGGTCGGAAGTTGCCTTCGAGTCAGCGGTCACCAGTGCCGCCAGCCTCTATATATACAGCCTCCAGAGCCAGCTGTCCGTGGCCCTATGGTTACCCCACACAGGTATTCTGCAAAACAAACACACCGTTTTGTCTGCTTTGGCCGCCGTGATGCCTGGCGATCAGGCTGACCGCGCTCGCTGGCCTAACCAAGCCTTAATCTGGCTCAGTCCATCTGGACACGTTCCGCAAAACCTCCCCCCTGGTAGCATCTGGGTGCAATGGCTAGAATCCACCTCAGCCTCCAAATCAAACACCACTATACATCCCGTTTTGTCCATTGATCCCGCACAGCCATTGCTAGAGCAATTGCAGGCAGAAATTAGGGTTAGCTAGGGAAGCGATCGCGAAGATGAGGAAAACCGTATGAAAAATCCGCTAGCGGAGAGGCAAACGGCTGATGTCATGCAAGTTGTTAAACCAATTGGCGCAGGGATTCTGCTTCTGCTAGGCGTCCTCTGTTTGGGGCGGGCGATCGAAACGAGTCTTGACCCCAATCCCAACCGCCTTGCCAAACGCGAGACAATTACGGCTGGCGTACTGTTAGGACTGCCTGCCACCGTTGGAGGCACATGGCTAGTATTAGCGAGTCAGCGTCAGCGTCAGCGCGAAGCGGAAAAGCACCTCAAAGAAACCTTTTTCAAACTCGTAAAAGCGGGGCGAGGTAAAGTGACTGCTTTACGGTTTTCAATGGAGGCGCAGATTGATGGTGAAACGGCGAAGGCCTACTTGAGCGATCGCAGTCGAGAATATGATGCGACGTTTCAAGTGGATAACGAAGGCGGCATCACTTACTGCTTCCATCTCGATAATTTAGATAGTCGTCTGCTCGATCCTTCCCCCCATCGACGCGAACAGCAAATCGCTGAGGCAAAACAGCTGCGGGAAATTTTCTTTCGGTTGGTGAAAGCAGGACGTGGCAAAGTGACCGCGCTCCGATTTTCCATGGAAGCCCACATTGATGGCGAAAGGGCAAAGGCGTATTTGAGCGATCGCTGTCAGGAGTTCGATGCTACAACGCAGGTCGATAACGAAGGTGGCATCACATACTGCTTTCATTTAGGGGATGTAGATAGCCGTCTACTCCAACCAACTCGCCAGATAACGTTTGATGTTGTCCTAGAGGCCGTCCCACCGGTCAAACAGCGCGAGGTTGTGAAAACCGTGCAACAGCTTACGGGACTGGACTGGAAAGCCGTCAAAGCCCTCATCCGCGACGTACCGCAACCCATTCAGCGAGGAGCATCGCCAGCCACTGCCGAGGAGTTCAAACAAGCATTGGCCAAAGTAGGGGCAGAGGTCACGGTAATTCTGAGCGATCAATCCTAGCGTCTTATCCTAAAGTCAATAAGGCTTGGTTGTCTGATCGACATCACACCAGAGTCATGGCTCGCCCAAGTCCGCTGAACTTACGACGGGGTACCCCATTTCTTCATGATGGTGACGTTAATAATGTCATGGCCTAGTCTAGGCTCTTTGGCTACAGTGTAGGGTGTCGATATCTCAATTGATGGCCATGCAAATCTTCCTTGCGATCGCAGCGATTCTAGGCGGATTATCCGTAGCTGGCGGAGCCTTTGCCAGTCATGCATTGCAAGCACAATTAACCGAGCGGGCTTTGGAAGTTTTTGGCACTGGGGTACGGTATCAGATGTATCACGCCCTGGCGCTATTAGCAGTAGCCATCCTGCAAGGAACGGCGAAACAAGCCGTCCCTTGGCTTACGGTAGCTGGTTGGGCCTTTGTCGCAGGCATCGCTTTATTTTCCGGGAGCCTTTACCTCATTAGCTTGGCCGGGATTAAAGCTGTGGGCCCGATCACCCCTCTCGGTGGACTCGCCTTTTTAGTCGGTTGGGGCTGTCTAGCGATCGCTGCCTTCCGATTTCCTTAGTTGTTTGTTGTTCGTCGATAGTTAATGGTTAATCGTTGATTGTGTAGCCACCTAAATCCTGAACCCTCAAGCTTCAACCACTAACCCTAAATCACGAACCCTGAACCACGAGCCATAAACTAATAACGATGAACCAATAACCAATAACCAATAACCAATAACCAATAACCAATAACCAATAACCAATAACCCTTCCACCCATTTCTATCCGTTTTAAGAGAATGAAGTCATACTGAATTAGCCGCTTATCCGACTGAATCATTGGCCTCTGAACATCACTTTGTTTTAGATTTAACCATCGCTCTGGGGGCGTCTGCTGCCGGAGGTTTTTTAGCGCACCGAGTGCGTCAGCCAGCGTTATTGGGCTATCTGATCGCGGGCTTGATGATTGGGCCCTCTGGCTTTGGTCTGCTTAGCGATGTGGAACAAATTGAAGGACTGGCCGAAATAGGGGTAGCCTTCTTACTTTTTGCACTAGGCGTTGAGTTTTCTCTAGCAGAGCTAAGACGAGTTAAAAATATTGTCATTCAAGGCAGTCTGCTGCAAATGGGGCTGACAACTGGCTTGGTGACTGCGATTGTCCTCTTTATGGGGTGGGCTACATCACCTTTGCAGGGGGTTTTCTTGGGCTTTGTGCTGTCCTTGTCTTCGACAGCCGTCGTCCTCAAGATTTTGACCGAGCGGGGAGAAACCGGGGCACTGCATGGGCAGCTCATGCTGGCTTTATTGATTGCTCAAGATTTGGCCTTGGGCCTGATGCTGGCATTTTTACCCGCGTTGAATCAGCCCGATATCTTTTGGATAACATTCGGGGGCGCAACCCTGAAATTTGTGGCGTTTTTAGTGGGCGCAATTCTTCTGGGGCGTTGGTTTGTGCCTTGGTTGATGCGCACAGTCGCCGCCACCGAAAGCCAAGAGCTGTTTTTATTGACGGTTATTGCCCTGTGTTTGGGGGTGGCGTGGGTTACCTCCAGTCTGGGACTGTCCATCGAGATGGGTGCTTTTGTAGCGGGCCTCATGGTCGCTGAGGTGGATTATGCCGAACAAGCCTTAGGACGGATTTTGCCACTACGAGATACCTTTGCCTGTCTATTTTTTGCCTCTGTGGGCATGCTGATTGACCCTGAGGTGCTGATCAATAATTGGGCCGCCATTCTAGGATCCGTGACGTTGGTGATGCTAGGTAAGGCGCTGGTGATTTTGCCGGTGGTGCTGCGATTTGGCTACTCCTTCAAGACGGCACTGTTGGTGAGTGTCGGTCTGAACCAGATTGGCGAGTTTTCCTTTGTCCTGGCGTTAGAAGGGTTAACCCTTGGACTCATTAGCGAACGGCAGTATTTGCTACTTTTGGGAACCACGGCGATCACGCTGGTGCTCACACCTGCCTGGATCAAGAGTGCCCCCCAGATTACGTCAGGTCTTAAACGAATTCCGGGCTTGCGCAAATGGGTTGATCAACAGGCCGAGCCCCGTCTCTTTTCGGTCCCGGACAACATTGCTGACCATGTCATTGTGGCGGGATATGGTCGAGTTGGGCAGGTTTTGGTCAATATTTTGCTGAACCGTGGCTACACCGTACTTGTAATTGAAAATAGCGAGGCCGCCATTCAGCAGCTTCGCAATCGACAGATCCCGTTTGTATATGGCGATGCGGATGCTGAGCAAGTTCTGGAAAAAACGCACTTGGTCACAGCAAAGGCGTTAGCTATCGCGCTCCCTGATCCCACCAGTACCCGCTTACTTCTGCAACGGGCACTGTCGCGATCCCCCAATCTGGACATCATTGCTCGCTCGCATACGGATCGAGAGATTGATCTGCTGACTCAACTAGGGGCACGGGAAGTAGTACAGCCAGAATTTGAGGCGGCAATGGAGTTGGGATCGCACCTGCTGCAAACCTTAGGAGAAAATGTTGACGAGATTCAGTTGGTGCTAGAGGGAATTCGGAGCGATCGCTATCGCAGCATCCGTAGCTAACCGCTCTCCCAATACTGTTCGGTCAACTTACAACGGTGCATACCCAAACGTGACATTAAACTCACGACACCAAATTGCCACCGAAGCGTAATCATTGACATCAATTTCAGCCGGAATTAGATAGCGCTGCGCCCCTTCAAAGCTGGCCAACGGCGCAATTGTGACGTAATCACCTGCCGCCAAATTGACGGGTGTTTCAGATCCCGTGTAGAGCACGACCTGTACATCTGGCCCTCTAGCGGTGTCGAACGCGTCATCAAACACGAGATAATTCTGACTGTTCTCCGTGACAACACGAGCTGTCCCCGTTGTGGGGTGATCCTGCTCTACAGTGACGAACCCTCCCGCCGCTTCTGCCAATAGCACAGCATTTTCAGTGGCGGTGTTGCTGAGCAAGGGCGAAAAATCGAGTGGCCTAATCGCATGGGCACTGGAAATCATGGTTAACCCTAATGTTGCAGCCGCTAGAGTCGTTAAGGCAAAGCACTTCATTCGTAAAATCTCCTGAGACATGAACCATTAATGGCTATGGTGCTCTGCTTCCTTGAGAAATCTTTGATGTCACTCTGAACAGTCCCTGAGCAAATTTCCTCGCAGATAAAGGATTCCTGAGAACGGGAGGTTATCGCCGCTGTGCTGCGATCGCCCCCTGAGGTTCAATCCCTTGGTAGGCTTAACCTGATGTGACCTTCCCACCCCCATGACTTCTGCTATCAGTGCTCCGCTCCATCAGCAAACCTACTCGCTGCAGCACGATCGCTTCACGCAACTCCTAGCGACAACGCCCAATCTCTTGATTATTCAGGACTTGGACGGTGTCTGTATGGGCTTAGTGAAAGATCCCCTCAATCGGAAAATTGACACCGCCTATGTAGAAGCTGTGCAAGCGTTTGATCAGCATTTTTACGTCCTCACCAACGGCGAACATTTGGGCCTGCGAGGCGTGAATGGCATTATTGAACGTGCTTTTGGCGAGGCCAATCAGGTGCGTGAGACGGGCCATTACCTGCCGGGTCTGGCGGCTGGCGGCGTCCAGTGGCAAGACCGCTATGGCCGTGTTTCTCATCCTGGTGTCAGCGATGCTGAGTTGGCTTTTCTCAAAACAGTCCCTGATCGCATCCGCAGTACCCTTCGAGCCTTTGCCCAAGAGCACACCCTATCGCTGGATGAAGCAACTTTAAAGCATTGCATTCAAGCGTCGGCTTTGGATAATGTGGCATCGCCCACGGCGAACCTGAATACCTTTCATGCTGCAATTCAGGGCGATCGCGACATTTATATAGCTCTGCAAAAGTCGATGCAAACGCTAATGGATACGTTACTGTCAGAAGCGGCCAATCAAGGATTAGAGGACGCTTTTTTCGTGCATTATGCGCCGAATCATGGACGAGATGCTGCAGGCAAAGAAATCATCTGGCTGAGCCAGGCGACAGAGTCTGGGACTACGGACTTTCAATTCATGCTCAGAGGCGGTATTAAGGAAGCGGGTGTGTTAGCGCTACTCAACCGTTACTACGCCCAGCACACGGGTAGTTATCCTTTAGGCGAGGATTTCAGTGTCCGGCAAGCACCTCATACCCATCAGGAACTGCTTGATTGCGTCAAGAACTACTTTGATCCCGACGCCATGCCGCTAATCGTGGGCGTCGGCGATACCGTGACCAGCAAAGTCGAGACCATCGATGGACAGGTGATGGCCAAACGGGGGGGAAGCGATCGCAATTTTCTGCATTTAGTACAAGACATTGGGCAGGCATGCAATATAGGCAATGTAGTTGTTTACATTGACAGTAGCGGAGGAGAACTCAAAAATCGCAAAGCTCTGCAGCTAGCAAACATCGCAGGCACTGAACAAGTGACTGAGGGGCCAGGTGACCCTCTGGATACGACCGACCCGCTGGTGTTGAATGTGGTGTTTCCAAGCGGCCATCGTCAATACTGTGCAGCTTTCCAAGCCGCAGCACAACAGCGTCCGTGAGCATCTCTGGCCACACATCATGGCAACAGCAGATGCCCGACACCAGCTGTCGTCAGCAATCTATGTCGAGGGAGAAAAGTTAGATTGTCGGCAAACAGGAACGTTACCCAGCACTTAATGAGTTGCCGATACCGTTTGTGCCTCTGAAGAGGCTTCTTCTGAAAGCAACGGTGTCAGAATCAAACCTTCCAAATCCACCGCATTCAGGAGTGTATTCCAAGCTGCACCATCATCTTGTTGACGTAGGTTAGCTGAAGCTGCCAAGGCATCGTACCAGATACCGGCCTCAGCATAGACACGAGGAAGATCCGTCGCAGCAGATTGTGCCACCTCAGGTAATGGATCGACCCGCTCGACCATTGCCTCAACAACCGGATTGGCACTCTGATCAATGGCATCAGGGTCACAAACTACACTCAGGTACCACACATACGATTGACCAACTTCCAACGATTTCTGCAGGCCATTGTTCGGTAAGGTGACGCCCAAAACACCCGACTCGCCTTTGATGCGGAACTGTCCTTCATAAAAGAGTTCGTTAGTCGTCTCGTTATAAACGACAAATTTAACTAACGGAGCATCAGTAGGAGGTAAATAAAAGTAAAAGGTGGGATAACCGCTTTCAGTTAAGCCATAGTTACTATCCGGAATCAGCGCAACTAAATTTTCATTAGAGGCAATACAGGTCGTGCTGCGAGTTGCCCCTGATTCACGGTTACCGGGGGCTCGCAGATCAGGTAGATTGAGTCGAAAAGCTGCTTGACCAAACGCCGGTAGGGTCCCAAACAGTAAGCTACTGCCCAGCAGTACCCCAGCAAAGCGACGGAACATGGACTTGCGTGTATTGAAAAAAGGAGCTTCCATAGAGTTATCAACCCAAGTGTGTATGAAGTGGCCGGGTAGATGCCAATTGTCAGTAACTTAAAAAACTGAAATACCTGATTTTTAAAGATTAACTATGATTAACTGAACTCAACTTTGGGCTTTATTCATACAGTAACCATACATGACTTCATTGTTTTCATATTTACATTAGAGTTTACGGATACTCTAGCGGAATGTTACGGATTTTAGAGTGCCTGCTGTGATTCAATTCTTACTCTAGCAGTGGTTAAAATGAATGAATCCTTGCGATAGCCATCTTCTCAGACACAGCTAGGGAGCCTTATGGCAGACATGCCTCCTCAAAATGCCCAACAACTGGCCCCCTGGGCTCAGAAGTGCTTGAACTGGATCAGTCGCCTAGGTCATCCCATTGTGCTCTCCACAGTTGCCGCCAGTGCAATTGTTTTGGGGGCAAGAACTACTGGGAGTTTGCAAGGACTCGAACTCGGTGTCTATGACCAAATGCTAAGGTTGCGCCCGGCAATAAAATCTGATGAGCGCATCTTAGTTGTCGGTATTGATGAAACTGATATCCAAGTAAGGGGTGAGTGGCCAATTGAAGATAAAACCTTGGCAGAGTTGCTGCAAACACTACTAGCAGCAGAGCCTCGGACAATTGGTTTAGATTTTTTCCGGGATGTGCCGATTGGGGAAGGTCAGGAGAGCCTCCTCAATGTAATTCAGACAAGCGATCGCATCGTGCCAGTTTGTCGTATGAGTGGGGCTGAAAATCCTGGTGTCCCCCCGCCTCGCGATATTTCGGACTTTCAAGTGGGCTTTGCCGATCTAGTGGTTGATCCAGGCGGAATCCTGCGGCGCACCCTCTTAGTTGCGCAACCAGCCATATCCTCCAACATATCCAATGGACATATCTGTAGTGATCCCAATGTGCAATTGTTTTCCCTGAGCTTGCAATTGGCACTTCAGTATTTAGCCACAGACGGAATTAATGCCGAACCCACAGAGGATCAAGAAATTAAGCTCCGAGACGTTGTCTTGCACAGGCTCGGCCCCAATATTGGGGGGTATCGTAATGTCGAAGCAACGGGCTATCAGCTTTTATTGAACTTTCGATCCGCTCAGGATGCTGTACCTGTGGTGAGTCTGAGGGATGTACTAGCGGGGCAAGTACCGGCGGCGACAATCCGCGATCGTGTCATTTTAGTGGGCGCAACTACACCAGAGGCGAAAGATGATTTTTACACACCCTACAGCGGCGGATTGCGTGATGGCCAAAAAATGCCGGGGGTTATTGTCCATGCGCAGGCGGTTAGTCAAATTCTCAGCGCAGTCCTAGACGATCGCCCTCTATTGTGGAGCTGGCCAACTGTTGGTGAAGGTTTTTGGATTATCCTTTGGGCCGCAGGAGGGGCTCTGTATGCCTGGTATATTCGCCGTCCCCTTAGCTTCACACTTGGGGCATTTGTTCTTCTCAGTAGCTTGTACGGCGGGTGTTATTTTCTCTTGCTACAAGGCGGCTGGATTCCGATCATTCCACCAGCACTCTCGTTGTCATTAGCAGCAGGGGGTGTGATCTTGCTAGATCGCTTTAGCAAGAGTGATTATGGCCAAGCTGTCTACAAACAGATGAAAAGCTTGCTGAGGTTAGAGATTGAAATCGACCAAACTATTGTGGGGAAGCAAGTTTCAGAGATTACTGAGACTGAATATTTTTCCAGTCTACAACAGCAAGCCCGACAGCTCCGAAAACGAAGTGACGCTTCCAATGCTTCGGATACTTCTGAATCGCCAAGAGACTCCCAACCCTCTGCCGAGTTGAACACAACTCAAACAAATACCCAAGACGATGATGACTATTTTGAAAATCTGAAACAGGAGGCTCGTCGTTTGAAGCGAAACGATTCGGCCCAATCAGACAATGAAGATAAGTGAGCAGAACATTCATGTCGCTGAGATTGCAACAGATGTAAGCTGATGAACCCTAATGCAGAATAGCGGGATGAATGTCATTGGCTCAACATTCATCCCGCTATTCTCTATCAACGTATTCGAGTTATGGATACGAATTCAAGTCTTCACACAACTGAATCCTATACAGCTGCGGCCATTGGCGCAATGTAGCCCATTGCTTCCAGCTTATTAATGACCTTATTAACACTTTCTTGCAATGTTTCCTTATCGGTTTCGCAAGTAACCTCAGGATTCAGAGGATGCTCATAGGGATCATCAATCCCAGTGAACTGCTTAATTTCGCCTGCACGCGCTTTCTTGTACAAACCCTTAACGTCACGCGATTCGCAAACTTCGAGTGGGGCACTGACGTAGACTTCGAAAAAGTCCTCGATTTTCTCACGGACCTCTTCACGTGCTGCACGATAAGGAGAAATTGCAGAAACCAGCACAATAACACCATTACGAGTTAGCAGATGCGAGACAAAGCCAATTCTGCGAATGTTAGTGTCACGGTCTTCTTTGCTGAATCCCAACCCTTTGGTTAGGTTCGTGCGAACAATATCACCATCTAAGATCTCCATTTTGCATTCGTGCTCACGCAAGTGCTGGGCTAGTGCATGGGCAATAGTGCTCTTTCCTGAACCGCTTAATCCAGTAAACCAAATGGTTACGCCACGATGTTCCATTGTCTATATTCATCTCCTAACGTTGCGTGGACAAAGGTTGCTCAACGCTATTTATGCGTCCGTGGCATCCTCAGAGCCTGCGGTGAATTACCACAAAACTCAGATGAGAAAGCCTAACCTCTGGTCAAAGGCTACACAAGCAGTTAATAAATGCTTGCTCTCTGCCTACTGTGTTGACTGATTCTGCAAAGGCTAGGTTTCCCTACTTCATGCATCATCAACCAGCTTCCTATAACCCTACAGCCATTCCATCTATGGACGGTTGTAATCCAGATAGCTTTTTGCACAGGCTTTAAACTCTCATGGGGGGTAGTGGGAGATCTTAATATCAAATCTTTACATGGATGAACCGGATTTGACTCAGCAAGACTTGAGGAGAAAACGCCGTAGATTCCTCCAACTAGATAGATGGCCCAAAATACTGGGAAGTAAAGCTACCGTGGAGACCGTAGGGAACATGGTGCTTAAGTTTGAGGCGGGCAACGGGTCCTGCTTCAATATTTTGAGCCTCCATGATAATCAAATCAGAACACTGACGAGCAGCGTTGTAAATCAGGCACAGGACCCAACCCTCATCTTCGACTGTGCTCTGGGAGTGCGGTACAAATACCGGTTCACCCATAAATCCACGAGGGGCTTCGCTCCAAAGCTGATCCTTGCCAGTAACTAAATCGCGTTTGAGCAATGCCTGCAAAGGCGCGTTGCCTTCAGAAATATGGGCCGCACCAATATATAAATAACGATAAGCGTGCCCGACTCGCTGAGGATGCACTGCGGGAAACTCACAACAGCGAGAAATCAAACAAGTGGACTCAGTGGTATTAGCTTCTAGATCCAAAGTAAAGCGTTGGAGCTGACCTTCAGGCACCTGCGAGAAATCTACCTGCTCGTAGCTGATTCCTTCGTCTAGCGTGGGGAAACTGCGGTAGACAATGGAGTCGATCACGATTTTGCCTGCTTCCTCAAAAGCATTGGCATGATGAAACACAAAACCAGCCGGGGCATCTAAAATTGTCATGCCCTCACCATCGCGCGGGATGACGATGATTTTGGTAGGTTCGTTAGGTTTCAGGTTGATGCACTCCCCAGCTCCCTTTAGCCCTATAAGAAAGGGCAGCGGATTAAAGCTAACAGGGTTTTGAAAAAAGACAACGTAGTTAGGGGTAATCACGAAGTCGTGAATGAAAGAAAATCCTGGAATACTGCGGTGATAGGATGTCAAACACTGACCAGAAGGTGCCAACTCATGCACCGTAATTGTGCTTGATAACCCGACCTTAATCGAGAAATTGACCAGTCTTGGCTCTCGTCCCTGCTCTGGGTTCCCGGGATCAATTCGTGGGTGAGCAGCGAACGCATCCCCAGGCTGCAATAACCCATCGAGATAATCAAGGCCCATCGTGTCCAGTGTTTCAGGATCCAGCCGATGAGGCTCAGCAGCTTCCCAGAGGGCCAGTAGCTTGTTACCCCAATAAATAACATGGGTATTAGCGATATTTTTCAATCTGAGATCGAAAAGGTTAGCCCAAAGTCCTCCTGGCTTCTGTGTTCCAAAGACACCTCGATACAGAGGTTTACCAGCGGCTTTTTCGGCCACATAGCCTGCGGTATGGATAAAGCGATTACGGTAGTAAGCCCGCCCTTGTTTGAATGCAATGCTGCTGATCATGCCATCACCATCAAAGGGATGGCGGATAGGATGTCCACCGATATCAAGCAACCCAGGACCATTGCGAAACAGGGTGCCCTCTAGGTCAAGCGGAATAGTTCCTTCAATTGCTTCAATCCAGTAGGCAAATTCTTGAGGTTGAGAGCGGTAGCCACTGCGCCAATCTTCCATGGAAAAAGTCGGTACCGCAGCAGACTGTTTACTTTGATCAGAGTGGATAGTTTGCATGGGATCGCAGTAATTGGAGTAATGGATAGTCGAGGAAGCAGGGATGATGGGTTGAACAAGCTTGCGGGAGTTCCTTGGAAGGACAGCTTTTGAAGGCAGTGGCAGTTGGGGATTGGCGATCGCGCTTTAAGATTCAGACTCCATGGCGACAACTGGGACCGCTAACGGAGTCGGGCTGTGCAGAGTATCGGAATGTACTGCCACAGTTTCTGAAGGTGGCAGTACACGCCTAGAAGTCATCTCGTTATCCTCTAAATCGGTATCCCCTAAAGAGGATGTTTTGGGCAACAGGAACAAGAGGGGAAGGGGTAACAAAGTGGAAAGATTAGTAAGCGTTACCAACAACCACAGACGGTCGAAATTATTTTCTGTAACCCCTAGCCAATGGGTCAGAATCGCTCCGAGCTCATGGGACAACAATCCCGCCAGATTAAGTACTGACATCAGCAAGGCAAACAGTGTTGCTTCGACACCAGGAGGACAGATGCGGGCCGAGAGAACCAATACCGGCATGAAAGAAATTTCTCCCATTACCGTCAAGACCAAACTGTCACCCAAGCTGAACCACTGGTCATCAATACCCATTGCTCGATTAGTATGTGTTACCAACAAAAGCATTGTGAAACCTAAAAAAGTTGAAAGGAGTATAGACCAAGCAAAGATGACTCTAAACGGCACTGCTTTCAGAAATCTTTGGAAAACCCAAATTCCAATTAAGGCAGCCACACTGGTCACAAGTCGTACTCGACCTAAAAACTCTGGCTGAAAGCCTAAATCATTAGTCGTGAAAAAGAAAAAGGCTGAATCAGCGGTCGGCGTCGCTTGCCATAGGAAAATAAAGAGAGCTGGCATCCAGATTGCTTTTTGGGCGACTGCTTGCCGTAGTTGCCGGACTTGTTCTGTAATCACCTTCCAGGTGGAAGATTCTGTGACCGGTTCTTCAGCAATCCACCAAGCCACTAAGGACACAATTAGCGGAAAGGTTGCCGTAACACCAAAGACAAAGCGAGTACTCGCATATTCCAGAAGTAGCCCACCTAGGTAAGCCGTAACCACACCTCCTAAAGCAGCAGATCCCCAAGCTAACGATTGCAACGAACCTGCATCGCTCTGGGATTCCCGGCGAGCCCGCTCAACAACCAGGGAGTCCACAATCACATCCCCGATCGCGACCGCAAGAGAACTGAGAGTGATAGCCACAATCGCGGCCCAACCTGTGTCCACCACAGTTGCCATAGCCAGCCAAGACAATGCCCCCAGTATTCCTGACAAAATCAGGTAAGGTCGCCGCCGATAACCCAAGATAGGAAAGCCGTCAGAAATAAAGCCAAAAAGAGGCTTAATTGTCCAGGGTGCAGTCGCCACCCCTGTCAGAGCAGCGACTTCAGCGGGTGTCAGACCCAAATCATCTTTCAAAAAGAAACTGACCGCTAGACGCGCCAGCCCCAAAATACCCTGGACAAAGTACACCAGCAGAATTGCTGTCAGCTCCAGGGATAGTTTCTGGCCAAAGAGCACACGGTTCTGCAAAAACTTTTGAATAGTGTCTCTGTTAGTGATGGAAACGGTCATGAAAATCCCTGAGTCACCATAAGTAGCCTTGATGGCAGGCTACAGACTTGAATTATTGCGAATTATTAATCCTCTATATAATAAACACTTCTTTCTCTGTAAACAGATTTCCACAGACAATCGACGCTCATCGGTTCTCAAATGCAGCCTCAAGCATAAAGACTTAGTTTCCTACAAAAACTTGAGTTCGACACCATTTTCGACGTCGCTGCCCACGCACTCACGAGTCAACTGCAGGCTAGTTGGAAAAACTCCCTGATCGCCTTTGTGAAAAGGTTGCGAATCATACTTACTGAATTGGGTAGTTTTATCGTTGTACAAAATGTATAGTCTTATGCAAAGACGTCGCTCAGGCTTCGCTAAACTCGTCGCTGTCTGTAATGCTTCTGAGAAGTACAGATGAAATGATTGTGTAATCAGTAACTCTTCTGAGCGCATATCATGAGGGAACTGTCTATCCTACAAGTGGAAGGTGTCGCAAGTTGATCTCCCTCTCAAGTTAGCTAAATAGCTCCTCTCCCAACGCTTCCATCCGTGTTCCCGGGGTTAATGGAGAGTTTTCGACTCGGCTAAGACTTGCGTTACCTTCCCAAGATTCTCTGTATCAAAAGTCGCTTACTATTACCAGGGGCAGGTTAGAAAGATGGTTTCGGTTACGCAAAATCAAGTGGGTTTTCAGGGTCTCATACAGCGCGCTGTAAATGCACGTAAAATCAGCCGTCAAGAACATCTGCAGCTAACTTCGGCCATGTTGTCTACCTCCAATATGCCTGCTAGCGATCGCGCCCAAATTAACCGCTTGCTCGACGCCATCCGTGCCGGTAAGGTTCGGTTAATCGATTAGGAGTTGTTTATGGGTTGATAGTTCGTGGTGTTTCAGACGATACAAGCAAACATCACTCCCAACTATTAACCATCACTTGTAACGCTGACGAAGCGATCGTCCGAATCTCTAAAAGCCAAAAATATCCAATTGCTCCGCTGGGTCTTCTTTAACGCTGCGACGTTTTTTCCTTCGTCCATTGCCATTGAACTGGGCTCCCTGCCTCAAGCCGACCGCGATTTTACTGTGTTTCTCAATTTGCCTCATGACCTCGCGGGCTCGCTGAATTACCGTCGGGGGAAGCCCGGCAAGTCGACCTGCTTCAATACCATAAGAACGATCAGCCCCTCCGGGACGCACCTGATGGAGAAATACGATCTGATCCGGCATTTCCTTCACGGTGACTTGATAGTTAGCAACATTCCCCAGAATGCCTGCCAATTCATTGAGTTCATGGTAGTGCGTGGCAAAGATGGTACGGGCTTGGACTTCACTGGCCAAATATTCCGCCACAGACCACGCAATCGATAGACCATCAAACGTTGCAGTGCCTCGACCAATCTCATCGAGTAATACCAAGGAGCGATCGCTAGCATGATTCAAAATGTTGGCGGTCTCATTCATTTCAACCATAAACGTGGACTGCCCCGTTGCTAGGTCATCCACAGCTCCGACACGGGTAAAGATGCGATCGCAGATACCAAGACAAGCAGAATCAGCAGGGACAAAGCTCCCCACCTGGGCGATTAACTGAATTAATCCAACTTGCCGCAAATAGCAGCTCTTACCGCTAGCGTTAGGTCCAGTGAGGATAATGAGATCGGGGTATTTTGAATTCCGAATTCCAACACTTTCAGTCTTGCTACCTTCTCCCTGTTGTGCCTCGCCATCCTCTACTTTCCGCTTTGCTTCTGACTCCTGGCTCCCGACTCCTAACTCCTGGCTCCTGACTCCTGGCTCCTGTTTTTTCTCTTCTTCCTTATGTTTTCCGACTTCCGAAGCCTCCCCTCCCAGTTCCGTTGAGTTCGGGACAAAGAACCCTGCCGGCAGTAATTGCTCGACAACCGGATGTCGCCCATCGACAATTGCAATTTCGCGGCTTTCAACAATTTTCGGGCAGCAATAACCTTGATAAATAGCAACTTCAGCCAACCCGGCCAGAACGTCAGCTGCCGCCACGGCCTGTGCAACTTTGCGAATCAAGCCAGCATGATGACCAACGAGTTCGCGGAGTTGTTGAAAGATTTCGTACTCTAGCGAGTGAATTCGTTCTTGCGTATTGAAAATACGCGCTTCACGTTCCTTAAGCTCTGGGGTAATGTAGCGTTCTTCGTTCGTCAGAGTTTGTTTGCGGATGTAGTCTTCCGGGGCTTGGCTGGCTTTGCTACGAGAAATACTGATGTAATAACCAAAAGCTTTATTGAAGCCAACCTTGAGGGTCGAAATACCGGTTCTTTTACGCTCGGCTGGTTCCAGTTTGGCAATCCAATCTTGGTCGCCTTTTGTTTGATCCCGTAGCTGATCGAGTTCTGAGTTGACGCCCGGTCGAATAAGGTTACCTTCGGTGAGATACAACGGGGGATTTTCGACCAGGTGCGATCGCAAAGTGTCCCCCAACTGTTCGAGCTCTGGCGGCACGTATTGTAGGGCTTTCAAGTGAGGTGAGGTCACAGACTCGACCAAGGCAGACAAGATAGGTAACCGGGCAAACGAGTCCGCCAGGGCAACCAAGTCTCGTCCATTAGCTTTACCCGATCCCGCCCGACCGGCTAGCCGTTCCAGATCATAAATTTGCTTGAGCTGTTGCTGCAGAGCCGTTCGCAGTGATCCATTGTTGACGAGTTCTTGAATAGTGGCTTGCCGAGCTTGAATTTTGCTTGCCACCAACAGCGGCTGCAAGAGCCAGCGGCGTAGTGCCCGCCCCCCCATGGCTGTAACGGTGCGATCCAGTGCCCAAAGGAGTGAACCATTGTAAGTACCGTCGCGCGAAGTCTGTGTGATTTCTAAATTGCGACGAGTTTGATGATCCAGCACTAGGAAGTCACTGAGAACATAAGTACTGAGAAGCTGCAGGGGAACCTGCGTTTCTTTTTGTGTATCTTCTAGATACTCTAATAATCCTCCCGCAGCGCGCACGGCTAAGGGCAAGTGCTCACAGCCAATTCCTTCTAGGGAACGCAGCCGAAAGGTTTGTAATAAGCGCTGACGAGCTTCGGTATGGGAAAAACTCCCCTGCGATCGCAACGTGTAGCAAAACTGCCGGGGCAGGCAATCGTGTAAAAGCTCCCCGCCCTCCCCAGGACGCAACATGGCTCTTAGGTCGGGTGCATCCGTAGGCACGAGTGTTTCCGAAGGTTGCAGCCGCATCAGCTCTTGTCCCAACTGATCCAGATCACTGTTCTGCGTTGTGAAGAATTCTCCGGTGGAGACATCGGCATAGGCTAATCCCCAATGCTGTCCAGACATAACCACTGCCACCAAGAAGTTATTTTGCCGGGCACTCAGCATCCCCTCTTCTAAAACTGTACCGGGGGTAATAACACGCGTGACTTCTCGCTTTACTAAAACCCCTTGGGCAACCTGAGCCGGATCTTCAACTTGGTCACAAATGGCGATCGCATAGCCCTTTTCCACCAACTGGATGCAGTAGCGGTCCAGCGCATGATGGGGAATTCCAGCCATGGGGACGCGACCTACAGATTTGCCTGCATCTTTGCTGGTTAAAACCAATTCAAGTTCACGCGCAATTGTGATGCCGTCTTCAAAAAAGGTTTCAAAAAAATCACCTACCCGATATAGCAACAGTGCGTGAGGATAGTCACTCTTCACAGTCACGTAGTGGCGCATCATAGGAGTTAAGTCATCTGGGTTCACGTCCTTACAATTGGAGTAGCGAACCTCATGTTTAGCCAGACGTTCTGGCAGTCCGTGATTGGCGTCGGTTTTGGTAGGCGCAGCCATAACCCTCATCAATGATGCACAAGCGTCCTTATTGTAAGGCCGACTTTTTCATGTAAGCAGTGCGGGTGCTTAGAAGATAGGACGGGGGAAGCGTGAATAGGAACATGGAGTAATGTGTCGATTCTTTATGCAGTGCTTCTGCCATATCTTGAACCGCCATGCCATTACTGCTCTACGTCATCATTATTATCCTGACTCCGCCGATCTTTCCGTCATTGATATCCCTTTGACCGTTAAGGATCATTTCACGATTTCCAGTAACTCCCTCACTCGTGATAGTTTCGATATCGTTGAGGAACGTTGCATTCCGTAACGGGGAGAACAAAACGTGTCAGCATCTTCTGAACATTCCACTGAAGTAAGCGCAGTATCGCGTGAAGCCTGTAGTGACTATGTCGCTCATCTACAACTGCACATGACACTGCAAGCACGCAATTTAGTCCCTTCTTTGGGCGCAAACAATGATCAGCGCAAGAGCCTACTCCATCAGACCCAGGCCGATCTGGAGAAAATGGCTTCGCGCCAAGGCTTCTAATTTCTTGTCAAGTCTATGATATTCGTACTGATTCCTCCTGAGAGTCTGACACAATCAGCATTGTAAAAATTGCCGGCCCCCAATTCCATCGTTGCCTTTGCGCTGGATATATCTTTTGCTTGCAAGGCTGCAATGCAGCCTTGCAAGCAAGGTACAGACATTAGGAACTTTGTTCTCTGAGGATTACTTAAGGAAGATTTATTTTTCAATATATGTTTGCCAGCTTGGCCGATAAGTTTTCACTAGAATTCCTAATCAGGACTACAGGCGGTAGCATCTATAACTTTGATGCGCTTGTTGCTCTTACGAAAGCCTTAAGCTCTGGGTCGACTTCTGAAATCAGCTCGGTTCAGCCTATCGTTATTGACAAAAAAGACAATCTGCTTGGCCAAGATATAGAGGTATTGAAATCGGTAAAAGTAACCGGCTCTTTTTCGCCTTATCTTTAGGTAAGGTGCAGCAAATATTTTTCAATGATCTGCTTCCGTTACTGGCCCATGAGATTAGCTGATAGATAGTATTGGTATCCCTAAGCTTTTTGGCTATCTACTCAGAGTCACGGGAATAGATGAGATAGCAGCGCGTAAGCCAACTATACCGAGGCCAGATATATCGTTGATGGCTATTGTCTGTACATTCAGTCACTCTGAGGGGAACAGTTCAGGGCTAAGTATTCGACAAGGGACAGAAAGTCTTCTCACAGGCTTGTCAATACGAGTTGTAAGGAGCCTATGTACTAAGAGAAGTCCCACACTACTCAAGAGAGCTATTAAACTAGTCATGGGCTGCTGCAGTGTTTTTCCTGCAGAATGTTCATTCGATGGTTACAGAGAAAAGCACTAGAAGGCACGATTTATGATGTATCGTTTGCGTCAGCAGGGTTTCCTTCACCAGACTGTTCGGATAGCCGCGTCTGGTCTGCTGGCAACTAGCTGTTTTTTCATTCAAGGCTTAGTAGCCCTTCCCCCTGCGATGGCTCAAGCTGAGGATGAAAGCAAACTTTCTTACGGTGAATTTCTCGAAAAGGTCGAGGAAGGCGAAGTCGAACAGGTTGATATCGATCCTAATCGGGGTATTGCAAGAGTTACCCTCGAAGGGGCAGATGAAAATGAGGACCCCCTTGAGGTTGTTCTATTTACAGGTGATAGTCGCAATCCCGACTTTGTCGAGCGGTTACGGGAAAATGATGTCAATGTTGAAATCAAGGCCCAAGGAAGCGGCGTTGACTACGCTTGGATTGGCATTAACATACTCCTCGTTCTGATGCTGTTGTTTGTCGTACTGATGATTCTACGACGGACGGCCAACAACGCTGGCGGTGCCATGAACTTCGGACGATCGCGAGCCCGTTTCCAAATGGAGGCCAAAACTGGGGTTCAGTTTGGTGATGTGGCTGGCATCGAAGAAGCAAAGGAAGAACTTCAGGAAGTCGTTTCTTTTCTCAAAAACCCAGAAAAATTCACTGCTATTGGAGCCAAAATTCCTCGTGGGGTTCTGCTCATTGGCCCGCCTGGAACAGGTAAGACATTGTTGGCAAAAGCGATTGCGGGTGAAGCAGCTGTTCCCTTCTTCAGTATCTCTGGGTCCGAATTTGTTGAGATGTTTGTGGGTGTAGGTGCTTCACGAGTCCGTGACCTATTCAAAAAAGCAAAGGAAAACGCGCCCTGTATTATCTTTATCGATGAAATCGACGCGGTCGGTCGCCAGCGGGGGGCCGGTATCGGTGGCGGTAATGATGAACGTGAACAAACGCTTAACCAACTCTTGACTGAGATGGATGGTTTTGAAGGTAACAGTGGCGTCATTGTAATTGCCGCCACAAACCGGGTTGATGTCTTGGACACTGCTTTGCTCAGACCCGGTCGCTTTGACCGGCAAGTGATGGTTGATTTGCCTGATATCAAAGGTCGGCTAGAGATTCTTAATGTTCATGCTCGCAACAAGAAGATGGCTGAACAAGTCTCTCTCGATGCGATCGCTCGACGCACTCCAGGCTTTACAGGAGCTGATCTAGCAAATCTACTCAACGAGGCCGCAATCCTCACTGCGCGTCGCCGCAAGGACGCAATAACCATGCAAGAGATCGAAGACGCAGTTGACCGGGTAGTGGCTGGCATGGAAGGCACTCCATTAGTAGATAGCAAAAGCAAGCGATTGATTGCTTACCACGAAGTTGGACATGCTATTGTTGGGACGCTAGATAAAGCTCACGACCCAGTTCAAAAGGTCACTCTGATTCCCCGGGGCCGAGCTCAAGGATTAACTTGGTTTACACCCAGTGAAGACCAAACCTTGATTTCGCGATCGCAAATTTTGGCTCGTATTAAGGGCACTTTGGGAGGCCGCGCTGCCGAAGATGTGATTTTTGGGGATACGGAAGTTACAACCGGAGCCAGCAATGATCTGGAAAAAGTCACTGCTATGGCACGACAGATGGTCACTCGCTTTGGCATGTCTGATCTCGGTCCTTTGTCACTGGAAAATACCCAAAACGAGGTTTTCTTGGGGCGCGGTTGGGTCAACCAATCAGAATATTCTGACGAGATTGCATCCCGCATTGATGTCCAAGTTCGCAGCATTGTCGAAAAGTGTTATTTCGAGGCAAAAGAAATCATTCGGCATAATCGGGTAGCGATTGATTGTCTTGTTGATCTGCTAATTGAAAAGGAAACCATTGATGGCGATGAATTTCGGCAAATTGTCTCCGGATACACAACTGTACCTGAAAAAGAGCAGCTGGCAACCCCTGTCTAACTGCTGTGCTTGATGATGCATGGATGCCTGAGACCAAGGGTTTTCGTTGAAGTCGAGAAATTCTAAATCGCTGGGGATTCAGAAATCAGACGTCAGCACTTTGGGGCTACCTGAATCTTGGATCCCTCCGCCACCAAACTGTCTTGTCGTAAGTTGATATTAGAGACGAGTTTTTTGCTGGCAGGGCAACACCTCTTTATTTATAGTGACAAAAATTTATTAAATTTCAGCGACAAAGCCAAGATAAATCCCGCTAAACTCCTTTAGCTTTTAAACAAGCAAGGTGAATAGGCTGTCTTTAGATTCAAAATTGAAAACATAATGCCGCTAACGATTCTTATTGTGGAAGACGATGAAGGGACGCGGTTATCGCTGCGAGATTATCTTGAGCTAGAAGGATATGCTGCTATCACGGCTGAGGATGGATGGAAAGCACTCCAATTGGTTGAAAAATTTCAGCCTCAGTTGGTAATTACCGATATCAGCATGCCTCATGTGGATGGATATGCCTTTTTGAAGAGCTTGCGGCAAAAACCCGCTTGGCGTCTTGTACCTGTTATTTTGCTCACAGCACATACAGATACCCAAGAGCGTGTTCAAGGTTATCAAGTTGGCTGTGATGTCTACTTAGAAAAGCCCTTTGAATTAGAAGAGATTGGAGCAGTGGTCCGCAACTTATTGGAGCGATCACAGCTTATCCAAACGGCATGGTTACAGTATCGCGAACCCACAAACAAAACAATCACCCCGATGAAACCGTCCGCTCCTATCAATGCCGAGGAGCTACTCAGTGACTCTAGCGTATCGCTTACTGGCCGTGAGCAAGATGTCCTAGATCTGCTGTCGGAAGGACTCTCAAATGCCCAGATTGCCGCCAGCCTCTATCTAAGCCCGCGAACAATTGAAAAGTATGTCACAAGCCTTCTGCGCAAAACCGAAACCAGTAATCGGGCTGAATTGGTTCGTTTTGCGATCGATCACCATTTAGTCGATTAACACCAGGATTCCATAGCAAAAGCCTTTTATCTTCACCAACGCTCGCTAGCAGTGTTTCATCCCTACTAATGCTGAGGTCTCGTACACGACCATGGTGTCCTCTTAACGTTGTAATTAACTTTCCTTCGGGAAACCACAACTTAACGTCCCAACTGGCTGAAGTCAGCAGCGAACTGTCTGGGCTAAAGGCAATTCCTCGTACATGTGCCCGATGCCCTCGCAAGGTTTTAACTAAAAATCCATCGGGACTATACAAAGTTGGCATCGGAGTCTCTCCCCTGTGAGATATACCTCCAAGATAAATCTTGATGATACACCTCTTATATACAAGGTTGATGTGTCTCTACACTCGTCCAGCATTTGAGGAATATAGAAAGCGCCTCCCTCTTCTCATCGGAAGAGGGAGGCGTTAATAAAGACCTGGCACCGAGCTAATTTCCCGTGGGGCAACCCCCAAAGTATCTTCGCCGCAGGCATGTTTCACGACCGAGTTCGGGATGGTTCGGAGTGGTTCCACGCCGCCATAGGCACCAGGAAAGCGAGTAATATTCAGAAGAGCCTTGAGAACTGCATAGAGGTCAGAGAGATAGAGAAGAGAGGCAATTAGGACAAGCCCTCGGTCTGTTAGTAGTCCTCAGCTTCATATGTTGCCACACTTCCACTTAGACCCTATCAACGGGTGGTCTCCCCGTGACCTTACTGGGTTACCCCATGGGAGCACTCATCTTGGGGTGGGCTTCCCACTTAGATGCTTTCAGCGGTTATCCACTCCGCACATGGCTACCCTGCGTTTACCGTTGGCACGATAACAGGTACACCAGCGGTGCGTTCCTCCCGGTCCTCTCGTACTAAGGAGGACTCCCCTCAATGCTCCTACGCCTACACCGGATATGGACCGAACTGTCTCACGACGTTCTGAAC
>JBCBTQ010000016.1:0-46303 GCA_039818605.1 Cyanobacteria bacterium J06639_14 | reverse complement strand
TGATAATCAACTCGTTATTGATTTAGGAGGCGTTCATCCCTCTGAAATGGGTTCAGTAGATCTGGACGATTTAGGATTAAATCCTGGTCAGAACTATGACCTTGATATCTTCTATGCTGAGCGAAATACGACCCAAGCTAAGTTCAGTATTGCAACCGATATTGTTTTTGAGACAGCCGCACCTTCCTTAGAGGTTCAGAAAAGTGCAGCCCTCGTGCCCACTGATATTGACGGGGACGGTACATTAGAAAACTTTACTGAGTTATTAGAGGAAGCTCCCAGCATATTAGTCGTTGGGGAAGAGCATCAGTTTCGAATCACAGTTGAAAATACGGGCAATGTCGCCCTAGACAACATCCTAGTAACGGATGCCTTTGATGCACGAATTGATCTGACAGGAGCTTTTAGCTTTGTTGGGGATCCCAACGGTACGGTGGCCATCGATACGGAAGCGGACACACTGACCTGGGAGAACATATCCCTTGCATCTGGTGAGAGCCTCTCCTTAATTGTTAACGGTGTTCTTGATCAAGGTGCTGCTTTTACACAGATTGACTTTAGTAGCGGAACATTAGGCAATCTGGACGAGAACGGTGATCCCGCAGATGAACTTGAACGTTTACAAAATGTACCCTTTGCAGGATTTCATCGCTCTACTGAGTTTGAAGTTACGCAGCCCGATGAAGATGGCGATGGTATTCCTGAGGCGGGTGTCTATAACGGAGCAGTCGGCCCTCTTTCTGAACTTTTCGATGGCTTTGGACAAATCGATAATACAGCTGTTGTCCAAGTAGATTTCAATGGTGATGGCGATTTTGATGATGAAACTGACATTGTTGAAACTGTCACTGACTCCAATCAAGTTGCTGCTGGTGTTGTTGTGTTTGATGAAAACACAGGCGATACTGGATTTGGTTTCCTCGAAGATGATTTGACGTTAGCAATAACGAATTCTCGTTCAATTGGGACTCGCGGCTCATGCCGTTGTACACCTGGCTTTGAGGACTTTGAACTGATAATTGATCAGAGTGGCGAAGCCAATCTCCTTGACTTTAGCAGCAATGTTGAAACTGATAATGTTACTTTCACGCTCGAAGATGACACGTTGACGGGAGGCGATGTAGATGTTGGGCTGTCGGGTGTCATTGTTGAAGTAGGTCGGGGTAAGAAGAGTGTCACCGTTGATGCCTTAGGTATTCGTGAACGCACTATCCGCGATGCTTTTAATGCGATCGAGCATCAGGCTCCAGGTACTGAAATTTCGTTGCTTGATCTGACCCATGCCCCTTCAAAGATCAGACATTTACCGAAGGAGTTTGGCGATAATATTGAGGAGATTCGGGTCGATACGGGCAAAACAAAGTTGGGCTTCTGGAACCAAAAGAATAGGGTTGATTTATCCGAGACCTCTATTTCAGTTGATCCAACGGGTGGAGTTGCTGAAATTATCTTTAATTTGGGAAGAGGTAGCTTTGATCAGTTAATTGCTCCCAACACACAGAATGAGCAATTCAGAGAAGCAGCTTTCAATATCAAGATGGGATCTGGCAGTCATGAGGAAGTGGTTCTGTTTGCCGGCGATCGCCTGGACGACAGAGTTGATTTCGGTTCAGGTAAAGGACATTTCTTAGAACTTCGTGGGGTAGATAGCACAGACGTCGTAATTACGGGCTCCCGTCATAAGTTCCGTATCACAGGGGATGAAATTGGCACGGATACTATCATCAATGCCGATTTTGTAGCCTTCGATGATGGGATCTTTGCAGTCAAGCATCTTCTCTGACTCGGTTGCGAGTAGGCGATAACAGCGCAGTTGCTCTACTTAATAAGCCATATTTCCAAAGTGGTTCAGCGGTGCTACCTTTGTGGGATTTTAGGGGTGGGCTCAAAACTAACGAGTGTTTAGGGAGCGATCAGTGATGCCTTTGCCACAAAATCTCAGAAAATCCCTCAACATTCTAGCGATCGCTGGAATGAGTTGGGTCGTCACAACCTTTTCGGCAGCGGCTCAACTCGTTCCCGATAACTCTCTGGGGTCTGAAGGCTCCCTGGTTACACCCAATGTTTTGATTAACGGTGAGTTGACTGATCGCGTTGATGGTGGCGCAGCACGCGCCAACAATTTGTTCCATAGCTTTTTGGAATTTAACGTCAACGACGGACAACGAGTCTATTTTGCGAATCCCATTGATATCGAAAACATCGTCACACGGGTGACGGGCCTGAGCGAGTCGCAAATCAACGGCACGCTAGGTGTGGATGGGAGTGCCAACTTGTATGTCATCAACCCTAACGGCATTGTCTTTGGTCCCAATGCAGAGCTTGATATTCGAGGTTCTTTTTTGGGGAGTACTCAAGAGCAGCTCGAATTTGAGAATGGCTATGTCTTTAGTGCCATGAACTCAGACGTGCCACCTCTATTGTGGGTAAATACAAGTCCTGGACTCGATGCCTGGCTGCCGACCTCAGGGACAGTCACGAATGAAGCCAACCTATCAGTAGAAGAAAATCTGACCTTAGTTGGCAACGTCTTAAACCTTCAGGGTCAATTGCAAACAGGTGGGAACTTGACCCTCCTGGCAAGCGATATTCTGACGGTTCAGGATTCTTCCTCGCAGCCTTTCAGAGTTCTGGTTGGCAACGATCTGCTTCTGCAGGGAAATTCAACCCTAAACATTTCTATTCTCGATCACCCTGACAGTGGTCTAACTGCTGACCGCAATATTCTACTAAGGTCTAACAATTCCATCGTGATTGATGCCTATTTCACCGCGGGCGGCAATTTTAGCGGGGAAAGGCTCAATGGAACTCCTGCAGCGTTGATGAGCATTGAGGATCCTGTAATCGAGGTGGCGGGCAATGTCGATCTCGGTGATTATACTGGTGCCTCACTACAAGTTTTAGCTGGGGGAAACGTGACGGGCGGGACTCTGGAAATTGATAGTGCTGGTGGTCCCTTCAATGACAGTACCGTAGAGCTTTCTAACGGCACATCCCAAACTATTTCTGGCACGACTGAGCCCACCCTCGATATTCGAGCCGGAACAACTACTTTCTTCGGGACTCCCAGTGCTGGAACCCCGGAGGGGGCAAATATTACGATTGACAACATTATCAATCCTGGTGGCCTGGTATTTTTAACGAATCAATTTGCCGCCAACCCCGCACTGTCAGGC
The DNA here is from genome assembly GCA_039818605.1 of Cyanobacteria bacterium J06639_14. Taxonomy (GTDB): domain Bacteria; phylum Cyanobacteriota; class Cyanobacteriia; order Phormidesmidales; family Phormidesmidaceae; genus SIO1E4. The sequence continues at coordinate 43,127 of JBCBTQ010000016.1, read as the reverse complement.
AATATTGCCGTTGGGGCAATTAATACTGTCGACTTCAATGGCGGTGGTGATATTGCTATTGATTCGAAAGGGAGTCTGACCACAACATTTGTGGATGCCTCAGGGGGCGACGTTTTTGGTTTCCTGAGTAGCTTTGACCCAAGCTTATTTAATGGGAATGGCGGTAACCTAACTTTTCTCGCCGAGGGGGCGATCACCCTTCCGATGGCCTCTGAGGTGTATACCTATGGCTTGGAAAATGGCAGTGCGACCTTTCAGAGTGACACTGCCATTACTCAAGGAGAAGCCAGTTTTTTTGAAGGGAGTACGGTTGGTTCTGGCACCGGCGGCACCTTTAGCTTCGAGGCTCCTTTGATTTCTCTAAATGGGGGTGTTTCGACATTTTTGGACGGTGAAGGGACAGGGGGACGTCTCCGACTGGTCGCAGACACCTTTGAAGCTCAGGTAATTGACTTTGCAACGGTTGTTTTTGGCTTTGGTAGTGCCGGTGATGTTTCTATTGAGGCAAATGATATTAACTTGGATAACGCTTTTGTAGGTAGTCAAAATCGGAGTTTTTCTGAGGGAACTGCTGGAAACGTTACGGTTAATACCAACACCCTTACAGCTATAAATGGGGCACAAATAGCTTCTTTCACGAGTGATTTTGTAATTGGCGATGCAGGCGATGTGACGGTGATTGCATCAGAATTCATCAGTCTTGATGGGATCCTTTCAGGGGGAGATTTTTTTGACTTCACCCTTGCGAGTGGAATTTTTAGCTCTATCGATCTTGAGGCTGTCGGTAATGGAGGGCAGGTCAACATTGTTACAGACGTGCTGTCAGTGACTAATGGAGCCCAGATTAGAGCCGGTTCTTTGGGGTTTGGAGATGGAGGAACTATCAACATTCAGGCAAATGAGTCAATTACAATTGATGGTGCAGTCTTCGATACCTTTGAAAACACAACGTTTGCCAGTAACATCAACAGCGAAGTTGCCTTTGGTGGTGAAGGACAACCAGGAAGTGTAACGATTACGACTGATCACCTCTCACTGACCAATGGCGGTGTCATTAGCGTAAGTACAGACTCTCTTGATGATGCTGGGGATATCGTGATTACGGCTAGTGAGTCGGTTACGTTTGATGGTGTTACCGCCTTTGATATTCCTGGTTTATCCGAAGAAGTTGCAGTGCGGGAGAGTGGCCTGCGATCGGAGGCGCTGGAATTAGCCACAGGTAATGGCGGCAATGTTGTCATTACCACGCCGTCACTCGTGGTTGCTAATGGAGCCACGTTAGAAGCCAGCACCTTGGGGGCGGGCAATGCCGGAAGTTTTAAGCTGAATGTGGACGATCTGGTTTTGGTTGAGGGTGACGGTAGCGCTATTCTGGCCAACGCGATCGCTGGCTCAACGGGTAACGGTGGCAGCATTGTTATCGATCCAGCGTTAATTACGGTTCGCGATGGCGGGCAGATTTCCGTTGCTAGTGCTGGTACAGGCGAAGCCGGTGATATCGTCATCCAAGGCGATACCCTCCTGCTGGATCAAGGCTCTATCTCTGCGGAAACTTTTAGCAACACAGGAGGCAACATTGTCCTCGATATCAATGACCTGATTGTGATGCTTGACAACAGCCGCATCTCGACGACGGCAGGAACGGCCCTAGCTGGCGGTGATGGTGGCAATGTTGACCTCAGCACAACCTTTCTCGTGGCCTCTCCTGAGGACGGTAACAGCGATATTACCGCCAATGCTTTCTCGGGATCGGGCGGTAACGTTGTGGTTACCGCTGAAGGAGTATTTGGCATTGCCCCCTTAAGTCGAGCCGAGCTAGAGAATTTGCTGGGCACGAGTGATCCCGAGCAGCTTGACCCTGCTAACTTAGCTAGCAACGACATTACGGCTATCTCCCAGGAGAACCCAAGTTTAGAGGGGAACGTAATTATACTGTCGCCGGATCTAGATCCTAGCCAGGGGGTCATTGCGTTACCGGATACTGTGATTGACGCTTCCCGTTTAATTGCTCAGGGATGTTCCTCTAGCGGCGCAATTGCCCAGGAAATTGGCAGTCTAATCGTAACTGGGCGGGGGGGGCTACCGACCAACCCGACTGAAACACTTAGTGGTAGCCAACTACTCTTAGATTGGGCCACAGTCGAAACCACAATTGACGATGCGACGACTGAAGTCACAACAACTGAGACTCCGATAGCGGATACACCTCGTCAGATTCAAGAAGTTCAGTCCTTAGCGGTGCGTCCCGATGGTCAGGTGGTACTGTTAGCCCAAGGAAACAGGGACACGCCTCCCAATGCTTGGCTGCCATCACTCACCTGTGCGGGTGAGATCCACGAGGATTCACTGTGAACGCTCAATCGATATTTGATTTATCGCGAGGTAAAACGTCAAATTACACACTCTCCCCCAGGGTTATTGTCAGCATCACCGGGATCATTTTGGTCTGGGAGGCTTTGACAGCAATTTCAGCCGTGGGGTCTGTGGATACAATGCAGGCAAGGCAAAAACGTCTTACCGAGTCCGAAGTAATCCTGAGTCCAAGAACATGCCTTCGGGATATGGCTTTGCTCTGTCACGATCCCCAAGTAACGACTCCCCAGACGCTAGCCCAAACCACGCCTTCCCCCTCTATTCCTGGAATCATCGAGCCTAGTCCAGAACCTTCCTTACCTTCCCCTGAAGAACTGTTGGTGCCCCTACCAGACGCACCACGGTTGGAGGTGCCAGCCCTCCCGGCTGAACCTGACGCCTCTGGAGACAGCGTGTCGGAGGAAGTTACGATCATCGTCGATCGCTTCGAGGTCATTGGCAGCACCGTATTCAGCGAAATAGAACTGCAAGCTGTGCTAGCGCCCTTTGTGGGAAGTCCCTTGACGTTATCTGAGCTGCTACAAGCCCGCAGCGCAATTACCCAGCTTTATGTGGATCGCGGCTATGTATCTTCCGGAGCCTTCATTCCGCCCCAAGAGCCGGAAGACGGCACCGTAATTATTGAGGTCATTGAAGGGGCGCTGACTGATATTCAGATCCAGGGCACCTCGCGACTCCAGCCGTCTTATGTGCGCAATCGGTTAGCCCTCGCAGCAGATCCACCGCTACAGGTTGATCGCTTAGTAGAAGCGCTCCGACTATTACAGCTCGACCCCCTGATCGATAATATTTCGGGTGAATTATCGACAGGCATCGAGCCGGGGACCAATCGACTCACTGTGACGGTTGAGGAAGCGGATAGCTTTGATGTGGACTTGGTGACTCGAAATGATCGATCACCCCTCGTAGGCTCTTGGGAACGAGGACTCTTTTTGAACGAAGGGAACCTCACGGGGCGTGGCGATAATTTACAGATTGGATATTTCAATACGGATGGAAGCGATCGCGTCATCGCCGACTACCAACTACCGGTTAATCCTCGTAATGGCACTGTAGGCGTTCACTTTGAGTACACCGATAGCGAAGTCATCCGAGACCCGAACGATATCCTGGACATTAATACCGAGAGCTTTCTAGTTGATTTATCCTTCCGGCAACCCATTATTCGTACCCCGACGGAAGAACTTGCCCTAAGCCTAACGGGATCTTGGTCCAAGAGTCGCAGTGTGTTTCTAGAAGACCTTTTGGGAGAGGCGATCCCGTTTCCTGCCTTTGGGGCCAATGATGATGGTGCGATCGAAGTGTTTGCGTTACGGTTTGCGCAAGATTGGGTGAAACGGGGCCGCAATGATGTGATTGCAGCGCGATCGCAGTTTACTCTTGGCCTTGGTGGTTCCGAACCAGTGGATACCATAGGGGATGATGCCCCTGACAGCGAATTTTTTGCCTGGCAAGCCCAGGCTCAATGGGCACGTCTACTGGGTCCGGATACGCTGCTCCTCGTTAGAGGTGAAGCCCAACTAGCAACCGATACCCTGCCGTCTTCTGAATTGTTTGGTTTAGGGGGCGCGCGGACTGTTCGGGGCTACCGGCAAGATCGGCTACTCACCGACAACGCCATCTTAGCCACTATCGAAGTGCGGCTTCCGATTCTTCGTTACCGGGAGCGTCAAGGGCTAGTCCAAGTCGTACCCTTTTTTGATGTTGGAACTGGGTGGAACACTCGACTGCCGAACCCCAATCCCAGTACTTTAGTCGGTACTGGGCTCGGCCTATTGTGGACTGATGGCGATTCCTGGACAGCCCGATTGGATTGGGGTATCCCGCTGAATGGTAGTGAGTCGGGAGACTCTTTTCAGGAGAATGGCATCTACTTCTCCATTGGCTTGAATGCGTTTTAGGTGAGAGTTTGACTGAGGTCTGAGCGGCAACTGGAGTTAAGCACTATGCGGAAAAAACAAAAACTGACCTGTTTACTGCTGGCGATTTTCAGTTGCTTGCTGGGTTTGTTGCTACAGCCAACCCAGGCAGTTTCTAGCGATGCCCCCCCCAGTTCTAATGCACAAATTGTGGCTCAGGCCACTTTGGAACAGGGGCAACAGCTATATAACCAGGGGCAACTGGAGGAAGCCATACAGGTGTTACAGCAGGTTACGAACACGGCCACTAGTCCAACCGAGGAAGTCACAGCGTGGCGTAATCTGGCTTTGGTATACCAGCAGCTAGGAAAGTGGGATGATGCTGAAAGGGCGATCGCAGCGGCCCAATCACTGCTCAATACAACCTCATTGCCAAATCAAAACTTGCTGCTGGCCCAAGTCTTAGATGTGCAGGGAGGACTTCAGCTTGAGCAAGGACAGGGAGAAGCGGCAATCGTAGCCTGGCAACAGTCTTGGGAAATTTATACCCAACTGGATTATGCTACTCAAGCTGTTCAAGCTCAGGTTAATCAGGCTCAAGCAATGCAGCGATTAGGCTTTCACCGTCAGGCGATCGCAACGCTGGTACCAGTTGTTGAAGCCCTGAGCACACAACCGGATTCTTTAACCGAAGCAGTTGCTCAACGGACCCTAGGGGATTCTCTACTGCAGGCGGGCAACCTCACGGAAGCCCAAGCCATTCTGGAATCAAGCCAAGCGATCGCCCAAGCCCTGTCCAACTCAGATGCTGTCAGTGCAACTGCTTTAAGTCTAGGTAATCTCAAAGCGGCTCAAGGAGAGACAGAAGCAGCCCTGGCGTTTTATACCGAAGCCAATACGGCGACAGCGCCCAAACTTGTGCAGGTACAGGCTCAACTCAACCAGTTAGCCCTCTTCACTAAAACCGCTCAGTTGTCTCAGGCTCAAGGACTCTGGCCGACGATTCTGAATACTCTCAATACCCTAGCCCTGAGCCAAACGACTCTGTTTGCCAAAATTAATCTGGCCCAGACGCTAATCGAACTGCCAGTTACGACTAATCCGACACCACGGCAGATTGCTGATTTGCTAGCGATGACAATTCAGCAAGCCCAAACGCTTGGCGATCGCCGCTCTGAATCTTTTGCGACTGGGACCCTCGGGCATCTCTATGAAACCCAAGCACAATGGTCTGAGGCTGCCGATCTCAGTCAATCAGCCTTGGCGCTGGCCCAAGGCATTAACGCTTCTGATATCACTTACCGCTGGCAGTGGCAGTTAGGCCGTCTGTACAAGGCTGAAAAACAGCCTGAAAAAGCGATCGCCGCTTACAGCGATGCCGTTGCGACTTTGCAGCAACTACGCACTGACTTGGTGGCGATCAATCCTGCAGTGCAGGTGTCTTTCCAAAATAATGTCGAACCGATTCATCGAGAACTGGTGGCGTTGTTACTGGATCCTGATCGTTCTATCACGTCCACCGATCTGGAAAAAGCCCGCACGACTATTGAAGCACTACAGTTGGCGGAACTCGACAACTTTTTCCGGGAAGCCTGTCTGGATGCAGCTGCGATCGACATTGATCAACTCGACCAACGGGCAGCGGTTGTCTATCCCGTAATTTTGAGCGATCGCTTGGAAGTGATTGTCAGTCTGCCAAACCGCCCCTTACAACACTACACAAGTCCTGTAAGTGCTACCGATCTGGATGAAGCGATAGAACAATTCCAGCGCCTGCTTGTGCTACGGATTGGTCGCCAATATTTGCCGTTTGCCGAGCAGCTCTATGATTGGCTGATGCAACCGGCTGCAGCCGACTTGGCAGCCAGTGAAATCGATACTCTGGTCTTTGTGCTGGATGGCGAACTGCGGAACATTCCCATGGCAGCTCTGTATGATGGGAGTCAGTTTTTGCTGGAGAAGTACAACCTGGCCTTGACTCCCGGTCTACAATTGGTAAACCCTCAACCACTTCAGGGACAAGCACTACGAGTCGTGACTGCCGGTTTGAGCGAGGCTCGCCAAGGATTTTCGGCCCTGCCCAATGTCGTAAAAGAAGTTCAGCAAATTCAGGAAACGGTGCCGACGGCGGCGGTCTTGCTCAATGATGAATTTACGTCACAAGCTCTGGAAAGCAGCCTGAACTTTGAAGGGGCTCCCATTGTTCATCTCGCTTCCCACGGCAAATTTAGCTCCTCCAGCGAGGAAACCTTTGTGTTGACCTGGGATGACCGCCTTAATGCGATCACTTTAAATAGCCTGCTGCAAACCTCGGAACTTAACCAGAACGGTCCCATTCAATTACTTGTACTGAGTGCCTGCCAGACAGCTACGGGCGACAAACAGGCGGCTTTAGGGCTGGCTGGGATGGCGGTGCGATCTGGAGCCCGTAGTACAATTGCGACGCTTTGGCAAGTGAATGATGCAGCTACCGCAGCCTTAATGACGGAACTTTACAGCAATCTCACGGATCAGCAAATGACCAAAGCTGAAGCACTCCGACAAGCTCAACTCTCAGTTCTGAACAATCCTCAATTTCGACAACATCCGTTTTTCTGGGCACCGTATGTTCTGGTCGGTAATTGGTTGTGATGAGCAATGTTTGCTTCCAGGAATTGCCTATCGTACCCTTAGTGAGACATCATTGGCTGCAAGTCGCCAAACGTGCCAAAGGCCACTCTCACAACCTGTTTTCTTAGTCCGTGACTATCTCAATGGCGAAGATTATTTCTCTGCACTCATTCCGGGGCGGTACTGGTAAGTCGAACATGACGGCTAATCTAGCTGCTGTCATTGCTGCTCAAGGTAAACGGGTGGCCATCATCGATACAGATATTCAGTCGCCAGGCATTCATGTGCTGTTTGATATGGATGAGGATTCTGTGGGCTTATCGCTGAATGACTATTTGTGGGGCCGATGTACATTACGAGACGCAGCCTATGATGTGACTCCATCTGCGATCGCCCAAGCCAACGGTCATATTTTCTTAGTCCCCTGCAGTATCAAAATGGGTGAAATTGCCCGCATTCTTAAGGAAGGCTACGATATTTTACTACTGACAAAAGGGCTACATCAATTTTGTGAAGACTTCCAGTTGGACTATCTGCTGATTGACACCCATCCAGGGATGAATGAGGAAACCCTGCTCTCGATTGCGATCTCCCAGGAACTGGTGATTATCCTCCGACCTGATCGGCAGGATTTTCAGGGGACTGCAGTGACACTGCAGGTAGCCCGAAAACTCAATGCCCCGAAAATATCTCTAGTCGTCAACAAGTTACTGCCTAAATACAATCCTGTTGAAGTACGAGAACAGGTCTCACAAAAGTTTCAGGCGTCAGTTCTGGGTGTGTTTCCGGTCGCTGAAGAGATGATTGACTTAGGCAGCAAGGGGATATTTGTGCTGGAGTACCCTCAGCACCCTTACACGAATGAGATGAAGCAAGTCGCTGGCGAAGTTTCCGTGTAATCTACAACGTCTAAAAATACAGCTCCTTACACAGTTTAGAAATACGATTCACCACAACTGAACAAGTAGAATTATTTAATGCTTGAAACAAACCTCGGAGTAGCAAGTAATAAACAGCTCCTCATAATCAATAATTCCTTTTTAATACCCATCCCCCTGCTCAATCAGCTAGCTGATTGAGCAGGCTCTACTTGATGGCTCAACCTAAATGAACAGGAGCTATAATACTTCAGCACGTTTTAATTACTGGAAAGTCCATAAGATCGGGCTTTTCAGCTGATTAGTTCCTGTTGTCAACTAGGCGACCGCTTAAGCATTACATCCGGTATTTCCATGGCCTCTATTACGACGACCGACCTGCTAGAACAACTCCAATGGCGTTATGCTGTCAAAAAGTTTGATCCCACCAAGACAATTCCTGACGAGACCTGGGACGCGTTAGCAACTTCGCTGGTGTTGACACCCTCTTCATATGGCCTGCAGCCTTGGAAGTTTTTTGTCGTTACAGATCCTCAAGTCAAGGCAGAACTGAAACCCCTTTCATGGAATCAGGCCCAAACAACCGATTGCTCACACTTCGTCGTTTTTGCCATTCGCAAAAATCTCGCGACCGCTGACGTTGATCGCTACGTTGAGGCGATCGCTGAGACCCGCAATGTCTCGGTAGAATCGCAAGCAGGTTATCGCAATATGATGGTCAGCGATGTAGTTGACGGCTCCCGCAGCTTCAATGTCAATGAGTGGGCAGCTCGGCAAGTCTACATTGCGCTGGGTAATTTTATGACCTGCGCGGCCTTGTTAGGCGTCGATGCTTGCCCCATGGAAGGTATTGAACCAGCAAAATACGATAAGGTGTTGAACCTATCGACACAAGGATATGCCACTGTCGTTGCCTGCGCCGCTGGCTATCGTGCCGACGACGATAAATATGCAGATCTGGCCAAAGTACGGTTTGCCAAGACAGACTTGGTAGAGATTGTGTAGCGATAGATTTGGGTTGCGGGGAATGCCAACCGAGGCATTTCAAGTAGCCCATCTTTAACGCATTGGTGCAATTTGGGCTTGGAGTCATGTAAGCATCACATTACTTTCAACCTAAAATCTGTAGCTGCACATCTAGAGAATCGGTATCCATCCCTGGGTTTGTTTAGCGGGTTCAAAACGGATGTGATAACTTCAATCATCTTCGATGAGGCGATCCCACAGATCACCTACGGTTGAGAGACGGTAGGTATTTCGAGACTCCACTGCCTTTAACTGTTGATTGACCCAATTTATTTCAAAGATGGTGTGATAAATCGGATTGGCCACTGCTAAATAGCCTGCTTTCTTCACTACTAGCCCTGTTAAGCGAAGTTCGAGCTGCTCAAGTTCATTGCTGGCCGAGATCTGTTCCCCGCACAAGATTCGCTTATAGAGTTGCAGCAACTCGCGGCTTTGTTCACTGTGCAATACACGATCGCGAATGGTTCTTAAGTGTTCAGGTTCATCTTTGGATTCCCAATGGTCAATCACATGAGTCCGAACTATTTTTTGAATCCATTGCCGTTCGGCTTCGGCTGATGCTGATAGTTCTCCAGGTGTCCCTTTGCCTGGGCGTCTAGCCCGCGCCTGGACAGCTATCCGGCAGAGCTTTTGCGTCAGAAAAGGACGCCCTCCTGTCCACTCTAAAATCTCCTGAAAGACAGTTTGGGGATGTTGAGTTAACCCCATCAATCCCCGCATCAAAGGGGCACTTTCCTCTAACGTAAAGCCTTCTAGGTCAATCGCTCGGCCAATATTGAAGGGAATGGCAGATGCTTTATTTTGAATCAAGTTAGAAGGAGTCGCAACGCCCAACAGCACAAAGGTTAAGCGACGATAGTCAGGTTTACTGGCCCTTTGCTCGTAACAGTTGCGAATCAGGGCAAAAAAATCATCTGTGGGGAAGCCCAGACTCAGCGTACTATCAATTTCATCAATAAAGATGACAATGCGTCGCTGGATTTGCTCTAGGAGAACTGTGCTAATAAACTCACCTAAACATTTAACTGGAGATAAATGCGTGCGATCGCATAGCCATTCCACCAGTTCAACGTTCAGTTCAAACCCACTCACGAGTTCCTGAATCAGCCCTCCATACCACTGCTGACTGGTAATCTGTTGGCTACCAATCCCACTGAGCTCAATCTCGGCACAAGCAGTGTTGTCGGCGCGTAAGCGATTCATGGTTCTAATCCGGAGGCTCGATTTCCCCATCTGGCGGGAGTTCAAGACGTAGCAGTATTCGCCTTCTTGCAGCGCCTCGTATAACTCATCATCAGCAGCACGTCTAATATAAGTTGGGGCATCGACCGGTAGACTGCCCCCAACCTGATAACGATATGCAGAGCTGATTGAACCCAAACCCATGGCATCCTCTCTATAGAGAGCGTTCACGACAAAGCGAATCGATCATGACTGGATATAGCTTAGCTATGGCCAGAATAAGTCTCCATAGCTAAAAAGCGAAGAATCTTAACTTGGCGATATCCTTAACTATTGGTATCACCTCAAGGGAGGCAATTTCGAGGGCAAAAGGTTCCTTAGCCAGGATTCAGAAGTCAGGAGAGCACTGGATTCTGGTTCTTGCCTCCGGAATCCACACACAGCCAGAATTTCTCTACTTAAACGAATGCCCCTTTTTATCTATTCTGGTGTCACAAGCTATCCATTCCGCTATCACAAAAGCATAATTTGAACTGAGGCAAAATGGATTTTAGAGTTGAAAGGAAATAGATTGACAATGAGCTTCGACGTTGATCAGGCTATTGAAGCTGCCAATCAGGCGACAGCTGAATTTTATGGGCGTTCCTTAAACGATGTCGAAATTCTTGTCCTCAAAGGAGCCTGGGAGCGCGATTCTTACGACCAAATCGCAGCCCGCAGCCAATACTCCGCCAGCTATATCAGTCAAGACATTGCTCCTAAGCTCTGGAAGCTTTTGTCTGACGCTTTGGGCGAAAAGATTAAAAAAAATAGCTTTAAAGAACCTCTGAAGCGCTATTGGGAAACCAAGTCGGCTCAGGAGAATCGGGGAAGTCGCGATGATCTATCCAGCTCACCCATAACCTTTCAATCATCAGAGGCTGCTGGTACGTCAGAGCATCCGATCAAATTGGAGCTCCCTTACCCAAGATATATCCGGCGTCCCGAGATTGAGACGCTATGTTTTGAAACATTACGCGATCCAGGGACACTCATCCGTCTTAAGTCCCCTAAGCTAACGGGAAAAACCTCTCTCATCAACTTTGTCTTGGCCAGGTTAACAACCGAAGGGATACATACCATTAATCTCAGTCTGAGAATGGCTGATAGACAGCATCATTTCAGCAATATTGATATTTTCTTGCGATGGTTCTGTTTCAATGTTGAGCAAGAACTAGGCTTAGAAAGCCAGCTTAATCGCTACTGGAATGCTGAATGGTTAGGGAGTAAAGTTAGTTGTACAACCTACTTCGAAAAATGCTTGCTCGCCCAAGATGATGCTCCTGTAATGTTGTGTTTAGACGATATCGACTTACTCTTTTCTTATCCAGAATTGTACGAAGATTTCTTTGGGCTACTACGCTCTTGGTATGAGAAAGCAAGGAGTCGTCCTCAATGGAAAAAACTGCGCTTGATGCTTGCCCATTCTACAGAAGCCTACATCCGCTTGAATATTAACCAGTCTCCTTTTAATGTTGGCCTCCCAGTAGAGCTAGCTGAATTCACTATAGACCAAGCACAACAGCTAGCACAGCGCACCCACTGGGAGGCCTCACCAGCAGGAATCAAGAAATTAATAGCGCTACTAGGAGGACATCCATACTTGCTTGAAAAGGCTTTTGACTATTTGAAAGCCAATCCTCAGTTGCCACTAGAAAAATTCCTCCAAACTGCATCAACTCAATCAGGAATTTACCGCAATCATCTTCAAGAAATTTGGTCTCAACTAAAGGCCAATCCTGAACTAGAAACGGCCTTTCATTCCGTTATTTGTGCTCAACAATCTATTCCAATCGAACCAACTTTGGCCTATCAATTGCAAAGTATGGGCTTAATTAAGCTAACTGGCAACGTAGCTCAGGTAACTTGTCAACTCTATCGTCACTATTTTCTGGCTAATTTAGAGATGAGTAAATCTAAGCCTTAAACTTAATTAATGGCAACAGGAGAGTGTGATACGCATTGATGAGTTATGGCAGTAGGTGACAATGAGTAAAATCGTGTGCGTCCACTCTTTCAGAGGGGGTACTGGTAAATCAAATCTGGTTGCCAACATAGCCGCTTCCCTGGCAGTGCAAGGACATCGAGTGGGTGTGGTGGATACAGACATCCAGTCTCCTGGAATTCATGTGCTGTTTGGCCTTGAACGCCAACAAGTAACACATACACTCAATGACTATCTGCTGGGACGTTGTGCCGTCGATACCACCGTTTTTGACGTTACTCAATCCCTCAATCCCCAAACTTCAGCAGCGCTGACTGCAGGTGGCGGCTGCCTCTATTTAATCCCTGCTAGCATGAAGGTCGATGAGATTACAACTATATTGAGCTATGGATATGATATTAGCCTCTTAACTCAAGGCTATAAATCGCTTTCAAATTCCCTGCAGCTAGATTATTTGCTTATTGATACGCATCCTGGTATCAACGAAGAGACACTCCTTGCTATCGGTATATCAGATTTACTAATCGTAATTTTGCGAACCGACCAACAAGATTTTCAGGGGACAGCAGTAACCGTGCAGGTTGCTAAGCAGTTAGGGGTTCCGGAGATGTTCCTGGTGGTTAATCAAATCTTGCCTGAGCTTAACCCTCAGGAGGTAAAGGCAACAATGGAGAGTGCATTCGCCACCTCTGTAAAAGGGCTCTTACCTCTAGAGCCAGATATGATTAAGTTAGGTAGTCGGGATATTTTTTCTCTAAGATATCCGAAACACCCTCTGAGTGTTGAAATTCGGCGCATTACCACCTGCGTTAGCTAGGCGGTATTCTTACTTGTATCCTGCGTACGATCAGGAACCTATGAATCAACAAGCCAGGCAACATACAACTGAGGATGGTGACCTCACCATCCATGACTTTCTCAGCTTGCCGGAGGATAAGCGCCGAGTCCTGAGTTGGATGCAAAGACAAACTCCCTGTTCATTGCAGGCAATCGTAAATTTTCTAGGCCAATCTGAAGATCAAGCTTCCTGCCTCTTAAATGAGTTGCAACAGCAAGGGTTTGTGCAAATGATTGCCATAGGGAAAGAAACCTTATACGAGGTGCGTCTCAGTTCAATGCGCTACCAACGCCGTCGAAGACAGACCCAAAGCGTTTTTGATGCACTTATGGATGTCGGCGAATAAACGCGCCCTTGTAATACTCAACCATTTTGGACCGGCAGGGAGAATATGGCAGTTCATGCCACTTATATTCACCCCCCCCCAAATATCCTGATGACCCTAGGCAAAACAGACGAGTCATCTACGGATATAGCTTTGAGGCAAATTTATGCGGATGAACACATCCAAAATCGTCCGGCAGATGATGACATTTGGTTAAACTTTTTCTTCGAGATGGCGCTGAATTTTTTCTAATGCCATAGTAGCCACGTCTTCTGCAAAGTTAAGATGAATCGTTAAGTTTGGATTATTACTATAGATATGCAATGAACCATATCCAGGTTTCCAGCCAGAAAAACCTGCTATTTGGTTATAAGGAATAAATTGAAAAGCACCACTATCTAGATTCTGGTACTGTACACCTGACTCTGTAAGTTTAAGTGCAATTTCGGTAGTCACATCCTTAGGATGAAATCCCTTGAACTCAAGCATGAGAATTTTCCTCAGTATTCGATGGTATTTGTGATCGATTTTTTGAACTCATACTAATCCGGTTTGCTACCCCCTAATTGAGAGACACGATATGTCGCGTCTCTACAGGTATCACCTATTTCTCTTAATGGGGGTTAGCCATTCGAAATCGGTATCAGATGCTTGCTAGATAGCAAGCATCTGAATTAGCCTCCTAAACGTATAGGAAGGAAGTATCTGATAAGTTCATTCCTAATGTGCCCTCGACAACGGCAATCAATTCATCGGCTCCACTAATGGTTCCCGTTCCATCGCTATCGACATAAATTTCGGTTCCGGAATGAGTCGAACCTAGGGTATAGTCACTAGCTAAGCCGCTGAGCTGAATTATGTCCTCTGCGGCATTGAAGTCTGTAATGACGGCATAATCGGATATTCCGGCAGAGGAGAGATCGCCATCGTTATAGAAAGCAACATCACCTTCGCCCAGGATGAAGTGATCGGCTCCTTCACCACCAGTGAGGATATCGACTTCACCTCTCCCATTATCTGTTCCCTTGAGCACATCATTGCCACTGCCTCCTAACAAAGTGTCGCTTCCTGACTTGCCCAAGAGTTCGTCATTTCCGTCTCCACCGGCCAATTGGTCATCACCAGCGTCGGCATAGAGCTTGTCATTGCCAGCATCACCGAATAAGTGGTCCTGGCCATCGCCTCCGAAAAGTTGGTCATTATTGTCGCCACCATGCAACTCATTCTCTCCAGCAATCCCATATAGGGCGTCTTCTCCCTTGCCACCATAGAGTGTGTTATCGCCGCCGCTACCGAAGAGTTGATCATTTCCTGCACCGCCATCTAGCAGGTCATTCCCAACTTCTGCGTTGAGTGTGTCATTACCATCGCCCCCGTAAAGATTATCGTCACCCAGTCCCCCGTAGAGTGTGTCATTACCATCGCCCCCGTAGAGGGTATCCGTATCATTGCCGCCCCGCAGTGTATCGTCACCTCCACCAGCCATCAGCAGGTCATTGCCGGAACCACCCTCAAGCGTGTCTATCCCTTCTCCAGCAGTCAACGTATCGTTGCCACTCCCTCCCTTGAGAAGGTTATTTCCACCAGAAGTGAGTAGAACATCGTTGCCTGTACCGCCATCTAACGTATCGTTACCGGTACTAGAAGTGAGTTGGTCGTTATCAGTACCACCCTTCAACGTGTTATTACCACCACCTGCTGACAGAACGTCATTACCGCTACCACCGTCCAGCAGGTCATTCCCTCCCTCAGAGGTCAAGGTATCATCACCCGCTTCGCCGTAAAGCTTGACTCGGGTGCTGCCTGTCGCTGTCAACTGATCATTACCGCTGTTTGCGTGGAGAACTTCGATCCCAGCGTTAGTGACATCCAGTGATAGATCCGTGGCGCTTTGGAAATAGGCAGTGTCATAACCTGCACCACCATCCACAACAGTATCGGCATTATCAAAATAGAGTTTGTCATTGCCGCTGCCTGCTAGTAGCTGGTCAGTCCCGCTGCCGCCCTCTAAGGTGTCACTGCCTGCGCCAGCATCCAGGATGTCATTACCGCTGCCGCCCTCTAAGGTGTCACTGCCACCAGCAGAGGTCAAATTATCATTGCCCTCACCACCCTTGAGGATGTTGTTGCCTCCAGTTGTGGTGATACTGTCATTGCCGGAACCACCATCCAACTCATCATGGCCGCTACCACTGGTGAGTTGGTCATGGCCGGCTCCTCCCTTGAGCACATTATTGCCGCCAGCAGCGTCGATAATGTCATCTCCCTCATCGGCGATGAGAGTGTCGTTGCCATTACCAGTGGTAATGGTGTCATGGCCGCTGCCACCCTCAATATAGTTATGGCCTCCGGTAGAGGTAATGGTGTCGTTGCCTCCACCGCCAAACAGTTGATCATGGCCGCTACCACTCTGGAGCGTATCATCACCGTCGTTCCCCAACATTTTGACGGTCTGGCCATTCGTGGAAATGAAGGTGTCGTCACCGATATTGCCGTGGATTTCTTCAAGATTAAGCGCATCAATATCACGGGTGATACCTGTACTCCCCTGATAGATACCTGTATCACTGCCACTACCACCATCGATAGTATCTTCGGCATCAAAGTTAAGAGTGTCGTTCCCCTCACCACCGGCTAGGGTGTCAGCACCGTCACCGCCTGTGAGAGTATCATTGCCCCCTTCTCCTTGTAGGTGATCGTTGCCATCCCCTCCTTGCACAATATCGTTACCAAGGCCTGCGGCGATCGCATCATCACCAGCACCACCATCGAGTATTTCATGGCCATCCCCGCCCGTGATGGAGTCATTGCCCCCTTCGCCATGAATTTCCACGCTGGTATTACTGGAGTTTGTGAAGGTATCTGCTGCTTGCGTGCCAAAAGCCAATTCAACTTGGCTAGCCCCAAGGTCTAAAACAACTCCTGTATCGCCTTGGGCACGGGCTGTGTCATAACCTTCACCACCGTCAATAGCCGTGTCTTCAGCATCAAATTTGAGGGTGTCGTTCCCACTTCCCCCTTGCAAATCATCGGCCCCTGCACCACCGTCCAACGTATCGTGACCATCGCCACCGACCAGGACATCGGCTCCGTCATTTCCTTCTAAGAGGTCGTTACCGGCTTCTCCGTATAGGGTATCGCCACCGTCACCCCCCAACGCATAGTCATCGCCTGCACCAGCAGTAACTGTGTCGTTGCCAGTGCCGCCTTCAAGATAATCATTGGCAGCCCCACTGTTCAGTGAATCGTCGCCAGCATTGCCAAACATCGCGACGCTTTCAGTGCCCGCAGCACCTGCACCATTGCTATGGGTAAAGGTGTCATTACCGCTATTGCCATGGGCTTCATTGAAACTATTGGCACCTAAATCAAGACTGGCTCCCTCAGCTGTTTCCACCAAAGCCACGTCATAACCGTCACCGCCTTGAACAAGGGTGTCGGCAGCGTCGAAGAAGATCGTGTCATTGCCAGCACCGCCCTGAAGTTGGTCGGCATCGGCCCCACCACTCATCACATCGTGCCCTTCGCCACCCTCAATGGTGTCTTCACCCCCACCACCGGCTAACCAAGCATCATCACCGACCCCACCAGCTAGGGTATCGGCCCCTGCGCCGCCCTCTAGGACGTCAATACCGTCGCTGCCATCCAGTTGATCGTTGCCATCACCACCCTGCAAATAGTCATCGCCAGCGCCACCTTCTAAGGTATCGCTACCAGCGTCACCAAAAATCGCATCATTGCCAGTCTGTCCTTGGAGCCGATCATGGCCGTCGCCCCCCTCTAAGACATCATGGCCATCGCCCCCGTCAAGAGCATCTTCACCGTCCCCCCCTTGAGGGTGTCTTCCTGAGCACCACCTGCGAGGACATCATCACCGTCACCACCTTCG
Organism: Cyanobacteria bacterium J06639_14; assembly: GCA_039818605.1. Classification (GTDB taxonomy): domain Bacteria; phylum Cyanobacteriota; class Cyanobacteriia; order Phormidesmidales; family Phormidesmidaceae; genus SIO1E4. The sequence continues at coordinate 26,163 of JBCBTQ010000016.1, read as the reverse complement.
AGAATGTCGTAACCGTCACCGCCCTGCAGGATGTCATTGTCTGCGCCGCCCTGCAGGGTGTCATTATCTGCGCCCCCAATCAGAGTATCAGCGTTATCGCCACCGGACAGGAAGTCATGGCCGCTGCCCCCCTCTAAAGTGTCGCTACCGGCATCGCCCAACAAGCTATCATCACCCGCATCGCCAGTAATGTAATCGGCACCGGCACCACCTTCGGCATAGTCAGCACCGTCATCCCCTTGAATGCGATCGCTGCCAGATCCACCTTTCAGGGTGTCATTTCCAGTGCCACCTTCCAGAACATCGTCATCGTCACCGCCATCCAGGATGTCACTACCCTCATTACCGAAGAGTTGGTCGCGGCCAGCATCGCCTAGCAAGGTATCGTTACCCTCTCCCCCTGTGATGACATCGTCCCCAGCACCACCCGCAGCAATATCATGACCTGCGCCTGCGGCAATCTGGTCATTCCCAGCACCACCCGCAAGCCAATAATCATCGCCTTCGCCACCGATCAGGATGTCGTCACCCGCATCCCCCATCAAGACATCATTGCCTGTGCCCCCTTGGAGATGATCATGATCATCGCCACCAGATACGACGTCATCGCCACCATCGCCAAAGATTTCGTCTGAGCCTGCACCACCCGATAGCCAGCCATCATTATCCTCACCGCCATGAATGCGATCGCTGCCAGCGCCACCTTCAATAACATCCATACCAGCATTGCCTTCGAGGATGTCATTGCCATCACCGCCATCGACATAATCATGGCCTTCGTTACCCGTAATGACGTCATCACCCGCATCGCCAAATAGGTTGTCTTGATCGGTGCCACCAGCGATGACATCGTTACCCTCACCACCATGGATGTTGTCATCGCCGGAATTACCTTCAAGCCAATCGCTGCCAGCGCCACCATCAATACGGTCGATGCCTTCACCACCATAGACTTGGTCTTCACCGTCGCCGCCATTCATAACGTCATCATGGCGACCTCCGTACATGATGTCGTTACCACTGCCCGCATCCATCACATCATGGCCAGCTTCACCATAGAGCGTATCGTTACCGCTCCCCCCACTCATCCAGTAGTCGTCACCGTCGCCACCAATAAGGATGTCGTTACCTTCACCACCATCGAGGGTGTCGTGACCAGCGCCACCTAATACTTTGTCATCACCGCGACCACCACTAAGCTGGTCGTGACCGGTACCACCATCGACCAGATCGTTGTCATCACCGCCATCGGCAATATCGTTACCTGCGCCACTATAGATTTTGTCTTGGCCAGTATCCCCGGTTAAAATATCGTTTTCAGTGCCACCATTGAGGGTATCGTTACCGGCTCCCCCTTCTAAGATGTCATGACCGGAATCACCGTTGATGGTATCGTCACCTTCGCCGCCAGCAAGCCAAAAATCATTACCGACACCACCGTTGATAGTGTCGTTTCCGATATCGCCAAAAATAGCATCATGCCCCCAACTGCCAAGCATGATGTCATTACCAGTGCCGCCAAAGATGTAATCGTTATAAGTATCCTGGCCCGGTTCCGAACCTGAGGGAAAAACAATATTGTTGAAAGGTATTATTGTTGAGTTGTTTGGGGTAGGAACGATGTAGTAATACTCACCATCATCGCCTAAAGTCCAGCCACTTCCTTCTTCGAAATCCCCATGGAGAAGGTCATTTCCATCACCGCCAGAGATTGTGTCATCCCCTGCACCACCCGCAACAAGGTCTCTCCCGGCTTCACCACTTAACCAAATATCATTGCCTTCATAGCCTTGAATTTCATCACTCAAATTTTGGCCAATGATGACATCACTGTAGATACTACCTTGCAAGAGGGAAACAGCCGAAGAATTAGATTGGGAACCCATAACAGTCACTCAGTTATTACAAGAAAAGTCGCTATCTCTGTTTAAGCGATAGCAATCAGCAAACATACCCTGAACTCATCCAGAGTGCAGAACACCCGAATCAAGAAATAAGAAGTGCTATCTGTTCGCGTCAAAGAGTCCGCGATTGTATAGCGCTAGCCAATCGACTTAGGACATTCTGTTCTGACTGCCTGGGAGCCCCCAGCTTCAAAAACATCCTAACGACCCTGGCGATTGCTATAAAAGCACACAGAAACCATTTGAAAATGGCGAAAATGTATCTCTTGTGACCATAATTCCCTATATAGAGGAATCTTGAAATTAGTAAATTTGACGAATTTTTTATAATCAGAAATCCGTATTTAAAACTAAGTAGAATTTCGTGTCGAGGAGAAATAGTAGCCATACGGTTAATACAGACTCTAAAATCTAAAATTGAGCTCTGACTTGTCCCGTAATCGCACGGTTATTGAAAGCACTACCACCCGTTTGACTAATTACATTACTGAAGGCGTAGCCTAAATCCACTTCTAACGTGTCTGATATTGGCAATGTACATTGAGCATTGTAGCTATCAGCTGATGTCCAGGCTCCTGCTAGGCGTTGTCGTCCCCAAGAGGCTGCTAAGCGACAGTCAAGCCAGTCAAAGAATTCTCCGTTCCAGGCTATTTCACCGTTTAAAACCAAAAAATCAGCAGGGGAAAAATAGCCACTTGCAGATTCTGCGTTCTCTCGGTAGCGCCAATTAAATACGTTAGCAGCGACTGAGAAATCTCCAAAAGTAACTTCTAGTCGACTAAAAGACTGCTGCTCACGGTTGCCATCGTTATATCGTCCCCAGCGAACTAACGAAAAGAAGCTCGTACTAGGAGAAATTTGCCAGTACAGATTAGGCCCATAGCGCCACGCTGTAATCTGATTATTCAACGTCGTTGCATTAAATTTGTAAGGTCCGTGTTCGATAAAAAAGGAGAGTGTGGCTTGATCTCCTAAGGGAACTGAAGTGCTGGCATCGATATTAATGGCTGTAGGTGACTGGTTGAAAAAGTCTACGCCACCACCAAGCGTTGTGGTGAAGTCTCCCATTTCACTTGTCCAAGCTGTTCTCAGTGGAATATTGACAACTGAATTGACATCTGGCTGAGTAAAGGTATTTAAACCTGTGGTAAAGGCTAAGCGATCGCCATTCGGTAATACCCCGGTAACTGTCGGTTCCATAAAACGATTGCCTTGACCAAAATTACTGAAATCATCTGAGAAATCAATGGTTAATCCATCAACTTCCCATACAGGGACAAAGGGAAGTGCTTCAGTGGAAGATTCTGGAATTGCGGGTTCGGACGGTGATGGTTCTGGTGGCGATGGCTCTGGTAAAGGGGGAGGAATGTAAAGGCCTGGGTTCAGATTTTCTGGAGCTGCTAGCTGAAAAATATGAGGTCTTTCAGGTTCAAGATCGGATATCGGCTGGAGACGGGAAATATCGGTTGGGTAGGGGGGCAGGAGCCGGTGGTCAGAAGTCAGCGATCGCTTAGCATCTGACATCTGAATCCTGTGAAACTTTGCCCTGCGCGCAGAATGTTCTGGCAAACCCGAAATTTCCTGCCTGAGGGTGAGGCTCCCAGGATTTGTCTTGTTATACGCTGGCTGTACCTTTTCCTGTATAAAGGTTGGTCTCGGTGAAATCCTTAAGGAGGAAGCAGAAGTCACCACGAGCTTAGCCATGTCTGAATTCGGAACGATGGACTTTGCTTCCGATGATGAGGCCATTGCAACTCCGGTTAACCCGATGAATAAGACCGGGCACCAACCCCAGGGGAAATAAAGGATTCTCATTTCTAACTTGCGACCTGAATTTTCCATGTAGTCTGTGTAAAGTAACCTGTTGATTTCCCACTCCCTAGGGGAAGACTCTATATCAACAGCAAGTCTTCAAGCTCAACAAAGGATATTTTCACTGGCTTGCAAGATGAAGGAGCGCGATCGCCTTTAGCTGTCTTAGATATGTTCCCTCTGATGATATAGATGTATTTGCCTATCAGGTTCAATTCTCAAAGCACTCAAAGGTTCTTAAGAGAATCGGAATCAGATTATAGGTCTCCTTAGTCTATGTACAGTTTCATCGATGCAGTCAGTTCCTCTCTACTTCCTGACAGTCAATGAGTAGCTTTATTGGTCATATTGAACAAAACTCACTGATGAGTAATATCCGGATTCGCTTACGCGATCGCACATTACTTTTCCGTTATTTAGTAATCGTTAACTTAATTATGGGGGGATGGTATCTCTATTGGCGTTTAACTCAGTCCCTGAATACAGAGGTTCTATGGTTCTCGATCCCCTTGTTACTAGCAGAAATCTATATGTTTGTGGGGGGAGTAATTTTCTTGGTCGGGCTTTGGCGTCCTATTGAGCGTCAGGTGCGAAGTCTCTGCCAGTTAATGCCCTCTTTAGCTGAGACCGATTATCCCACAGTGGATGTATTTATCACTTGCTACAGTGAACCCGTTGAGATGGTGGAAGCCACGGCTCAAGCTGCACTGCAAATGGATTATCCAGCGACTAAGCTGCGGATCTATATCCTTGATGATGGCAATTCATCGGACATGCGGGCGATGGCTGAGCGCCTTTGCCTCCAGGATTTACAGTCACCAACGTTACAACTTGCAGCCGACCGCTTAGACGCCAAAAGAAATTGCCTAACGAGTCGTCTAAAAGAAATGCAGTACTTGCAAAAAGATCTGATTGAGATAGAAGGACTCGTCGATTCTCAGCGGCTTCAGGTGAAAAGCAAGTACGAAGAACTGACTCACGTCATGGCTTGGTTTGATACCCTGAGGTGTCCCATAATTCCCGATGAGGCATGGTTTGCCTGCCAAACCATGTTAGGAGAGGGATTTGATAATGCAGTTTGTCATGCTCATAAGCAACTGTCTCCCGAGACCCTCGTTGAATTAGAAGCAGTTGTGCTCAATTACGCCATTATTCTACGTATTTGGGATCGGGGTGCGCCCTTTGACTTCGAAGGGCGTTTACAGGCACTGCCGGATGAGATTGATCAAAATGCTGAGCGGGGAAGGGGACTTAGTATCCTCAGTAAATTAGCCGATCATTTAGCCTATATTCGCACCTCAGAAGAGCGAAACTGCCTCGTCATGGTCAAGGAATTTACGCCACAGAACCTGGCAGATAATAAGCAACCTTGGCAGGAAAGATCATATTTGCAAAGTCTTCGGCAGCTAGTTTTGTTGAGTGAGACACAGCATAACACAGCCGTTTCAGTGCTCGACTCTAAGGTCCAGAAGCTGCAACAAGAAATTGATGAAACCACCCACGCAATGGCTGACTTAGCCCGGTGTCGCTATATTGCGCGTGAAAAACCGAAAGGTAAACCTCACCATGCCAAAGCTGGAAATATTAATCATGCAATTTTCTGTGGTGAAACCCAAGGCCAATTTATTTTAACCTTGGATGCCGACCATATTCCCAAACCCCAATTTCTTCAGCGAGTCCTACCCAATTTTTTGAAATTCAATTTAGAACATGGACGCTATGAGTTTAATAATATAGCTTTTGTTCAAACTCCTCAAGCCTTCTATAATCTCCCGAAGGAAGATCCCTTTGGCCATGATGCTCATTTTTTCTATGGTCCAATTCAACAGGCAAAAGATGGCATGAATGCGGCATTTTACACAGGTACAAATGCCGTATTACAGCGCGAAGCACTGGTTAGTATGGGTTTGCAGCACTTTGCCCAAGATTTTGAAGCTGATGAGGGGCGACTGGAAGAGTTCGAAATGATTGGGGGCCTTTCCAGTATTAGTATTACAGAAGATATGAATACTGCCATGCGCCTTCACTCGGCAGGTTGGCGTTCAGCTTACCATCATGAGATTTTAGCGGAGGGCTTAGCGCCTGATGATCTCAGTTCAACCTTGACACAAAAGTTGCGTTGGGCTCAGGGAACGATCCAGGTACTTACTCGCGACAACCCTCTATTCAAGCCTGGTTTAAGTTTGTGGCAAAGAGTACAATACTTTCAAACAATGTATAGCTACTTTGCTGGCTTTTTTACTGCAGTCTTTCTTATTAGCCCAATTATATCTTTGTTCACAGGAATCATTCCTGTCAGTAGTTTTGGTGCCGAGTTTGCGTTACATTTCCTCCCTGCCTATGTTCTGAATCGATTAACAATAGCAGCAGCCGGCTGGGGGGTTCCCGTCAAAGAATTATGGCGCAATGAGCAGTATGGAATCGCTCTATTTCCACTGCAAGTTCAGGCTGTATTGAGTGTCATAACGGGCAAAAAAATAACATTTCAGGTGACACCCAAGCAACGACAATCAGGGGTCTATTTTGGCCTTATTCGGATACAACTGTGCATTTTTATATTGACGATAATGGGAATGGTATGGGGGCTGATACAACTGGCTTTAGGGAATTGGTCTAACCCTTGGACTTGTGTCATCAATATTGCTTGGGGGTGCTATCACCTAGCATTGTTATGGGTGGTTGTTCGGGCTGCCTTCTGGCAGCCCGAACGAAGCCCAAAGACTGCTTAATTCAAAGACTTTCAATTAACTAGATTTTCTAGGAAGTTACCGGATTCACTGATTAGGAGGAAACCATGACTGCAACTGTGAAAATTCTTGAGCCCTCAGGTATTTTAGATGGTTCTACAACGAATGAGTTGAAGAGCCAGGTGACTGATTTAATTCAGCAAGGTGTTGATATTGTGTTGCTGGACATGAAGAGCGTCAACTTTATGAACAGTTCTGGGATAGGTGCTTTGGTAGCCACGCTGAAAGTAGTCCGTACCAAAGGAAAACAGCTTTATCTCTGTGGGCTTACTGATCAGGTTAAGATGATCTTTCAACTCACAAAGATCGACCGTGTTTTCAAGCCCTTTGGTGATAAGGCAGAATTTGAAGCAAAAGTACTGGTGCCGGGAGCGTAATTATCCAAGTAAATCCGGTTTACCCACCCCCGGTAGAGACGTAACATGTCGCTTTCCTACCGGGGGTTAGCCATTTCAGATTCGGTATTAGCTGTTGCGAGGATTGTGATTCTACTTGCGGTTGACTTTACAGATTGTTCCTCACTTTGAGGAAGCTTTCTGGCAGTGGAACTAGGACACTCACTCATGCTATCGTTCCAAGTCTGAGCTTTGAGGCTCAGATTTGTTCAGCACAAATAGATCAGAAAATATGCGCCGGTCTAGCTTGATGCCCGATGACGCGAATTACGCGGCTCTACTAGATGACCTGAAAATCCGAATTCGGTCAGCGCAAGTCAAAGCGGCACTTGCCGTCAATCAAGAGCTAATCTTGTTGTACTGGCATATCGGCTGCGAAGTTCTGATGCGACAACAAGAGCAGGGCTGGGGTGCCAAAGTAATTGACCGGCTGTCTCAGGACTTAAAGCGGGAGTTTCCGGATATGAAGGGTTTCTCCTCGCGCAGCCTGAAGTACATGCGGGCAATGGCGGAAGCCTATCCCGATGAAGAAATGGTGCGACAGCTCGTCGCACAAATTCCCTGGGGGCATAATCAAAAGCTGCTCAATAAACTTGATGACCAAGAACAACGGCTCTGGTATGCGCGCAAAGCCATGGAAAATGGCTGGAGTCGTGATGTTCTAGAGGCACAGATTGATAGTGGACTCTACCAGCAAAAAAGGGGGGCGGTTACAAACTTTGAACGAACTTTGCCGAAGCCTCAGTCTGATTTGGCCCATGACATTATTAAAGATCCTTACCACCTTGACTTTCTGCTTGTTGATGAAAACATCCGTCATCAGGATTTGAAGCGGGCGCTAGTTGAGCATATGCGTGATTTCTTACTAGAGCTTGGGGTCGGATTTTCGTTTGTTCGCCAAAACTATCACTTGGAAGTAGACGGCACTGATTTTTATTTGGATATGCTGTTCTATCACTTGAAATTACGCTGCTTCATTGTGATTCAGCTAGAGATGGGTGAGTTTAAGCCAGAACATTCTGGCATGATGAATTTTTATCTTTCAGGCATCGATGAGCGGGAACGTGAAGAACAAGACCATCCTACAATTGGCATAATTTTATGTAAAACCAAAGGTAAAACCATCGCTGAGTATTCTTTGCGACATCTTCGTAATCCGATTGCAATCGCGGAACATAGGTTACCTAAGGTGCTTCCCAGTACTGAACGACTCCAGTCAGAACTGGATAGCGCCGTTCGGATGCTTGAAGTTGAAGGCGGGATACGAGAAGTCAAAGCTCAGCCTGGGGAAACCACTGCAGCCTGGGAAAAACTCGCTGAGGTGGCTTTGGAAATTCAACGCCTCTTAAAGTTGTTGGAGGCAAGTAACCCTATGGCTACTGACCCTGAGCGCCAAGCTTTCGTTACCGTAGCGATCCCGACAACCTTACGACAGCAAGCGGTTGATGCCTTGCACGATGGATTTGAGGCAACGGTTGAGACATTGCTGGAAGATTCTTATGTTGACTTGGCAATCGCTGTAATTGCAGGTTGGCAACAGGACTCTGGCAAATCAAAGTCGTAATTACTCACGAAAATGCGACAAAAGTCGGATGTTCCCGGCCTTGTCAGAGCGTTACACCTTGAGCATGTAATCACTCCCCATAGTGGGTGAGGCGGTCATGGCGTCTTTATCCTTTGAGTCCTCATCTCTGGATCACCTTGGTCAGAGTTTTACGTATCCCTTGAAGATTAATCCCCAGGGCAACTTTCAGATGAGCTTGGGAGAGCAAAGTGTGCGTGAATCGATCTGGTTGATTTTACGTACCCGTCCGGGAGAGCGCATTTGTCGCCCTACCTTTGGCTGTCGTCTACATGAGTTAGCTTTTGCGCCTCTAAACTCTAGAACGCTGGTGCAAATCCGATTATGCGTGGAAGAAGCTATCAGGACTTGGGAAAGGCGCGTCATCTTGGACGAAGTGCGGACTGAGGCCCAAGCCAACTTGGGGCGGGTAGATATTGCGATCGCCTATCGATTGCAAGCAACCTACATCCCCGGCAACTTGGTTTATCCCTTTTACTTGCAACCCTTGGAGGAAAGTGGTTCGCCTTAAAGCAAGTCACATCCACCGATGAAGTCATCATGGTTAACCCAGAGAAAAGATGATCTCATTTTTACCGGCGTACAAGTTTTTAAAGACAGAAGGAGCCAATTAAAGGCATGGAGTTTGACTTTTTAACGAAGTTACCGAAGTCTGACCTGGACGATCGTAAATTTGAGGATCTCGTCGAAGAATGCCTCCAGCGAATTCCTCGGTACTGTCCTGAATGGACAAACTACAATCCTAGTGACCCCGGCATCACCCTGGTGGAACTATTTTCCTGGCTGACGGATCAAATGCTGGTTCGCTTTAATCAGGTCCCTCGTCGCCAGTATGTTGCTTTTTTAGAAATGTTGGGCATTCGCCTACAACCGCCGACTCCAGCCCAAGCTGAGGTGACCTTTTATCTCAGCAGTTCCTTGCCTCAGCGCTACATTATCCCGGCTGGCATTGAGGTGGCCAGCGAGCGCTCGACCAACGCCGAAGCTATCATCTTTACCACCGACCATGATTTAGAAATTGGCGACCCTCGGATTCGTCATTTACTCACCGCCACCCAGACGGAAAATCAACCCCAAGCTTTGCGCGATCGCCTCGCCAACCTGTGGTCACAAACGGGAGACGGGGATTGGGGGGGGCCAGAGCTGCCTTTGTTTGAAGAGCAACCCCAAGCTGGCAACTGTTTTTATCTAGTTTTTGATGAAGCCGAACCCTTAGACGGCAATGCGATTGCCATTACCGTGAAAGGGCAACAAGCGACCCCAACCGGCATCAACCCTACGGCCCCACCCCGACTATGGGAAGCCTGGGATGGCGAACACTGGCAGCCTGTGCTGGATAAAGAACCGGATGACGAAACCCAGGGGTTCAGCTTTTATGAACTGGCGCGTCAAGGAGGGAATCCTTTGCAGGGAGCAGACGTATTGCTACATCTACCCGTAGAGTGGCCGACTGTACAATTTGCGACCTATCGTGGGCGCTGGCTACGCTGTACCTGTTTAGCAGCGGCAGGCGATCGCGCCCCTTACGAGGCCTCGCCTCGCATTGTCGGTCTGAGCTGTCGCTCGGTCGGCGGCACCGCACGTGTCAGTCAGTGTCAATATATCGAAAAAGAGCTGCTGGGGATCAGCAACGGTCAACCCGGACAAACCTTCAAGCTGAAATCCACACCTGTTCTTTCGCGTGGGGCAGAGGAATACATCGTCACAGTGGACGCCCTGGGTACGCCCCGCCGTTGGCAAGAAGTCTCCGACTTTGCCGATTCAGAGTCTCAAGACTTGCACTACACGCTTAATTCGGCGGATGGCACCGTTCAGTTTGGCCCTCAAGTGCGGGAATCAAATGCGCTGCGGGAACGAACCTGGCAATATCACCGCGAGCGTGCTGCTGTTCCCGAAACAGGTATAGACGTGCTGCCTGCCGCGTCTTTGGAACGTCAGTATGGCGCTGTTCCACCACGCGGTAGTCGCGTGTTTATGGCCCAGTATCGTACCGGGGGAGGCCTTAAGGGGAATGTCCGGCCAGGGGCAATTTCTGTTTTGAAATCAGCGGTTCCCTACGTAACTCAGGTGGTTAACCGTTATCAAGCGGCTAATGGTGCGGATGCGGAAACCCTGGATCAAGCTGTCATCCGTGTGCCCAAAATGTTGCGGAGTCGCGATCGGGCCGTCACCCCAGAGGACTTTGAAACACTGACGTTACAAGCTGGTAAAGGGGCGGTCGCGCGGGCGCGTTGCCTGGTGAATACTGAACCTGCTGGAATCGTGCGGGTACTTGCGATTCCGCAGGTTAATCCGAGCCCTATTGAACGCGGCTTAGGCTTACCGCCAGCAGCCTTTACGCTCGGGTCCGTCCTCGAGCAGCAAATTCTGGATTACTTGGACGAACGACGGCTACTGGGGGTGCAAGTCATTTGTTCCGAGCCTGACTACACTGGGGTTTCTGTCCAGGCAGAGCTTTTTTTAGAAAGTGCCTTCGACCATGCCGAAGGCCGCGAAGATGTTCTGCGGCGGCTGCGTATTGCTCTCTATCGTTACTTCAATCCGCTATTGGGAGGACCTGACGGCGACGGCTGGCCTTTCGGACGTCCTGTTTATGTCGCCGATGTCATTGCTTTGTTTCAAGCTTTTCCACAGATTCGTCGCATCGGCACCGTGCAGTTGTTTGAGCTGCGCTATCAGGGCGATCGCTGGCAACGGCTGACGCCCACTGCGATTGTCGATCCAGGACCAGAAGGCACTATCTGCTCTTGGGTTGATCATCATCTCAATGCCGGTCACTTTCTGAGTTGTTATTAATCCCCCAGCCTTCCTGTTACCCATTCCATGACCCAAACCCTCAACAGACCGACCCTAGCAATTCGCCTCACCCCCATGGACGTGCCCGTCACGCGTCCATGGGCAGAGGACGACGCTGTGGGGCTAGCCATTAATGCCCCGGCGATCGTCAACCCATTACTATTGCATCCTGGGGAACCGACAGAAGCCGAAATTGCGATCGAAAATTGCAGCCACCGCACCCTTGATTTGTCCGTAGCTGCCGATGGGGACTTTCCAGCAGCCTGGTGTCAGATCTTGCGATCACGTCAGCTTTTGGCCCCTGGCGAAAAGCTAGCCTCGATCCTGCTGTTTCAGGTACCAGAAACCTTTTTTGAAGAGTCCGAACAGTCCCCAAACAGCAGCCCTTTGCAGTTAGAACGGCAGGGACAACTGCGATTCTTTGTACTGGATCCCTCAGGGGCTCAATATTTGTTGCGCTCCATCGACTTCACCCTATATCTGCGACCCCGTAGCCTGTACCTCGATTTTTTACCCACGCTCTATCGGGAAGTTGATCTAGTCGGGCGGTTTTTAAAGGTATTCGAGATGGCCTTTGAACCCGACGTGCAAACGCTGGAAGGCTTGTGGGCGTATCTCAATCCGCGCTTAGCCCCCGAGGGAATGTTGCCATTTTTGGCCCATTGGGTCGGCTGGCAGCTCTCTGCCGATCTGACCCTGGAGCACCAGCGCGATTTGATTGCGCGGGCGATGGAAATCTATCGCTGGCGAGGGACCCGCCGCGGCCTGCGGCTCTCATTACATCTTGCGACCGGCCTGCCTTTGGATGCACCAGAAGGCGTTATGACATCGCCGATCACAATCACAGAATCCTTTGGCCCAGGGCTGGTGTTGGGCGAAACCGAGGTCGGTAATGGAGCGATCGTTGGCGGTACTAAACCCTTTCATTTCCATGTTTTGCTGCGTCAACCTCCGGGCTTCGATTTAGATGAGTCGCTCATTCGCCAAACGATTGAGCATGAAAAGCCTGCTTTTTGCAGCTATGACCTGACTATTCTCCCGGCTGAAGATCCTGACCGCTGGCGGCTAACCGTCCCAACACGCTATCCGCCACCACTCGTTCCTTAGGGTTTATTGAGTGTTTGTTGCTGATGCCTCTGCTCTCTGAACTCTGTTCTCGCCCTTAATGCTCGATCACCCTTAGCCATAAAACGCCATAAAACTAATGACGGCACAATCAACTCCAGTCACCTCCCATTCTCAAAACGGCGTCAACGGGTCTTCTAACCATGGCATGACCATTCCAGAGATCACCCCACTGCAACGCCTGGCCGTGCATAACGGCTTATTGCTGGATGCCGAGCGTTGGCAGGTGGCGCACAACTATCACCGTCAGCGTCAAAACTTGCACTATCAAGCGCTGCACTTACCGGGTATTGTCTGTGGCTTGACTGTCGCTGTGATTGCGGCTCCAGCGGAGGTGAGTCCTCGCTATCGTGACCAGCGTTGGTTGGAGGTAAGTAGTGGTCTCGCGATCGATTCCCTCGGCAATCTCATCGTGATTGATCATCCGGTGAACTTCCATCTGGCCTCGGTGGTTGAGGGGCAGCCCCACTGGGTCTACCTGGTTGCCCGCTATGTTGATCCAGAAGCGTTACAGCGATCGCACCCCTCGGAAATTGTGGCCGAAACCTTTCGCATCGACGAACGCAAACGTCCCCCCGATGCTCTGGAAGTTGAGATTTGTCGTATTCTCCTGCCTCCTGGTGAGGTTGCCCTCAGCCCGGCTGTGGATGTCTTTGCTCCTGGTTTGGGCGAATTGGACATGCGGCATCGAGTGCCCGCTCGGCTGCGGCCCCAAGCAACTGTGCGGGTGGCTTTTGCAACCACTGGACTGCCCCATGAAGATAGGCGCATTCGCGCTAACTTAGCGTCCTTGCTCGCCACGACAAACACCTTTTATCCGGCCCTGACGGGCGATCGCGACATCATTCCCATGACCTTTTCCAATACGGTTATGGCAAACGGCACTACTCAGAACGACAACAGTCCCTCCCCCAATGGCAACGGCACCGCCCAGAACGGCAGTGGGACCGCTCAAACCCGCAACGACACCCCCCAGAACGGAAATGGTCGGGTATCGGCATCCTTAACCGGCTGCGACTTGCTTTATCTCAATCATCGCCAGTGTTTGGACTTGCCCGCCAGTGCCAACCCTCTACTCCAGCAATTTCTGGCTCAAGGGGGGGTGATGTTAGTGGAACTGCCTAGTCGCGATGGCAACTTTGAAGAACTCACTGCGATCGCCCACGAATTGGCAAACGCGATCGCTGACCTGCAAGGTTCCCACCGTTTTTCTGACCTGCGCGATCAGCTTAAAGATCAACACCTCGCCATCTCCGATAACCTGAAAACCCGTTTGAGTGCGGTACAAAAATCCCTGATTGATAAGCTCACCCGCAGCGGTATTGAAGGCATCACCCTGGCTGAGCCGGATGTTGATCATCCCCTGCGCCACAGTCCCTTCAACTTTTCGCAATGGCCGATTTTGCGTTCTGACCCTCTGCGCATCTTTGCTGGTGGCGGTATCGTATTCGCCCTAGGTGATTTGTCGGCGGCTTGGGCGGCCCCACCAGACATGACCCTGCCCCGCGAACGCGTGCGCTCAGCCCAAGAACTTGGCATCAACATCCTCAACTTTGCTTGGCAGCGCCACCACCGCACCCAGGCCCAAACCTCGAAGCCATGAATGAGTTTTGAATTATGTCACCCAAGTCACTTACGCCCCTAACACCGCCTCCCCGTGCCCGCTCTAGTCAACCTCGGCTGAGTCTGAATTACAAGCTAGCTGGAGTCGTATTACTCACCATTGGCACGATCGCCGCGATCGTACACATCCCTTGGGCACACACTTCGCGACGCAACGTCAACGAATTAGTCTCGCAACTGCAAGAACGGTCTTTTCAAAGTGCCGAGAACGCGACGGCGTCTTTTTTCGACAATATAGTGGCCATCAAACGCCTCATTACCAGTAGCCTTGACAATGGCCTGATTAACTGGAAAGACCCGGCGCAGCAAGAACAGCTTTACCTCAACCTGCTGCACAATCAGGAAAATATTACCTGGGTGCAAATTGGGTTTGCTAACGGTGATTTTTTAGGGGCGCAGCGGCGATCGGATGGTCTTTACAACTTGGATCGACGACAGTGGGGTGAGACCTTAGGCGAACTGGGCGAACCGGGAACGCCCCTGGCCGAAGAACTGGAGGAACGGGCTCAGCAAGCAGAGCGATATAGCGATACTCAGCAATGGGATACATCGCTGAAACAACCCACCAGAACCATCGAAACCTATCGATTTACGGAAAATCAGGACTGGCAAAAAGTTGAGGAAACTCAGCGTCAGGAAATTTATTACGCTCCCAGCCGTCCCTATTATTTGGCGGCGGCTGCCAACCCTGGTGAAAATGTTTGGACGGATGTCTACGTTTTTCGGACAGACAACGTCGTGGGCCTCGACTCTGCCATCACCTACGAAGATCCTGACGATGGCCGCCTCCGAGCTGTTATCAGCGTTTCTTTTGGGTTACGACACCTCTCAGAATATCTCGCAACTCTGCGTGATCCGTCCGAAGGTACGTTGTTTATTGTGGACGCTGGTGGTCGATTGGTTGCCGCCAGTGATCCGGATTTTTTGGCGGAAACCTTTGAGAGCCGTGATCGTGCCGAATTGATGCCTTTGGCAGCGGCGGCGGATCCGTTTCTACAAATCGTCAATCAGGCGATGGCTGCGGAAGCGATCACCTTGGGGGGACTGACCGATTTAGAAGAGATTTCTTACTATGATCCTGACACTCGAGAGCGTTATTACGTCGCACTGAAGCCCTTTGGTCGCTTGGATTGGGTCATCGGTAGCGTTACTCCGGAAGCCATTTTTTTGCAGCAGGTCAACCGTAATCAGCGTCGTCTGACGATCATCATTCTGGTGCTATTGGCAGTCAGTGCAGTCGTCTTGCGACGATTGAGTGCGGCACTGCTGGTGCGACCGATTATGGCGATCAGCAATGCTGCAAACGCGGTTGAACGCGGCAATTTTGCGGCCGTTGATCTAGAGAAAACAGCGCAGCGCAATGACGAGTTGGGCAACTTGGCCGAGATTTTCCAACGCATGACGATGGTGATTGGCGATCGCGAACACACCCTCATGACCCAACTGGACGAACTGCGCGATAGCGGCACAGGTATGACTGGTAGCCAACTGGAGGTGGCCTATTACAAGGCTTTGCACACGCGCGCCGCCCACCTGCAAGATGCAAACCCAGATACGGTGCAGTCAACGGCCCCGTTTCCCCCAGTGGGCTCCCTAAATGCTTACTACCGGGCTCTCAAAGAGCGGGCTGAATCGATCCGGGTAACTCACATTAGCAGTGCGGAAGTGGAGCAACTATGGCGTAGTGAAAATTACCTGGCCGATTTGCCCGAAGGCGATCTGCGTGAACTGGCGAGTTTGGCCGAGCGCGAGACCTATAAACAGGGGGAATACATCTTTCAAGAGGGCGATCCTGCCGGGGCCGTGTATGCGATCGCCGTGGGCTCTGTCGAAATTCTCAATACCTCCTACGATCACCCCCTGCGGACCCTACAAGCCGATCAAGTCTTTGGGGATTTAGCCTTGATGCTGGATGTGCCCCGCACCACATCGGTACGAGTGCTAGAGAATACGGTGGTTTTTGCTGTCCAGCACGAGGTCTTTGCCCGCATTCTCCGTAACAATCCCCAGGTGCGAATCAGCGCTGAGCAGAAGCTCGCTCAGCATCCTGAGGAAGTCTCAGATGCACAAAGTTGGTTTAGTAACCCGGATGACATGACCGATGAAACCCCCTGGCTAGCGTTGGCAAAGGCCCAGATGCAGCAGTGGTGGCAAGGGCATTTGGTAGAAACATAGGCAGCACAACAGCAATGAGCAATGAGATTCGGCAAGACACTGTAACAACGCGTGACGACACGCGACTCAGTTCCCCATCGGCCTCGGTAATGGCGGCTGGAAAACCCCTGGATATTTCACTTTCGGCCAAAAGTCTGGAAATTATTCCTGGCGAACAAATGGCGCGCCTGGAAGTAAAGGTGATCAATCAGGGCGATCGCCTTGCCAGCTTCCAAGTCGAAGTCTTAGCTGCAGGGGGCGAGGCTACAGCCACCCCTCAGTGGTACGATTTGTCTCCTGCCGTCAGCAGCCTCAAGCCGCCCGGCGATATTACCTATTTTCCGATCGCGATTCTGGATACCCCCATTCCGGGCTTTTTTGGTTGGGTAAGTCTTACCGTGCGTGTTTCTTCCTTAGAGCTGAAAGCTGAAGAACGCCAGGTTCTGCGGCTGCATGTGAAGCTGCCAGAAGGGGCCATTCCCCTCAAGCTCGAAGTGCTGACCCCGGTCGTCCGCACCAAACCCTGCTCAACGGTGCAATTGCCTGTGCGCATTTTCAACCTGGCCCATGTGGGTGTGGGTGCCCTCGTCCGCTGTCTGGGTCTACCTGAAGATTGGGCCGAACAAGGGTTGGAGCAGGCCCTTGATTTGCTACCGCAGCAATGGACCCCAACCACATTTGAAGTATCTGTACCACTGCCCTCCAACGCGATCGCCCAATCTTGGGACCTGACCTTTCAAGCCGAGGTGCCCGGGAGTCCGGCGGCAAGCGCGACCGGTCGTTTAGAAATTTTGCCCACAGGCCGACTGGCTTTCCGGCCACCCCAGCCGGAAAGTCAGTTTTTGCCTCGCATCTGGCCCTGGCAAAAACCTGAGCAGCAACGGTTTGCCATCTATCAATTGACCTTTGAAAATGCCAGCAACCTAGAAACAATGGTCACAGTTGAGTTGGAGTGTAAGGACGCCCCTCGCAATCTGGAGTGGCTACAGGTGACACCTCCTGAGTCCTCGCGTCCGGGTACTGAGCAAATCCAGGAATTGCAGGTACGCGCCCGACGCCACTGGTTGGGGCGCACCCGTACCTATGCTTTAGACGCTCACACGGCATTGTCTGATAAACGCCTGGGCACCACTGTTCCCAAAACGCGATCGCTCCAGTTGGATATTGCGCCCGTTGTGCCTCTATGGCTAGCTTTGCTCAGTGGTGCTGGGATCCTCTGGTTAGCGTGGCTACTTTCCTGGCTCAATCCTGCCAATCCTTTATTTGGTCATCGCGCTGCCGTGAATAGTGTTCAGTTTGACGGCCTGGGCCAAACCGTTGTGAGTGGTGCCAACGACCAAACAGCGATTCTTTGGGAGGTCAAAGGCTTTTTTCAACCGCTGAAAAACCAGGAAATTGGCACGATTGCCCAAGCCGATAAAGCCATTCGGGTCGTGCGCCATCGTCCCTTTGATAACGACATGCTGGCTGTGGGCCTGGAAAATGGTGAGATCCAGTTTTGGGATTTGCAGTGGGGCGATCGCCCATTTTCTCTGCTAGCCCCAGGACAAAAAGATGACCGCGTGTTGGACTTGCGTTTCAGTCGCGATTCCCAAATTCTGTTTAGTAGTCACGGCAGCGGTGCCGTCGTGCAGTGGTCGTTGCATCCCAATGCCGTTGAGCAGGGGGGCTCACGATTGCAGCAGATCGAGCAATTTGACTTTGCCGCATACAGTCTGGCCGCCGTTGGGCCTGACCAAAATCAAATGGCGGTAGCGGGACGCTACAACCGCCTGGAACTCTGGAACTGGCAAACGAATCAACGGCTTCCGGTGATCTATCCCTCGGGCGGGCAGGACGACTACATCACCAGCCTAGCGACCGCCGAAGCCCAACCCTACTGGCTAGCGATCGCCGACAATCAAGGCCGCATTACTCTCTTGGATATGGAAACCTGCCTTGCCAGCGCTACGCCTTGTCAAACCCTTGATGAATGGCAAGCCAATCCTGAGGGTGAAGCAGTGCGGGCGATCGCGCTTACGCGTGAAGGATGCTACCTCACCAGCGTGGGCGATGACGGCAAAGTTATGCTGTGGCCCCTGGTGAACGGTCGCCGCCATGGCCGCCTTGCGAGTGGCCAAACCGTCGCCCAGATTGACTCCCAACTCAACAGTGTTGATGTAGTGGTGAAAGCCAACCGCCTTTGGATTGCCTCCGGTGCCGATGATAGCCGCGTGCGCGTGCATCGCCCCCGTTTTCCCGATACAACCTGCCGCTGACCCCGCTGACCTCAGCTCACATAGCGATTTACAGACGAAAAAGCTCCTCCCCCAAAGCCTCAACCTTACCCCTCAAACCTGCCTTACCCAGGTGTATCCACACCGCTATCAATCTCAGTCCCTAAACCTGTCCCCTTCGCGCCACCAACCACCATGTCACTCAGCCGCAATCGTTCACAAAACCATACTGTTGGCCTGCGATCCGTGGAATGGGTCATCAATCCTTCCGGTGATATCGCGATCGCTAGCGGTGAAACCGTTGAACTGCGAGTCACCATTGTCAATCACGGCCATCAGGGAGCCATTTTTGACCTGTATTTAGATGACACAGCGGAGCAAGTTCGCAGTTGGTGCCGCGATGCCTTTCAGCGATTGGCCCTGAACGCGCAACAGTCGGCTGAGGCCGTCTTTCGGTTTGAAATCCCCGTTCAAACCCTGGCTGACGATTACCCTTACTTGCTGATTCTCGACGCCCCTGATCATTATCCCGAAGAAACCCCGCTGCAACACCCAGGTTACTTTCGGGTACTGCCGCCGATCCAGACGGTAGAACGAGCCAAAGATCCCACTTTCACCCTACTGCCAGAAACCACCCCCGAACAACCTGTGCCCGTGCGCCCTGGGCAGCCCATTGAGTTACAAGCGCTGGTTCGCAACCGTTCCGACCGGGTCGATCGCTTCCGCCTGACCTGCACTGACCTACCGGAATCTTGGTATCGCATCATCTACCCCGAAGGCTTGCAAGATCTGGGACAAGTCATCACTCAAGAGAGTCTGCTGCTAAACCCCGGAGCTGAAGGGCACATTTTGCTACTCCTGGATTTGCCCCCAGATATCCAAGCTGGGCGCTACATGCCGACCCTAAGACTGCATGCCAACAACAGTCCTGACCTGGTGCTGGTCGATGTCGCCTATCTTCAAGTTCACCCCAGTTTTGCTCTCGATTTAACCTTGCGAGACGTCTTAAATCGTGTGCAGAGTGGTGCTGGACAATTTCAAGTCCTGATCGCTAATGGGAGTAACACCAGCCGCACCCTCACCCTTACTGCTCAGGAAAACGCCGAAAAGCCTCTCTGTCGCTATGATCTGACCACCGAGTCCTTAGTGCTACCGCCTGGTGCGATGCAACCGCTAGAACTGACGGTGCAGCCCACCCGTCGCTGGCGGCGTCCCTGGTGGGGCAAAGGACGAACCATTCCATTTTTTGTCGAAGTCAGCGATGCTTTTGAACTACCGGTGGATCGCGATCGCGTTACTGGGGAACTTATTTGGGAACCGCGCCCGCTCTGGCAAAGGCTACTGGTTCTCCTGCTGATACTGAGTGGGTTAACGGCACTGGGGCTACTCGTGTGGTGGTTACTGTTGCGCCCCCCAGCCCGCTTGCAAGTAGCGGAATTCACCTCGGAGGGCGAAGCCTACGAATTTGCGCAGGGAGACTTTATCCATCTGCGCTGGCAAGTTGGCCCTCCTCAAGCTATTCGCTCTGTCCAGCTAACTGGCCAAGCGGTGACAGGCAATCATCACCCCACCCCAATAACCTACGACTTTAGTGACGGTATCCCAGCCGAATTGCAAGACTTATGTACCCGCGATCGCCGCTGGCTGACCTGTCGCTTCATCCGCACTGATGCCCGTCTGCCCGACGACTATCAATTTAACCTCACCGTGGTGCCCCAAAAAGAAAGACAGGCGATCGCTACCAGCCAAACCGAAGCGATTACTATTGCCCCGCTTCCCACACCAGAAATCACTCACTTCACCAGTCGTCTCCTCACCTGGAAACCTCCAGCCAGTTCTGCTGGCAATCACTCTGCAGCCAATTCTGCTGCCCCAACCCCAGTCCGAGACGTTGCCGCTCAAAACACCTCCACGCCCTCCCAAACGAATACTGAAAAGCTCGTCAATCGCTTGAGGAACTTTCCCTGGTTAACTGGCAATGCTCTTCAACAGCCTGACTTCTCGCTCCTCCCCGATCGTCTTCTGGCCCTCGATTGGCAAATTGCCCATCCCCAACAGCTCGTTTCTCTGGAACTCACGGGTCGCTTAGCCTCAGGCACCCGCGATTTGCCCATTTTGACCTGGTCCCTTGAAGACGGTGTTTTGCCAGAAGCACTCCAACCCTTCTGCCGTTTGACCACCACCCAACTGATTTGTCAACAATTCCCCGCCGCCCTTTTGCCAGGAGAATATGTATACGAACTGACTGCCACCTACGGCACCACTCGTACGGATCCCGTTGGCCTGAAGATTCAAGCAGAAACGGATCCCTTAAAGCTCGTAACGCCCCCGATGCCAGAGGTCACTGACTTTGGTACGGATCGCTTTACCTACGCTGCCGACAGTGAGGATCCCATTCGCCTGAAATGGGCGATCGCCCATCCCGAACAACTCCAGGCAGTCGAAATTGTGGGGCGATCGCCAGCAGGGCGTGTCAGTGTTCCACCGCTCAAATACACCTTCAGCGGTGGCATTCCCCCTGCCCTCGAAGACTATTGCCAAACCACTCCCCAGGAACTCACTTGCAGTGGCGTGCCCATCGCGTTTCAGCAACCCGGTCAACATCAATTTGAATTAACGCTGATCCCCAAAGGCCCCGTTTCCCAGCCTTTAGACCCCGTACAGTCAGAACGTATCGACATCGAAGCCCCCGCTACCGCAAGCGCGGAGCCGGAAGTTGTCTTCTTCCACATCGATGGTGAAAATGCCCCACCTAAATACACCATCGAGTTGCCTCCTGACGGTACCACTCAGAGCATCCAACTTGCCTGGAAAGCCACGGGCTCGGAGGTCGAAGTTAAGTTGCTTCCCACACCCGGCACAGTTCCTGCCGAAGCGGTGCTGACCTACGAACTCGGCCCCGGCGAAACGACCGAAACCCTCACCCTACAGGTCACCGATAGCGAGGGACAACAAGTGCAGCGATCTGTTGTCATCGCTACGACTGTGGCGACTTCTCCAGCAGCAGATGACGCCGCAGAGAGTGCCAATGAGAATACCGAAAATGAGCAGGACGCTGAAGCTGCCCCTGGCAACACCAATTCCCGAGGACGATTGAATCTTCCAAGTAGCGAGTTCTTGTATCCCGATAAATCGCGTTAAGGTTGCTGATATTTTGCAAATGCTTCAAGAACAGACATTTCCCTACTCGCAACCTGGTTGACTGACAAAACTTAGTCTGCTGGATATCGGTAGGTTCGGATAGTGAACTCGATTTGGTAAATTCGTTTGCGATGTTGCTTGCGCAAGGCCATGGCGGGTTACGGATCACGGTGACCATTGAAGCGAATCTGTTGAATTATCCGCCGTCCAGACTCTAGGGCCGTTTTGACCCAGTCCTAACCGATGCGGAAATAGCTGTTGCCGCGAAACCAATGGGGGCAACCCACAGGGCGATCGCATCTTCGTCGAGCTGAGGAGGGGCGGTACCTTAAGGTCATCGAACCACCTCTCTTAAAGTCCATGAAACTGAAGGCCTCAACCAGCATTTCTGACCATTTCGCCGACGTCGAAGATCCTCGCATTGACCGCAGCAAGGATCACTTGTTGAGCGATATCCTGACGATTGCGATCCTGCAGTCATCTGCGGAGCCGATGGCTGGGTTGGGATTGAGACTTACGGCAAGGCGACGTATGACTGGCTGCAAACTTTTCTGGACTACCTCAAGGGATCCCGAGTCATACTACGTTTGGTCGAGTGTTTGCCCGCCTCGCCCCGGAACAACTCCAGCGTGAAGTATCCGAACGACTAGGCGCTAGCCAAATTGAAACCAAAGTCATTCAAGATTACAGGGATAATCAAACTGCTTGCCGAGAGTCAAATCAGGCGAAGGTGTAGGTGATTGTCTTGATGATTGTCGATGGAAATAATGAGTTTTGTAACCTTGGAGTGGTGAAAACTAAAGATCCGGATCTTTAAACTTGGAGTGGTAGAGCAGCTTCCAGGAAAAGATTTGGCACGGCACCCTGCACTGCCTTAGCGGAGCCATATCCGGAGGACTATGCGACATCCTACATGCGATAAGTTCTTTGTTGAAAATTTCCTTGGAACTAAAGATCCGGATCTTTAAAGTGGAAAATCCATGTTCTATTCTTTCAGAAGTAGTACAAAATAAGTCTAAAGATCCGGATCTTTAGAGAGGCATGATGAGTCAGAAACGGATTGCCATCATGAGTAATGCTGGGGGGACAGGAAAAACAACCCTGGCTGCAAACCTGGCTTATCAGTTGGCTCGGGTGGGGAAGCGGGTTTGCCTGATTGGGTGTGACCCAAATGGTAGTTTAGCCCTTTTTACCGGACTAGAAGACCCTTTGGATAGGAAGCAAACCCTTGATAAAGTCTTAGATATTGAATTTGATGGGAAGTGGCCTCTCTTTCCAGTTTGGCGAGAGAGAATTGAAGGGATTGATGCATGTTTGGGTGGATTACATCTCTTTGAGACAGCGAAAAGAATCGATCAAGAGACGCGAGGAGCTTATCTATTAGCTGATGCATTGGAAGATCATCCTCTGGCTCATGATGTTGTTATCTTGGACTGTCCAGGCACTATAGAGCGCTATCATGAGGTCGCTCTATGTGCCTGTACTCACATCTTGACTATAATGCAGCCGGAATATAAGGATGTCGATGCTGGCTTTAAGCTGTTGAACTGGATATTTGAGTGGCGTAAAAGATTGCGTCTTAAGCCAAGCCCAGAAGTTGTCGGGGTTGTTCCGAATGGCTATGACCGACAAACAGCAATGCATCGAGAAATTATGGGAGATGATCCAGAGTACTCACTTCCGATCACACTCAAAAAAATGGGAGTACATCTGTTCCCAGCTGTTAAAACATCACGGCATTTAGCAAATGCCAGTGCAAATGGTCTGCCACTTGGAATTTGGCGTAGTGGCGAAGAAATCAACAAGATATTTTTTGAAATTGCTCAGATAGTTCTTAAAACGGAGGGTTAAATATGCCGAAAGGAGTTAAGCGGTCAATGGCATTTATGTCTCAGGGGGCAATCTCAGCCCAGAAAGATGAGGAGATTGAGGCACTTAAGCAGAAACTGGCTGAAGATACGGACGTTGATGGCGTAAGAGAAATTCGCGTTGACGAGATACATCCTCTGAGAATTGAAGTGAATGAATTGGGGAAAATGGTTTTGGTTCGCCAACCAAGAACTTATTTTGATCTCGAAAAGATAGAAGAGCTAAAAGCATCAATTGGTGAGAAAGGGCTTCAAGAACCGATTCATATCAGAATTATGCCTGATGGGGGCTATGAAATTCTGGATGGCGAAAGACGATGGCGCAGCCATATTGCGCTGAAGCTCCCTACCATAATGGCATTCGTTCATGAGGTTAATGACAGCGAAGCTCTAGAGTACAGCCTTACCAGTCATTGCTTGAAAGAAAAGGCTTCTCTTTTAGAAGAAACAATTTCTGTGACTAATTTACTTCGATTGCGCCTGAACATGAGTGAGAGCAGCATCCGCTCTGTGATCCATGCAATGAACAATGCCGAGATTGGTAATACAGCTAAAAAACTTGAGCCTGAAACCACAGTTATCGTAGAAAAGATCTTGAATTCTCTTGGGATTAAGATAGGCACTTTGGTAGCTCGATTACCATTACTTGATTTGCCTGTAAACATTAGGCAAGCATTAGAAGAAGGGAAGCTAAGCCCCACTAATGCAAAGATGATTGCTCGTGTTCCAGAAGAATTACATCAGCAGTTGTTGGAAGAAAGTGTCGATCTGAGTAAGCGAGATTTGAAAGCTCTAATTGACCAAAAAATAGCAGAACTGAACCCTGGGCAAGAATCAGAGGAACTCCAGAATGGTTTTGCCGATGAAACTGTTTTGACTACTAAAACGATTGGCGAAAAACTCAAGAGAATTGGTCGTTCTAAGGTCATCAAGAATGCTCAAGATGAGACTGTTCAGGGTCTTTTGCAAGAGATATATAGAACTCTTGAAAGACTTGATGCATATGTTAAAACCCAGTCGTAGTTGATTGATTTATGCTCAGTAAGCTTTCTGCTCTGTTTCCAGATGATGAAAACTATGTTGCGCTGTTGGATGACCTGAAAATCCGGATCCGGTCAGCTCAGATGAAGGCTGCGCTAAATAATCTCCGCAACCCGATCGCGATTGCAGAGCATAAGCTACCAGAAGTTTTGCCTAGTGCTGAAAGGTTGGAATCAGAACTAGAGAATGCGGTACGATTGATTGAAGGAGGAGGCGAAATACTCGAAGTTGAAGCTCAGCCTGAAGAAATCACCGCGACTTGAGAAGAACTAACTGAGGTAGCGCTTGAAGTTCAGCGACTCTTAAAACTGCTTCACGAGATTAACCCTACAGCTTCCAGGGAAGAGCAACAAGCCTTTGTCACAGCTGCAATGCCCCTCACGTTGCGACAGCAGGCTGTAAGTGCATTGCAGTCTTTAAGTAAAGGCAGCTATGCAAAAATTATTGGATGATGCTTACGCCGATACGGCGATCGCGATGATGGAGTATTGGCGAGATTAAATTAGTCAACAATGATCCTGCTGGGGAGTTTCTTCGGTATCACAGTAGATGATAGAAGGAGATATGACATCTGGCCGCGCCAAGCTTTGCGTAAGGTTTCCGTGTCACTAAACTGTATAAGTAAAAGCAGGTGACACAGAAGACGGCGAAGCATAAGCGAATGTGGCTCTCGAAGGGAGCTACTGCTGTTTTAGCTGGGGCTCAGGGATGTTTGAGGGCATGAGGTTCAGCGGATAGTAACTTGAGGGGTTGAGCGATCGCGAGACTTAATAGTTCTGCGTCTGGGCTTCGTTGGCGTGTCTTCGAGTGGAAGTTCGGGTTGACTGGCTTCGATCGCAAAAATACGAACGCCATCGGTGGCACGTAGAAGCATGAGGGGGTGGCAATTGAGCCCCTGAGCGATAAGTTGTTGAACCAATTCATCCCGTGCTTGGCGAGCGAGTTGAGTCGAGTCGAAATCAGTTTCGATGAAGTAGTGGGTCGTCATCCGTGCCTAGAGCGTGCGATCGTATTATTGAATAATCGCAATTCTAGCGAGGAGACTATGATTTTGGGGGTGGATAGAACGAGCTTGTGAGTTTCTGGGGCGTGCAAAAACTGTGGAATGATGGATGCGTTTGTAGGGTAAGAAGGTAGTGTAAGGGCCATATCTGCTTCTCAAGTGATTAAAGAGAGAGCGTCCTAGGAATATACATGATACTTCGAGAAATCACCTGAGGCCAATTGCTCATGGGCGTTTCGGTGACGTGCTGAGACTGCAGCGGACACTCTGATCATGAAGCGAGTGGGTGCTGTCATGGGGAAGAGAACTGTCCTGAGGCGCTTACCTTTCAATGACTCTAGGACTGAGAAGTTAGGTTGGATTACGCCCCGCGATCGCTGATACACTCAAGCGATCGCGGATACCTAGTGTTTCGACTTATCGATTGCTAAGAGCCGCACTGGTGTAGGCATCACCACCGTAGCTAGGAACGCGAGTGCTGTAATCGGTTTCACGCCCTGTGAAGAGACGAGCGAACCGTTCAAACCCTGGGGAATTCCAGTTCCGCTCATGAATGGTTTTGGTCTGCTCACCGAAATAATAAGCTTGAGTGCCAATGATAGAAGCCGCGACCCAAGCGACTACAACGATGGCGATTAGCAGGGTCAGCATAATCAGGACTTACGCATTGACAGTTGAGTCAAATTATGGGTTGAAGATAAAAGGTGTCTACCGGGCAATCCTTTGCGTATCGCAACTAAACCGTCAACGGCTCAC
>JBCBTQ010000015.1:0-48444 GCA_039818605.1 Cyanobacteria bacterium J06639_14 | reverse complement strand
GCAAAGACGTGATCGAGTGTGTCACGACCCAAGTCATCGTGACCGTATCCAGAAACACTTGCAAAGTGATGGCTACCCACCTTGTGCTTACGCATAGCAGTCAGTACTCGCCCCAGGTTTGCCTTAACCTGTAGGTCAATCGCCCAAAAAGTTTGCGCGAGTGCGCACTCGTCGGGTTGCAGTGGTTCTGGAGCTTTCATCGGAGACTTAAACATCTGTGCTTGCGGGTATAGGGTTTATTCTCCCGTGAATTTGTATCTTCTTGTCCAAGAACTGAGAAATTTCGAATGACTGTTGCAAGTGATTTTGTTAAGCCTCGCCTTAATTGGCCGACGACGCTTTTTATGGTGAGCCTTCACCTCTTAGCCTTGTTAGCGCTCATTCCTGGCAATACTACCTGGGGTGCGATCGGTGTAGCACTGTTGCTGCACTGGGTTACAGGGTGTTTAGGCATTACTTTAGGGTGGCATCGTTTAATCGCACACCGAAGTTTTCAGGTACCCAGATGGCTAGAGTACTTTTTTGTCTTCTGCGGTAGTTTAGCCTGCCAGCATGGTCCGATCGAGTGGGTTGGTCTTCATCGTCATCATCATCGTTATTCCGATAAATCTAACGACCACCACGATGCTGGCAAAGGATTTTGGTGGAGCCACATGGGATGGCTGCTACGCTATGTCCCTGCTGATGCGGAAGTGCCTCGCTTTACGCGTGATATTAGCTCTGATCCGGTCTATCTGTTCTGTGAAAAGTACTTCCTAGCATTGCAACTACCGCTGGCAGTTGTTTTATATGCTTTAGGCGGTTGGCCTTTTGTCATTTGGGGCATATTTGTGCGCCTAGTTACGGTCTACCACTGCACTTGGTTCGTTAACAGCGCGACCCATAAGTTTGGTTACCGAACCTACGACACTGACGATACATCCACCAATTGCTGGTGGGTTGCTTTAGTCACCTATGGCGAAGGCTGGCACAACAACCACCACGCATTCCAGCACTCTGCTCGCCATGGCCTGAAGTGGTGGGAGATTGATTTTACCTGGCTCCATATTCGCTTACTACAAATGCTCGGACTAGCGAGCAAAGTAAAGCTGGCAGATCAGTAGAGTGTGAGAGCGGGGCAGGGTAACCGGGTGATAGGGGAGAATCTCAAGGGGCAAGATTTTAGGCGCGGAGGATGCCAGAGGGTCTCTGTGTTCTGAGTTCTGAGTTCAACTTAAAACGTGATTCCCCCATCACTCCGGGCCCTTATTCTCCCTGCTCTGCAACACTTTAGGGGGTCACCCCTTTCACAACCGTCTTATGCGTCAACAAAGCATCTAGCGTGATTCGCCCTCCTTTCAGCCATCGCTGAGCTGACATCCCCAGGGCAATTTCGTTCGCCTGAGCAGCATTGCGACGAAATCGCGGTGAAGCATTGACATAAATCGTGGCGCTACGAACCTGACTGGCGAACTGGACACTCTCTTGGTATGAGTTCGTGACAATGCAGTCGGTGTGACCATGGCTGTAGCGATTAATGATCGCGATCGCGGTAGCCAAGTCGAACACACGACACATCATGACTGCGTGATTGAGCTGAGCTTCCTGCCACATGTCAGTTTCAGCGACGACTGTGGTGCCTAACGGTGGCGCTGTAAATTCTTTCAGGGCCAGATTGCTTGCCTGTAAACGCTGCCGCAGATCTTGTACCGCTGCCGTGGATACTCTCTCGTCAACCAAAATTTTCTCAATCCCATTAACCGGTTCCGGCATACCTTGATGACTGTCGATCACAATCCTGGCTACGACATCAGCCGGAGCCGTATGCGCCCAATACAGGTAACAGTTACCGATGGCCGTTGATAAGCTAGGGGAATTAGCTTCTTCGACAACCTGTTGCACCAAACTGGCTCGTCCATAAGGAATCACTAAGTCCAGCTCAGGAGTTTGCATGAGCCAACGGCGGGCTGCTTCGCCGTCACTAGGCGAAAGTGCCAGGATCGTACGCTCTGGCAGGACCGTCTTAACTAGAACCCTTTCAAAGACTTGAGCAATGGCTTGGTTCGTCTGGCTAGCCTCGTGTCCCCCCTTCAAAATCAGACCATTGCCGGTGCGTAAACAGAGCCCAGCAGCGACAATAGCCAACTCTGGCAAAGCTTCATACACAAAAGCAATCACACCCAAAGGCTCTCCCAACAAATAACCATGGGAAGCCGAAGTTGTGCCAACAGGAGCCCCACACGAAAAACTGATAACAGAATCAATATGAGCTAAACGCTCGACAATCGTAATCGCTGTTTTTAAGCGCTCTGGAGTCAGTTTTAGCCATTCAACGACTAGCTCTGGTACAGCCATCTCCAGACTAGCTTCCAAGTCTAGAGTATTCGCCTCCAAAATGACATCGGATGCCTCTGCTAGCGCTTGGGCCATGTCAATCAACGCAGCCGATACTTGCTCAGCCTGCTCTAAGGATTTTGCCGCTTGACGCACTTGCTGAACAAGCTCATTTAATTCGGCCAAGGACTGAATCGAAGTCATTTCATCATCTTTGGGACTCAAAATCGTGGTGAAACGTCAGCGACGGCAAGATAGCCAAAATATAAGTGAACATAGTAACGCCATTACAGCCAACAGCAGCAGTGGTAGTAGCAGTTTGTTAAGGCTAGGCGGTGGCCGCAAACTTGCCAAGAGAAGCATCAGAACAACCACTATTAGCAATATGATTATCAGGGGTAAATACTGATTAAACAGAGCCGAGTGTATGGATTGCCACTTCTGTCCCGTCCAGTACCAAACCTGCTTATAAGGGTGATGGGTCGAAAGCTGCTCTAGCAAGTAGCCATCTTCTCGCACCACAAAGATTCGCTGGCACCGATAGCACCCAAAAGCCTCTGTCAACGCAATCGGGGATAGTTTCCCGTTGCGATGACAAGGGCAGGGATACTCTGCTTGGAGATCAATCTTTTGAGCCTTTCTAGAGCGCACAAACAGCCATATGCGAGGGGAATCTTACAGATGCGGAAACCCAAAGTTTTGGGTTTATCACACGATAACGAACCCGTTTTAAGAAGGCAAGATACTCAATACAAGGCTTACCAAAACCCTGAACAGCTTTACAGTAGACCTACAATTCCGTAAGGAATTTTTCTGAGGCTACATTATTCTGATTCCTGCAAAAGCAGTTGTCATTGCCTCCAGAAACGAAGTCGATACCGCACTGACCGACCGTCAGGATGGACCTCATCAAGGTGAACACTTAAAGCATTTCGGGGTAATCCGGCTACAAGTCTTGATCAGCCTGAAAAATTCCTGACGCAGAGAGATAGCTTGTTAGCGCAGTCATTCTAGTCATGCTGCCTTGACAAACATCGTTGCGATCCACAAGAGCAATTGACGGCTGTTGAAGTTAAGCAAGGCATTCTTGATGATTGGCGATTAGTCAATCCGCTCCAGTTGCCAAAGGATTTGGTTGCCTTCGCGACGCACACGTGAAACCGACCAGTTTCGCCACGCCCAATACTCACCACGGCTTGTCACCGCACTTGCATTAACATCCATGAGATCAGCCAACTCTGAACTCGTGATCAAATACCCTTCCTTCGCGATCGCGTCGGCAATCTGCAAGGTCTCCAACATATTGCGGAGATGATTAACCCGCGTATCTCTGGGCAAGTCCTCTATAGTATCGATCCCTTCATGGACGCCTGAATCAGCCATTTTGTTCCTAGGAAACACGTCGCCCCTATTTTATGCCTTAGTTCAAGGGGAACCACAGTCTAGGCATCAATGATTTTTTGCCTGATCCAAGATTTAAATCTATTGTAAAGTTTCGTGTTTTTCTATGCTGTCCCTATTGTCTGCTGAGTCAAGTGAATCGATCGCCCTGAGGAAAACGCTCGCGCGATAGTATCGCATCTTTCGTTGCCGATATTGCCCGCATGTCCTCGCACATAGGTCCATTTTACGGGTATCCCGATTTGCTGGGCCGCAGCTTGATTCACCTGATCTAGCTGTTTCCAAAGGTCCTGATTAAGGACCGGTTTTTTCGATGCATTTTTCCACCCACGACGCTTCCAGCCAGTAATCCATTCCGTAATCCCTTTTTTGACATATTCACTGTCCGTCAGCAGTTCCACTGGCTCAGTTTGTCCAGAAGTCACAAAAAGCTGTAGTCCGGCGATCGCAGCCTGCATTTCCATCCGGTTATTCGTAGTCTGGGGCGCGCTCCCCCCGATTTCATGCACCGAACCGTCTTCGAAATAAATCACAGTTCCCCATCCCCCTGGCCCCGGATTTCCTGAACAAGCACCGTCGGTATAAATTGCTGTGATGATAGGCAGTGAAGCCATTGTTATCTCCGTAACGTGGGATTGTAGGATCAAGGACGCTTCTAGTGTAGAGGTAGAGGAGTAGGAGTTTCGCACATGATGTTGAGTTGGCGCAAAGAACCAGGGTTGAGGAGAGTTGTGCTGACAGCAGCAATCTTTTTTGTCATTTTAGTGACGCTGCTATTGCACCGATATTTCACCTACTACGCCGCTATTGACCAAGGCATCTTTAACCAGGTGTTCTGGAACGGAACTCACGGTCGCTTCTTTCAAAGCTCTTTATCCTCTCAGCTCTCCACCAATGTTGTACATAGCGGTGAGTTGCCGATGGTCAATTACCATCGCTTGGGGCAACATTTTACCCCCGCACTACTCCTATGGCTACCGATTTATTATTTGCTGCCGTCACCAGCCACCCTTTGCGTTTTGCAGGCCATTTTTACAACGGTTGCAGGCGTCCTGCTTTATGCCTTGGCTCGACAGTACTTGGAAGCGCGTCTGGCTTTGGGCATTATGGTGAGTTTCTACTGCGCGATCGCGGTACTAAACCCCATCCTGGCCAACTTCCATGACTTGGGCCAGATTCCTTTGTTTGTGTTTGGCCTGCTGCTAGCGATGGAAAAGCGCCAGTGGTGGATCTTCAGTTTCCTGTGCTTAGCCATTCTCGCTGTTCGAGAAGATAGCGCCATTACCTTGTTCGGAGTAGGCACGTATTTGATTGCCAGCCGCCGCTATCCCCGCATTGGCCTTGGGGTATGTGCCCTGAGCGTTACGTATTTCTTGCTTGTGACCAATGTCTTCATGCCCTTCTTTTCCGAAGATATTTCAAAGCGCTTCATGATTGAAGAGTTTGGCGAGTATGTCGATAGTGAAGAAGCGTCTACGGTAGATGTGATTTGGGCCTTGATTAGCCGTCCGGGCCAGCTACTGCAGGGAATTTTTTTGCCCCTGGAAGATACTCTGGAATACTTAGTTGGCCACTGGTTACCCCTGGCTTTTGTGCCAGCAGTTGCCCCCGCAGCCTGGATTATTGCGGGTTTGCCGCTCATCAAGCTATCCTTAGCCGATTCCGGGTTAAATATCAATATTCGCTACGCCCTAACGGTGGTTCCGGGGGTCTTCTACGGGGCGGTTTTATGGTGGGCTGGCCAGGGCTTCAGACGCTTTCATCGACCATTGGCAACCTTAGAACCAAGACAACCTTCACGGAACTTTCGGCGGTTTTGGAGTGCCTGCTTAATGATTTCCCTGCTGTTTGTCCCCATTGCCAATGCTCACCGGGCGTTCTATTTTGTGATGCCTGATTCGATTCAACCTTGGGTCCATGTACCGTTCTGGACTCAGTGGCAAAGAACAAGTGATATCAATCAACTAATCGCCCAGATCCCACCCGATGCCAGCGTTGCCGCCATGAACGATATGGTTCCCAACATCTCAGGACGGCGGGCAGCCCTGCGATTACCGCTATTCTCGTTTGTCGATGACCAGGGAGAAGCGCAGGATGTGGATTACATCCTGGTCGATTTTTGGAAACTGCAGGAATATCAGGTCGCCTTTAAGCGCGATCGCAGGCGACTCGATTCCTACAGTAAGCTTGTCAATAAGCTGTTGAAACGCAATCTTTATGGCATGGTTGAGTTTCGGGATGGTGTTGTTATGCTGCAGCGAGACGTCCCCTCAGCGCCACCCGCTGAACAGGCCTGGGAAACGCTCTACCAAGAAATACAGCAAATGGACTTAACGACTTAGGCCTGTAGGAATTAGGATGCGTCTTACTGATTCCCTCGGTATCGTAGAGCTATGGGTTATGAGCCGCTTCACCACAAATATCGACCCCAGACCTTCACCCAGTTGGTAGGTCAGGATGCGATCGCAACGACACTGAGCCACGCACTAGAACAGCAGCGGATTGCGCCTGCCTACTTATTCTGTGGCCCTCGCGGGACGGGCAAAACATCCAGTGCCCGAATTCTTGCGAAATCCCTCAACTGTCTGAGTCATTCAGTTCCCGATCCCCAGCCCTGTGGTCACTGCGATGTCTGCCGGGGGATCAACGACGGCTCGATTCTCGACATTGTCGAAATTGATGCGGCCAGTAATACAGGTGTCGATAACATTCGTGAGTTGATTGAACGGGCGCAGTTCGCCCCGGTTCAATGCCGTTACAAGGTATATGTGATCGATGAATGTCACATGCTGAGTACAGCGGCGTTCAATGCCTTGCTCAAGACCCTGGAAGAGCCACCGGCACACGTTATTTTTGTACTCGCAACCACCGATCCCCAACGCGTCCTGCCCACCATCATTTCTCGCTGCCAGCGGTTTGATTTCCGCCGCATTCCACTCGATGCCATGGTGGAACATTTGCAGGTCATTGCTCAACAAGAAGCGATCGACATTCAGGAAACAGCCGTTCGGCTTGTCGCTCAAGTCGCGCAAGGTGGACTACGCGATGCCGAAAGCCTGTTAGACCAACTCAGTCTCCTCGCACCTCCCGTAACTGCCGAAAAAGTGTGGGATTTGGTCGGAGCTGTACCGGAGCGGGATTTATTGGCCTTGGTGCAGGCGATCGCCACCGACGACGGCGTTGCTGTCCTGGATACGGCACGGCGACTGATGGATCGTGGGCGGGAACCGCTTATCGTACTGCAAAATCTGGCGGGGTTTTATCGCGACCTCATCATCGCCAAAACTGCTGGCGCGCGGGCCGATCTTGTGGCCGTAACACCCCCCACCTGGGAAGCCATGCAGGCCTTTGTGCAGTCACTGCCCCTGCCCCTGCTCCTCGCGGGCCAACAGACCTTAAGACAGGCAGAAACACAAATCCGCAACACGACTCAGCCGCGCCTCTGGCTCGAAGTCACCCTGATGGGACTGCTCCCCTCAGCCCTCGGCTCTAGTAGCGCGATCGCCCCCAACCCAACCCCTTCTCATCCCTTACCCCCAACCGCTCTTCCGAAACAACCACCCCCTGCGCGGGCCCAGCATGTAGAAAAAGCCCCTCACAGCAGTCCCCAGGACACGACCCCCAAGACAGCGCCGCTTGCTCAACCGCCCCCTGCCTCGCCCACTAATACTCCCAGCCCTCCGACTCCCTCTCCCGCTGCTGCCGCTCCTCCTGACGCTGCCACATCTCCTCCTGACAACTCCCATCCCCCACATCCCCAATCTCCTGCCCCCGCCGCCGATCTCCCCAAAATTTGGGCTCAAGTCATCCGCCAGCTACACCCCATGGGTTCCCGCGTCTTGATGCAACAACAGGGAGAATTACTGAGTTGGGATGGCCAAGTTGTGCGGATTGGCATCAAATCAAAGCCGTTACTCAAGATGGCTAAAGAGCGTGTATCCCATGTCGAGACTGCGTTCCAAAAAGTCTTGGGGCAATCCGTTACGATCGCGCTAGAAGTCATTGCCAAACCTGCAAGTAAAGAAACACCAGCGAGTCATCAGCCGTCCAACGCGCCTCCTCCAGCGCCTCACATCGCGCCTCCAGAACATGCTGAGCCATCACCATCACCGCCGATTAAGCCTGAACCGTTCACCCCGAATCAACCCACGCCATCACCCGCAGCCTCTTCACCGACACCCGCAGCCTCTTCACCGACACCACCGCCAGCCTGGACGCCGTCATCAGATTTTGACCGAGCCGTGAAGAGTTTTGCTGAGTTTTTTAACGGTCAAATCGTCTCTTTAGACGATGAGGAAGAAGAACCATCAAAAAATGGCAAAAAGTCAAAGGGCAAGAAGGGTAAAGGTTCGCCAAAAGATAAAAAAGCAACCGGGGGCGACGCCACGGTAAAACCGCCGCCATCACCCGATAGCGACGTACCGTTTTAGGTCCTGCTCAGGAATGTATTGCTTGCAATTCCTGAGCCGACCGGTGGTGAAATAAGCGACCCAGTCCTGCGATCGATCATTGCTTGGGCAGCGATCGGCTTAGCCAAATGTGGTGCCGTTCCAGCCCCACATGGCTCCAGCCGCGTCGGCAAATTCAATATAAGTCCGGTTCTTGGGGACACCCAGCGCTGCCTCGATTTTGGTGCAAAAGTCCTGGCTCATGGCTTTGGTCTTTGCGCCCATGGTGCCAACACTCTTGATTTCCACATAGCAAACGGGATCCGTAGAGCCCGCAAACGTCATGGGTACATCCCCTTCAAATGCGGTCATGACATAGGACTCAGGCTTACCCAGATGAGTGGCGAGGCTGCTGGACAGTTCCTTCAACATCGACTCGACATGGGCCTTCGCGGGGGCCGATACAGAAGTTTGAACTTTAATGAGTGGCATGATTTTGCGTGCGTGCCTCAAGACAATACATCTATGTAACCAGGGAAGCGCGGGAAGAGGGAAGGGTGGAGAGAAGAGGGTAGAGGGTAGAGAGAAGGGGTAATTGCGTTTGGCAGGAAACTCTGAATTCAAAATGCAAACTTCTCTTTTCCTGTGAGTTTTGTATTTTCTTGTAGATCTATCCCAAATGAGTGCTTGAGGATTCCTCGATACTCAGCCTCATTTTTTACTTCGCGTTCCTCGCGTTGTCCGCTGTTGGTCGTGATCAGTCGATGGTTAGACAGCGTGATTCGTCCTGTCGAGGTGGCGAGCGAGCAGACTGTTTTCTGGGTGAAATGGGACTCTGGTGAGGTTTGTTGATAGCGACACATTTCCTGGAAATCAGCTAATTGGCGAGGCGTAAGGGAAAAGGCATATTCTGATTCCCAATCAGCGTTACGGCGACGTTGAAGGATATAGCCTGTGGACGATCGCACAAAGCGAAAGGCACTGCCATTCTGCGGAGTTTCTTGCTGAAGGGTGAGTGGCAGGGGCTCTAAAAACAGATCGCCGAAGCCAACATCGGCAATCCAAGGCGTTTCCATATCAACGAGCAAAAGGAGATGATCAAATTCCGGGCCACGTTGTTCATCTTGAAAAACTTGGGCCGACAGTAAACGGACCGTAAAACCGAGTTGTTCCAGCAACCAGCTAAATAAACCATTGAGTTCGTAACAAAACCCACCACGCTGATGCTGGACGATTTTGTCATAGAACGCTGGCAGCGAAAGTGTAATCGGGCGACCTAAATGGATATCGAGATTCTCAAATGGCACGGCGAACAGGTGGGCTCGGTGAAGTTTTCGGAGCGTCGCGACGGTTAGTTCACGGGTTCCGTCGTAGCGAATACGTTGCAGGTAGGTATCGACATTCATGATTGCGGGTCGGACAAGTTACAAATACAAGACGAATCCAAGGTCTCACTTGTGATAAAAATCATTTTTTGCAGTTATTGCAGCAAGTTACGGGTCAACCGATATAGTAGACAGAACCCAAACTAGATCATCAGCACTAGCGATCGCCCCCATCCATGACCTCTACCGTAACGCTGACCAATTCTGACGACCTGAGCAACAACAAACTACAGCCCTGCGATCGCGCATTTCATGACTGGTATCGGTTTGTATTGTCCTATCCCCCCCATCTGGTGCGACACTACATCAATCAGTTTGGGCTCGATAACGATGCCGTGTTGCTAGATCCGTTTTGTGGCACCGGTACCACCATGGTTGAGGCCAAGAAGCATGGGCTAGCTTCAATCGGTGTCGAGGCCGTACCGATGTCTCACTTTGCCTGTAGTACTAAGGTGCAATGGGCCGTGGATCTCCAAGTATTACAGCAGGCGCAAGCACGCGTGTTGAAGCGGTTCCAGAAGCGAGTTAATCAACCTCCCTGGCTAGAATTCAACGCCGAGCAAGTCGCGATCATGATGAAGAATGCCATTTTTCCAAAGCCCCTACACAAGTGCTTAGTGCTGCGGGAGGCGATCGCGATGGAGCCCTCAGGCCCAGTGCGGCATGTCTTCAATCTGGCGTTGGCTTACGTGGCCGTAAACGATGCCAGTAATCTCAAGTTTGGTCCCGAAGTCGGTATTCGTCGTAGCAAGCGGGAGGATGCTCCTGTTTTTGAGCGTTGGCAAGAGAAGATCGGGCAAATGGTTGAGGATTTAGCGGGGCATACTGGCTTAGCACACGTTTCAGCCCGATGCCACCGAGGGGATGCGCGGGGGTTGCAATCGCTGCTAGAGCCCCATTCGATCGATGCCATCATTACATCCCCCCCATATCCCAACGAGAAAGACTATACTCGCACCACACGCCTGGAATCGGTCCTCCTCGGTTTTTTGCAGAATAAAGCGGATCTTCGAGCGTTTAAGCAATCCCTGATTCGGTCAAATACCCGCAACGTCTACACAGTTGACGACGATGATCGCTACCTGGCATCAGAAAGTCCTGTCACCGAGATTGCTCAAGCAATCGAAGAACGCCGGATTGCCTTAAAGAAAACATCGGGATTTGAGCGCCTCTATCACCGCGTTACCACCCTCTACTTTGGGGGCATGAAGCGCCACTTGACGGCATTACAACCATCCCTGAAACCTGGCAGTCAATTAGCCTATGTGGTAGGGGACCAAGCATCTTTCTTTCAGGTCATGATTCGAACCGGGGAGCTGCTGGCCGAAATTGCGGAAGAGGTCGGCTATCAAGTGCAAGACATCGATCTCTTCCGTACGCGATTGGCGACAGCGACAGGCGCACAACTCCGCGAAGAAGTTGTGATCTTGAAGTGGCCTGGACACCCCAAGCAATCAAAGTATTTCGCCTAAATCATTTCCTATTTTACTCTCAGTGCCGTATATTAAGAATTAATAAGGGGCTGACTTCGTTGCCGTAGAGGCCAGTTCCTCCATAGTGATGATTGCCAGGATGGTCTCTTTATTATCAGCAGACATGTCCTGGCATTTTTTTTAGCGTTTCTCACCCCAGACAGAACTCATGGTTGACAAAGAACAGATTCAAAAGCACCTCGCTATTAGTTCCGAAATTAAACTCAGCGCTAACATGCCGGAGGCCAAAGGCGATGCTAAGCGCAAAGCCCGCATTATGGAGCACATTCAGCGGAGCAAGAATCAGAGATAAGCCATGGGATTGACTGGGTTGCCATTTTCCCGCACTTCAAAGTGCAAGTGCGGCCCTGTGGATAACCCCGTAGAGCCAACAGCCGCGATCGCTTGGCCTTGAGTCACTGCCTGTCCCACATTGACGTACAAGCGACTGGCATGGGCATAAAGGGTGGTAATGCCGCCACCATGATCAATAACCACGGCGCGCCCATACCCTCCATACCAACCCGAAAAAATAACTTCGCCAGAATCGGCGGCATGAATCGTGGTCCCTTGGCTGGCTCCGAAATCTATCCCTGCATGAAAGCGACTGGTGCCGAGAATGGGATGTCGCCGATTGCCAAAGCCACTGG
Source organism: Cyanobacteria bacterium J06639_14 (assembly GCA_039818605.1). Classification (GTDB taxonomy): domain Bacteria; phylum Cyanobacteriota; class Cyanobacteriia; order Phormidesmidales; family Phormidesmidaceae; genus SIO1E4. The sequence continues at coordinate 36,835 of JBCBTQ010000015.1, read as the reverse complement.
TAATGCGACCACTCACCGGATAACCAAACACCCCCGTCCCCCGCACAAATCCGGAAGAAGCCGCAACTTTTTCCCGAATCAGGGAGGCGATCGCGTCCGAATCACGGGCAAGTTGGGCTTGGGCTGCCGCTAGCGCTGCTTTATCTTGCTTGAGGCGACCAATGAGTTGTTCTTGGTGAGTAGCCTCTTCTTCATACTGCTGCTTCTTGGCCAGGAGTTCTTGTCGCAGCAGGGCAACATTATTCTTTTGTGCTTCGACAACTGCCCGCTGTTCTTTAATCTCGTCAGCTTTGGCCTTGAGATCAACCAGCACGTTGCGATCAGCCGCATAGACTCGTCGGAGCTGATAGCGACGCTCTAAAAACTCATTAAAGTTCTCGCTCTGGAGTAACACAGCCCATCCTTCACTCCCCTTCTGACGTTGCAGAAACTGCAGACGCGCCACCGTAGACTGCCGCATTTCTTCGTAGGAGGCTTCAGCCTTTTGCAGTTCACCTTGGAACGATTTCAACTGTGACTCGGCATTCGCCAGACGATATTCGGTTTCGGCTATCTGGTCAGTGGTCACCGCAATGGTATCTTCCAAGCCATCGAGGATTTGTTCTGCTTGGTTGGCCTGGTTTTGCAGGCGATCGCTCTGCTGCTTGAGTTCTTCGCGTTGTTGGTCAACAGTTTGCTTCTGTTGCTTCAAGTCTTCTAGCGATTGAGCTAGAAGCACCGGTCGTTCCATCGCCTGCACGGGGACATGAGTCATGACGGTGGAACAGAAGATGATCGCGATCGCCAGCAAAACTATGCTGACGCCCCAGCGCCACATCCGTAGCCTTTTTGTTTGCCGAATTCGTCTTGTTTTCATGTCCTAATCGTCAGCGCCACCACACCAAACACAAAAATCACTGTGCCTGAGACCCGATTTAGCCATCGCATTCTAGTGGGGGTCACGCGCGAACGCAACAGATTGACAGTCCCGCTTAACACCACCCACCAAAGTGCCGATCCGAAAAACACCCCAGCAACCAATACGCCAGATGTAGCGTAATCTGGCCCAGATTCTACTACACCTAGTCCTGAAAAAAGCCCCACAAAGGTAAAGATTGTTGCTGGATTAGTCAGGGTAAGAACCAAAGTAGAGCTGTAAGCAGCTAACAGCGATCGCGGCAATACGGGGGCATGAGCATCGCTGCTGGTTTCAGTCACAGGTGCTACAGGCAAAGCACTGGCTGAATTGGGTGCGGGTTTTGCAAGAAATGTGGTGACCCCGAGATAACAAAGAAACAATCCACCGATGATGCGCAGCCAAATCGCCTGACCGGTTAGAAAGTCGGCAACAACGGTTAATCCAAAGCCTGCAATACAGCCATAAAAGCCATCGGCGGTAGCAGCGCCTAGTCCGGATACGAGACCAACTAGCGGCCCCATATCCAGCGTGCGCCGAATGCACAGAATGCCGATTGGACCGACAGGTGCTGCCAGCGCCAGGCCCAGACCCAGGCCGGTTAGAAAAATGAGCATCATGGTTTTAGGAGGGTAATGTGAATAGTTCGTAGGGGCAGATTCAGCCAGCAAAGGCAAAATCTTTCAACCAAACCGGCGCATACAGAATGGGGATGAATTTTGAATTCGGAATTCGGAATTGGGCGTCCCAGAACAGATAAACCGTCATGGTTCGGAATTTGACATTGCACAACGAATAAAACCGTCATGGTAGAGACGCGATATATCGCGTCTCCTCCTCCGCATTTACATTGGCGGCATCATGCCAACGATCGCATCCCGATGCGATGCCTTAGGTCAAAGGTGTTTGAGGGATAGGCACCGCGATCGCCTCTTTGACCGTAGAAAGGGCAATCATCGTATGGGTTTTCAGCACGCCAGGAACTTGTTTGAGACCATCCGCAATGAGGCGTTCAAGCCCTTGGGTACCTTGGCAGCGGACTTTCAATAAATAGTCGTAGTCACCGGTGATGTGATGACACTCCTGGATTTCTGGAAGCGCATCGATTTGCGTGAGAAAAGCATCGCGATCGCGGGGATGTTCCAGGACTACGGATATAAAGGCCGTCAGGTCATACCCCAGGCTTTGAGGATTGACCTTAGTCAGATAACTCTGGATAACACCGCGCTCTTCGAGTTTGCGGACGCGATCGGCAGTAGCTGGGGCCGAAATCCCCAGATGCGCTGCCAATTCTGACCAGGTCATGCGAGCATGCTCCATCAGATGATGCAGCACCTTAGAATCCAAGGCATCTATCTCCATTTGCCTTAATTTAAAACGAAAAAACAACCCTACACCTTCAAAAATATCACACATGATTCTGCTTTTCAAGTTTTTGAAGGTCTAAATGCTTTTTATCTTTCTTTTTAAAGGCTGCAGAAAAGATTCACCTTAAAAGTCAAGGTAAGGTTCGGCATCGCTTCTTTTGTCCTAGCGGTCGGGCGACCCGATATCTCTCGAAACGTTAAGATGAGCGCGTACGTGCTTCCCAAGCGCGATCGCCATGCATAACAATGGGTTGCAATCGGTTTACGCTTCGCAAACATTTGTCCGTTTGCAGCTTGGCTACTTGCAGGATGTTTGGGAATTGAATCCTTATCAATCGCGTCATGGCATATTACTGGTTCAAAGCATTTCACATCATTGGTGTCGTCGTTTGGTTTGCGGGTCTCTTTTATCTGGTGCGTTTGTTCATCTACCACGTCGAAGCCGAGGCCGAACCAGAGCCCGCTGCTAGCATCCTTAAAAAGCAGTATGAGCTGATGGAAAAACGGCTCTACAGCATCATCACCACGCCAGGTATGCTTGTGACCGTAGCGATGGCGATTGGCCTGTTAGTCCTGAATCCGGAATGGCTCAAGCAAGGCTGGATGCACGCTAAGCTCGGCTTTGTTGTCGTTTTATTGGGCTACCACTTTTACTGCGCGCGCATTATGAAGCAGCTTTGGCGGGGTGAATGTAAATGGGGCAGCAAACAACTGCGGGCTTTGAATGAGGCACCGACGCTCCTGCTTGTTGTGATTGTCATGCTGGTGATCTTTAAGAACAGCCTGCCGACCGATGCTACAACCTGGTTGATTGCGGGCTTGATTCTTTTTATGGCTGTAACGATTCAGCTTTACGCCCGCAAACGTCGTCTGGATCAGGAGCGTGAGCAATTATCTAGCTCTAATGCAGTTACAGAATCGTCTCCCGAGCCAGTTCAGGGCTAGCCTTTACCTCCACGGAGCCAAACATCTGCCTCAATGGACGGAGTCAGTGTGAATAGTATCGCTGCCAAAAATCTGTCCTTAGCTGAGCACGTCGTTGTCACGGCTGAGCAAATGCAGCGCACTGAGGGAGCACTATTTGCCGCTGGAATGCCCGTCTCGGCCTTGATGGAAAAAGTAGCTGGGCGCATCGCTGATTGGATTGCGCGACAGTATCCGGTCGATCGCACTCCGACGCTCGGATTTATTATTGGCCCAGGACATAATGGCGGCGACGCCTTGGTTGTAGCCCGTGAGTTGCATCATCAAGGGTATCGAGTGTTGCCCTGGTGCCCATTCCTTCGCCTCAAGGAACTGACGGCTAACCATAAGCGTTATCTGGAATATCTTGGTATCGCCTTTGCCGCAAGCGGGCTTGACCTCTGTGACTGTGATGCGATTGTGGATGGGGGGTTCGGCTTTGGTCTGGCTCGCCCGCTAGAAGGTGAGATGGCTGAGGTCATTGAATCGATTAATCAGTGGCCAATTCCGATCATCAGCATTGACGTTCCTTCGGGGATCGATACAGACACCGGTGCCGTGCTAGGCGTGGCAATTCGTGCTCGCCACACGTTGTGCCTGGGGTTATGGAAATTAGGTCTTTTGCAAGATGCGGCATTACCGTGGGTAGGGCAGGCTCACCTCATTCCTTTTGACATTCCTGCGAGTAGTCTTCGGACAGGACTCCAGGACTCGCCTCAGTTAAAGCGGCTCTCCACCGCAGCGGCTTGTCCCCATTTGCCATTGCCGCGACCGGTTTTGGCGCACAAGTATACGGCTGGTCACGCCTTAGTCATTGCCGGATCGCGGCAATATATGGGGGCTGCTTTACTCGCTGGCAAGGGCGCGATCGCCAGTGGGGTCGGGATGCTCACCATGGTGGTCCCTGAAAGTCTGAAATTGACGGTCGTGAGTCAGTTACCGGAGGCCTTGGTCCTGGGTGCGTCAGAAGCCGCCGATGGTGCGATCGCCGCACTCCCGCCATCCCTAACCTGGGAAAAGTATGATGTGGTGGCCTGTGGACCTGGGTTAACCGTACAGGCAGACACCCTCATGGCCGAGGTGTTTGAGTGTTGTTGTCCCCTGGTGCTAGATGCCGATGGTTTAAACTGGCTAGCTCAGCGATCGCCCATCAACAGCCTTCAGCAAAGAACGTATCCAACGCTGCTCACACCTCATTTAGGCGAATTTCGCCGCCTCTTCCCCGATTTGTTGGCACAAACATCAACGCCGACAGCCGCCGCTCAAAAAGCAGCTCAATGCGCTGATTGTACGATTGTGTTGAAGGGAGCCATCAGTGCGATCGCCCATCCGGATGGGCAGATTTGGTTCAATCCAAACAGTACACCAGCCCTGGCTCGGGGAGGGAGTGGAGATGTGTTAACCGGTTTAGTTGCGGGTTTGGCTGCCCAGCATGTAAAGGGCAATTTACCTCTAGAACAAGTCTTTTTGTCGGCAGCGATCGCTGGAGTTTGGTGGCATGCGCAAGCGGGGTGTGATTTGGTAATGGAGCGCAGTCTCTTAGGCTGCGCTCCGAGCCAACTCGCGAAGTATCTACCGCTAGCTTTGGCAAAGCATATTGGTGATTTTGCCAGCGAGAGGATACATACATCGACATAGGTAAAATCAAATGGACTAAGCTTACTGATGTCGATTTTTTGCGTCGCAATTCCAGCGACCATTCAATTACACCCTCAGTCCCAACCGACGAAGAGCGGCTACCACGTCCATATCACTTACTAAACATCTATGCAGCAGAGGTTGGGCAATGCCAAACCTCCCGATCGATACAGTATGAGACTGTGCCTGCCTGCGGTGGTTATTCAGCGTCCAATAGAACGACGGAAGTTAAAGAATCCTTGGAACATCCCCTGTAGGCGAGTATTTTTGGCAAAAGTTTGCTTCGTGAGCTGCAGGGCCGTCTTACTGTTAATCTCTGACAGCGTTGGGTAAACGTGCATAAACTTAAGCTTATCGACTTTGAGCTTGTAGCTCATTGCCATGACGACCTCGTGAATCAGTTCCCCGGCTGCTGGACCGACAATATGAGCCCCTAAAATTTCACCATTTTTGCGGGTGATGAATTTGGCAAAGCCAACGCCCGCCCCTTCTGCCAACGCTCGATCCACGTGGTCGAAGTTGTGACACAGAATCATGATGTCATCCTCGTAGCGTTTCCGGGCTTGCTCCTCGGTAAGGCCCACTCGCCCGAGTTCGGGTTCAGTAAATGTAGCCCACGGGATGACTTCGTAGTAGGCTTTGAAGAAGGGGCCAATGAGAGCATTTTGCATCGCAACAGCCCCTTCATAACCTGCTACATGCGTAAATTGATAGCCGCCAATCACGTCACCAGCAGCATAGATCTTGGCATTGGTGGTTTGGAGTTTGGCGTTGACAAGAATGCCTTCCTTACCCACTTCGACACCGGCTGTCTGTAAGTTTAGGGATTCGACGTTCGGGACCCGGCCAGCAGCGACAAGAATTTCATCGACCACGATGCGATCGCCCTTATTCGTCAAAATCACCTTTTTGCCATTCTCGACCGTGACTTCTTTGGCACGGGTTTCGGTCAGAATGCGAATCCCTTCTGCCGTCATCTGGTCTTGGACTACCTGAGCTGCCTCAGGCTCCTCTTTAGGCAAAATTAATGAACGACTCGCGAGAATGGTCACCTCACTCCCTAATCGCGCAAAGGCTTGTCCTAGTTCACAGCCAATCGGGCCAGCGCCAATCACGGCAAGGGAGGCAGGTCGTTCTGTAATGTTAAAAACTTGGACATTGGTGAGGTAGCCAGCTTCTTGCAAACCCGGAACAGAGAGCACACTCGGACGTCCCCCAGTTGCCACTAAAAAGGCACGTGCCTTAAGCTGACGCCCATTCACTTCAAAGGTCTGGGGATCCGTAAACTGACCTTCACCATAAATTACTTCGACGCCTAGGGATTCAAATCGCTCAGTCGAGTCGTGCTCTTGAATCGTATCGATGACGCGATGAACATGCCCCAATGCTTCCCGAATGCGAATGTCTTGAATTGAAGCGTCAATACCGTAAATAGCAGCGTTTCTCACATCGTGAGCAATGCGACCGGCATGAATCAGAGACTTGCTGGGGACACAACCGTAATGCAAACAGTCGCCACCTAGCCTCCCTTCATTTTCGATGAGGGCAACCTTTGCTTTAATTTGGGCACCTGCACTAGCGGCGACTAGTCCTGCCGAGCCTCCGCCAATCACTACCAAGTCGTAATCAACAGCCACTGTTCTTTCCCCCGTACGCATCCGTGCATGTTCTCTATACTCAGACAGTTATGTACTTAGACAGTAGGGGAGCTGTCTGAGCCTGACCTGAGAGTACCCCGTGAGCTTGGCAAGAAACCGTAAAATGCGACGAATCTTTTACGACGAATAGGGCGATTCTTGAGCAAGAAATCACCTGCAAAAGTGAATGGTATTGGTTGGTTCAACAAAGTGCAGCCTAGCAAAATAAAGTGCTACAAAGATGGGCTTGCATATCTTGACACTAGCCTCCAGCGGTAAGTTGTTGCCAGCAATTTCTTTAAGGTTTCAAGACTAAAATGCCGGGCTCAGATTGCATTGGCACCAAATCTAAAACATCTAGCTGAGCACAGTATTTGAGGTCGTCCTCTTGGCTCAGCCGCAGCAAGCGTTGTCCATGAGTTGCACAGCACATCAGGTCTAACAAAGACTCTTGCCATTGTCGATATAGGCTCACGGCAGCAATGGTCGAGTCATTACCCGCGATATCCTTTAAGTCCCAAGCTTGCTGTGAAACCAGTTGCTGGGCGATCGCCCCAGCACAGACAGTATCTTCTAAAGAATAGGTTCCTTCCCAGCCAGAACCTACAAGCCAAACCTGCTCAGGTTGATGTTTGATCAAGAACTCAACTACAGCTTGGCGGGTAGTCAGTGCTGCAGTAATTACCATAGGTGCATCTTGAATCCGCTGCAGGCATCGCGTCCCATTGGTGGTACTCATAAAGAGATGACGTCCATGCGAGCGCTCAATCGTATGATCTAACGGAGAATTACCAAGGTCAAAGCCATCGACCCGAGCCCCCCCTCGTTCACCTGCAAGGATCCTTTTGTCAGCAGGATAATCCTCACTCGCTTTGCGAAGTAGTTCTAAATCACTGAATACATGAATAGCCGCGGCTCCAACATTAAACGCTGCTGCCATAGTGGAAGTTGCGCGTAGCACATCGATCGCGATCGCGCACTCAGGCATAGCTCCAGATGGCACTTCTTCAGGGGTGTGATATACAAATAGCTTCACGAATTAGGGGCGCTCCCAAGCGTAGTTGTGTCTGCCAACTTTTTATCTTATTAAGACAGGCTTCTTAAGCCGTCTCACTTTCTAATCGCTAATTTCCAACGAATATGCTAGAGGATCCTCAATCAATAACCTCATAAACTAGAGAATACTCAATTGAGAGTCTCACAAAAGTGATCCACTTTGCTTAACAACTTCCCTAATTTTCCAGAAGATTTATCGTAATCCACGCCGAACAAGCTTATAGGCCGCTTCTGACCGGGCGATGAAACAACGGCATAATGTACGCGCCTAGTCCCAATCCTGCCATCCAGCCAAACAGGGTCATCCGAACATTACTTACTGGCCACCAATCAAATCCCTGCAGGGCCAACTCAACTGGGTAGGCCATACAAAGCGCAAAGGTCAGCCCAAACCCAAATAGACCATATCGTTCGAGCCAGAAGGGAGCACGACCGCGATCGCGGCTATACCAAATTCGCATCACAACTAGTCCCAATGCTGTGCCATAGCAACGCATACAAACAGCCATAATGTGGGTTGCAGCAAGGGGTAACCCCAGTTCTGGCTGGGGACAGACATGCACTCCCATAAAGTAAATTATCTGACTGATTTGGGTTAAGCCAAATAGACCAGAGGCCTCTAAAAAAGGAGCCGCTACAGGACCACTTACCAAAGCCGCCAAAACTAAATCAGCGAACCAACTTGATAAAGGACGACGACTAACAGGCGCAGAGAGTGTAGGTTGCATAGTGAAGAGAAAGACCAGACTGTTCTGTAGCTGATTGTAAACAATCCTCGTCACATAGTCGGGCAAGCTCCTTAATCGCTACTTCTGAAGGGCCATTTGTCGGGCAATATCAGCAAAAAGCGCGGAAATCTTGAAATCAGCTTAGCCACACACAGAGCTGATCAAGACTCCGGAGACTGAGGGCTTACTTAGCTCAAACTTTAAGGTAAGGGCAATTTAATCCAGCTTCGATAAACTTGTGCCTTAGGGGTTTCGCTCCATGACTCGCATGAGGCACCTTAGAAGTGTCAAGCGAAGACGACTACGCTTTTAACGCTATACAGAACATCTCATACGCTATACAGAACGCCTTATATTAAACGCCCCCTGATGTATTCACATCAGGGGGCATTAATTTATGCAGGAGATTCGGCCACTTGCACTCTCATGAGTACTTTCAAGGGATTATCCCGCGTCCGGGGTGCAGGCTCGGCATTTCACTGAACCTTTTCCAAGTGTGCCCCAAAAGCTTTTGAGACACGATTGAACTATTCTGTAGACTCGCGTGTGCTCCTTGAGCATTGGTTGAGTTGAAGGGTTAACTTCTACCCGGCCTTTTGCTTGAAAGGTGTACTGCTACATATACGCTTTGCGATTGGCTGATCCGGACTATTTTGTGATCTCACTCACTTTTCTGCAGACTAGTCTTCCCAAAGATAAGGTAAATGAAACTCCTGACTCAGCTTTATGGCACGCCAACGCTCAAAGTCTGACCTTCCGACCAAAGTCTGCCCAGTCTGCCAGCGTCCATTTACATGGCGTAAAAAGTGGGCGGACTGTTGGGACGAGGTGAAATATTGCTCTGAACGCTGTCGAAGACGGCGATCGCAAGGGCAAACATAGACACGTCCAGCACCTTGGATAGTTCAAGCATCCAAGGTACTGGCACAACCTGAGACGCTTTAGAGCAGCAACCCAAACTTCTGCAAACGTGCATCCGTAAAGTCCTGAATAACTAGACTCACTCCATAGCTGTGCAGGACCTCGGGCTCGTGGGTAGAGGCAACCCCAATCGTAGGAATGGCAGCAGCGGTAGACGCTTGAATACCTGTTTTAGAATCCTCGAAGACGACAGCAGCATGAGGCAAGACACCAAAATGATCGAGTGCAGTTTGGTAGGGCAGTGGATCCGGTTTACTGCGTGCCAGTTCTCCCGCAACGATAACCAGGTCAAATGCTGTCTCCAGGTTAAGAACTTGGAGCATAAACTCAGCATTGGTCCGAGGCGCATTGGTCACTACAGCCGTCTTCAATCCCTGAGTCGTTAGCCAATCAAACAGCTCGGTGAACCCAGGCATCCGTCCTAGTTGCGAAGCCGCCAACTCGCGAAACTGCGCTTCCTTGTACACGGCCAACTCATGCCCCTGCGCCGCTGACAACTGTGGCAGCAGTTCCTGGATTAGATGTTCGTTAAGACGACCGCTGATGTGTTGTTTAAAGAAGGCTTCATCGACTTCATAGCCATGGGGAGCCAACAGTTGCCGCCAAATATCCAGGTGAATAGGGTCGGTGTTGGCCAGGGTGCCATCTAGGTCAAAGAATACTGCTTGCAGCATGGGTTAGCTTTGGGTTCCCTCATCATCAGGGGTGGCATAGCGCTGAGGACGCCATCCAGGAATTGCCGTTTGCTTCGCCCGGGCCACCACCAGGCAATCATCTTCAACATCCTTGGTGACCACTGAGCCAGCGCCTACCGTGACATCTGTCCCGATCGTGACCGGAGCCACGAAAACACTATTAGAACCCGTTTTGGTGCGATCGCCAATGACCGTTGGATGTTTCTCAAAGCCATCGTAGTTGGCTGTAATCGTGCCTGCACCCACATTGACCTGATTTCCCAAAGTGGCATCGCCCAAATAAGAAAGGTGAGCCACATTGACGCGATCGCCCAACGTCGATTTTTTCACCTCCACAAAATTACCCACACGACAGTTGTCCCCAATGACGGCCTGACCCCGTAAGTGAGCATAGGGTCCGACACGGGAGTTGTCGCCTACCTGACTATCAGACACTGTAGAAAAAACCACTGTGGCGTTGTGACCGATAGCGGTATTTTCAATGAGGCTACCGGGTCCAATACGACTACCGCTACCAATCACGGTTTTGCCTCGTAGGTGGGTTTGAGGCTCGATGATCACATCCGGCTCCAACTCCACAGTGATGTCAATAGTTGTACTGTCCGGGTCAATCAACGTCACCCCTGCAGCCATCCAATCATCTTTAATGCGGTCTTGCAAAATGCTGTATGCCTGAGCCAGTTGCTTGCGGTTATTAATTCCTTGAATCTCTTGTGGATCATCCACATCGACCGCCATTGCAGGCGACAAATCCTTGACCACATCCGTGAGGTAGTACTCTTGCTGATCGTTATCAGCTTGAAGATGCGGCAAAATTGTGCCTAAGGCTGACCATTTAAAGCAATACACCCCAGCATTAATGCGACGATTTTGGCGCTGGGCCTCCGTGCAGTCCCGATGCTCAATAATTTCCGTAATGACGTTGTCGTCATTGCAAAAAACCCGCCCATATCCAGTTGGATCCATGAACTGGGCCGTTAGTAACGTTGCGGCATTTTGCTTAGCCTGATGGACGTCCAGCATGTGTCGTATCGTTGAAGCCCGCAACAATGGTACATCACCATTCAAAACAAGAAGGTCCCCGTCAAAATCCTGTAAGTAAGGAATGACTTGCTGGACTGCGTGGCCCGTTCCCAACTGTTCCCGCTGCTCTACAAAGGTCAGCCCAGCAATATGCTGCAAAGCATCCTGCACCTGCTCTGCGGCATAGCCTACAACGACCAGTCGATGAACCGGCTCAACTTCAATCAAGCTATCCAGCACACACTCTACGAGCGATCGCCCTCCCAAAGGGTGTAGCACCTTGGGTAACGATGACTTCATCCGCGTACCTTTTCCGGCTGCCAGCACAACCACCGCCAGCTTCCCTGCCATGAACTTTTCCCCACTGCTTCTTCCAGACACGCACGGAGTATAGCGTGGTTTGGGGCGGGAGGGTGGAAGAGTCGAAGGGTAAGAGGGGTGGGAGAGTGGATGGGTGGGAGAGTGGATGGGTGGGAGAGTGGATGGGTAAGAGGGGTGGAAGAGTCGAAGGGTGGGAGAGTGGATGGATAAGAGGGGAATGTAGCTATCGAATTATTGAAATGTCCAGTTGGAGGCATTCTTATGCATTGTGGCTAGGTGCCCTGAAACCTGGTTATCACTCTGATGGATTCCTCGATCTGTCTCGAAGTCGGGGCACTGGCATTCGACTCCCTTACTTCGTTTGAAAAATGTTCTGCACCATCTGCTTATCACAACGGGTTGCGGCAGTGTCTAGTTCAGCGACTTCGCCAGCGTCAAGTCGCCAGCCGATCGCACCGATGTTAGCTTGAGCTTGCGCTAGGGTTTTGGCACCAGGAATGGGAATAAAACCTTTGCACATGCACCAGTTCAGGGCTACTTGGGCCATCGTTTTTTGACGGGTCTGGGCGATCGCCTGCAAGGTTTGCAGCACGGGCTGGGCACCTGGCAATAATTGCCGAAACAACAAGCCCCGCAGCCCTTTGGGGAAGGTGTTGCGATCGGTATATTTGCCCGTCAAAATGCCTAGTGCTAGAGGACTGTAGGCAATCAAACGAATTCCCAGCTCCTCACAAATTGATTGGATGCCGAGTTCCGTGACCGGATAGGTGGATAGTAGCGAATACTGTACTTGCAGAGTAGTGATGGGGATGCCGCGATCGCGAAACCGAGGATAAATCTTGCCCAAACGCTTGGGGCCAAAATTAGACAGTCCCACTCCTTTAACTAACTTTTGCGCATATAAATCAGCTAGACCATCGAGCAAGGCTCCTTCCTGCCAGGGAGCATAGTTGGCTGTAGACCAGTGAAGCTGTACTAAATCCACAGGACGTCCCAATCGCTGCGCTGAGGCATGACAGGCTCTTATCATGGATCCACGGCTAAGTCGCCAGGGATAGGCAGCGAGCTTAGTCGCTAGACAAATTTGAGCTTGGTTAGATCCGCGATAAGCTGCTGCAAATTTTCCGAGCAGGCTTTCACTACGACCATTGAGCCGCCCAGTACCGTAGGAATCTCCGGTATCAAATAATGTGATGCCATGGTTCACACAACAGTCAAAAACAGCCTGTAACTGTGGATCCATATCCTGAGTGTATCCCCACAGAAGACGATTCCCCCAAGCCCACGTACCACATCCCATTGCGGGGAGCGTGAGTGGAGACGATGCAAAAGCTGTTTGCTGGTTAACCATCGATTTTTTTCATCACAAAACGACCTATCCCTTAAAAATATCCCCCCATGCAGATACATGAGGGGATATTTTTAAGGAATCCAATTGCAGCGATCGCAGTTGATGCAAATCAGGTCATGCGATCGTCTCAGTCAGCCCTACAGGTTATCCACTGAGGTCCTAACCACTTGGTCCAAATCAGGAGTCAACACGACCTCATAGTTTTCCCTAACATCTTGTGGCAGGTCGAAAACTGGATTGCCATTACGGTCACGAGGATGGAAAGCAGCATTAGCCGTAACCACCAAGTTACCTTGACTGTTGGTAGATAAATCCGTGATGCTTATCGAGTTGCTGTTACCGTTAGTCAATTCTGTCGTCAGATAAGCAGCGTCCTGCAAAGCTCCCGTTTTGGGATCGATTTTGCCCACAACAGCAAAGCTTTTAGCACCACTAGCTCGTCCGGGACTTCTCAACCACTGTGTCTCAGCATCAGAGCTAAACCGTCGGAAATCATTGCCGGGTTGTGCGCCATCAATGGTAAAGGCAGCGTACAAGTCATCACCATCCCAATACAGGCCAGTGGCTCGGCTATCGGCTCCAGTTTGCTCGTAATCTGTACGCACCCAGTTGTTGGCAGGATTACTGCTGTCGAAGCTCTTAATAATTGGGTTTTGGTTATTGCTTGAGACCTGCTGTAGTCCAAAGTAAATGGTCTGTGTACCGATAGTAATGCTTTCAACACCCCGAGCTTCTAGCTCAGCCTGGGTGGCATTAGGTCCAAACGTTGACGCCTGATTCTCGAAGACAGCATCAACTTCACCAGTATTGGGTTCACCATCTGGTTGGGGTGGTTCTTCGTTGACGGGATCGGTAGGTGGTTCCGGTTCCGGTTCCGGCATAGGCTCCTCATCGACCGGATCAGTAGGCTCCTCATCGACCGGATCAGTAGGCTCCTCATCGACCGGATCGGTAGGTTCCTCATCGACTGGATCGGTAGGTTCCTCATCGACTGGATCGGTAGGCTCCTCATCGACTGGATCGGTAGGCTCCTCATCGACTGGATCGGTAGGCTCCTCATCGACTGGATCGGTAGGTTCCTCATCGACTGGATCGGTAGGCTCCTCATCGACCGGATCGGTAGGTTCCTCATCGACTGGATCAGTAGGTTCCTCATCGACTGGATCGGTAGGTTCCTCATCGACTGGATCGGTAGGCTCCTCATCGACTGGATCGGTAGGCTCCTCATCGACCGGATCGGTAGGTTCCTCATCGACTGGATCGGTAGGCTCCTCATCGACCGGATCGGTAGGTTCCTCATCGACTGGATCGGTAGGTTCCTCATCGACTGGATCGGTAGGCTCCTCATCGACCGGATCGGTAGGTTCCTCATCGACTGGATCGGTAGGCTCCTCATCGACCGGATCGGTAGGTTCCTCATCGACTGGATCGGTAGGCTCCTCATCGACCGGATCGGTAGGTTCCTCATCGACTGGATCGGTAGGTTCCTCATCGACTGGATCAGTAGGCTCCTCATCGACCGGATCGGTAGGCTCCTCATCGACTGGATCAGTAGGCTCCTCATCGACTGGATCAGTAGGCTCCTCATCGACCGGATCGGTAGGCTCCTCATCGACCGGATCGGTAGGCTCCTCATCGACCGGATCAGTAGGCTCCTCATCGACTGGATCAGTAGGCTCCTCATCGACTGGATCGGTAGGCGGCTCAGTGGGAGCACCGTCAGGGTCACCGGAAATATCGGGAAGCTCGGTGGTGAAGCTGTCGCTGTCGAGAGTACTGCTGTCGACATCTTTGAGCACAGCTAGCAGTTCACCTGTTTTCAGGTTACTGATGAGAGTGTCATCGGCTCTGCTACCGCTGCCCTGAGCAATATTGAGATTACTAAAATTCAGCCCGTCAGCCAGACCGATAGTATCTTCACCCACACGGAAGTCCAAGACAGTGTCGGTACCTTCGCCATTGGCTAGGACAAACGTATCTTGGCCACGATGCCCGGAGAAGTTGTCACCGACGAGTTGGTCATTGCCAAGTCCACCACGGATGTAATCGTTACCGGCATCGCCCCAGATTTGGTCGTCACCGTCCTCACCCAGGAGGAAATCGTCACCGGCTTTACCACCAATCCTATCGTCGCCGTCACCGCCAAAAATAAGGTCATTACCGCCCTTGCGCCCTCCTGGCGAGCGGCTGTTGCGATCGCCCCGCAGGACATCATCACCTGCCAATCCATAGATGAGGTCATTTCCCCGACCTCCGGCGATCAGTTCGGCAGCATCGCCACCTTCTAGCCAGTCATTGTTCTTACTCCCGACTAAGGACGTATTCCCATCGACCTGGTGCTGGCTCAGCGCTTCAGCGAGGTATTGCTCCTCTACAGTACTAAGCGCGGTTGGATTCTCCCCAGCAGATAGGTTCTCTAAGGGTGAAGCGTTATTCGAAGTATCGAGATGAAGAGGACTAGACTCTTGACCAGAAGTATTCGGGTCAGAAACATTAGTCTGATCAGAAAACAAAGCACACCTCCAAGTGACTTGCTCGGTTATTACGCGTCAAAACGTATGGACAGCACGACAAAACGCTGTCCACTCTGGTTGGGCAATAAGCGACATAAATTAAGTAGGGGCAATCTTTAAGTCGATCGGTTTGAGGACTTTTTCGCCCGTTTACAAACTTGAGTGCATACACTCAGTACACATGCACTTGTGAAGTAAATTTATTTCACGAGAACTTATAAAGCTTGGAATGCTTATTCCCTCGTGAAAACTCTTGGGAGTATCTGAATCGACCATATTCAATGAGTAGGAACCGGCCCTGAGACAAGACTCAACATCTTCTAACAATCAGAAGGCATTGCTCGGGGCATCTTCATAAATTCAGGTTGAACCATGACCACATCTACCTGCAAATAAACTCGCTCAAGGCAGATAATCACCCTTGAATTTGGTCATGTCACCCTTCGGATGGAATGGTAAATGCAAGCAACCTTTGACACATTCGAACAATTGCCGGTTCAATCGGGTTGCCTTGTATGAAGACTGCATAAAGTCCATGAAGTTCCCGACAAGGAAAAAAAGTTTCCAGAGTGACAAAAATCTCCACAGGCCAAACTGGCAAGCATCTTTAAGCAAACTAGCAACCACCCCAAGTTAACTTGCTCAAGCGCTAGAATCAATCTGCAGTCGTAAGCAGTGGTATTTGCACGTACGACACATTAACAGGGGAAGGACATACCAAAGTAATGATTCAATTAGCTCGATAGCTTTTAATGATGTTCACTATTCCTTCATGTCTTATAGCCAATCTTTTAGATGCATGCTCTTCAAGCTTAGACAAACATACCTTTTCTAGAGAAAAGCCGTCAAAGCTCATAAAAACTCAGGAAAATTCAGAGCAGACACGGTAAACTCAGGAGATTGTCGGGGTATTTGGTTTACTCATCTAGATAAATGGGTTTTGAGGAGGCTTTCCAGGCTGCTGATTTAGCTGTACGGTCTATCCGTGTAGAGGGACTACGGGATATTGAACGGGTCGTACTAGAGGGATCCTGGAACCGGCAGACATATCAAAAGATTGCTTTGGAGGCAGGCTATACCGAAGGGTATTTAAGTCGTGATGTCGGGCCTGCATTGTGGACTCTTTTGTCTGATGCCCTAGGCATGCAGGTAAAGAAAACAAACTTCCGCACAGCAATTGAGCGATGGTCTAAACAGCAATCGCCTCAATTGATGACGGAGTCATCGCCGCTGCCTACAGAAACAATAGATTTCCCCACAATAGTTCTTGATGGAGGCGCTCCACCGATTGACGTTACTGATTTTCGGGGGCGTCACGATGAACTCGCAGAACTCACAAACTGGATCCTCCACGATCGCGGGCGTTTGCTATGCCTTTTTGGCAAGCCAGGTGTCGGTAAAACCTGGCTTGCTGTTAAACTAACGCACTCTGTCCAGGCCAATTTTCAACGTGTGATTTACCGCGATTTGGACGATCAACCAACACCGCTAGATCTCACCCTCGATCTCCTCGAAAGCTTACAGAGTTTAATTCCCCCTGAACCTTCTTTATCAGACTGTCTCGAGTTACTGGTAAAAGTTCTGGCCCAGCAAAACACCTTGATTGTGTTAGATGGTACCGAGGTATTTTGTCGCCCAGGGGCCTTCGCCGGTACTTATGAAACTTCCTTCGAAGACTATGCTCAGGTTCTAGAAACCCTGGCAACCTATGACCATCAAAGCTGCATCTTTTGGGTGGGGCGAGCCTTGCCTCGCTCTTCAGCCCATGTTGCGGGGTCGAGTTGCCGCCTCCATCAAGTCAACGGTCTTAACCCAACTGAGTTATCAGAACTGACTTTCTGGCCTACCGATCTGTCGGCCATGGATGACGATTGGCAACATTTACACAATCGCTATGGGGGAGTCCTCTCTCTCATGCAAAGTATTGTGCCGCGGCTCGCCCCCTTTGGAAATAATCTGGCTGCCTGTCTGACGGCCCTCCAACAGGAAAGTCAATTAGCCTACCCCTATCTGCAAAGACAACAAGAGAATCAACTCGCTTACTCGTATCTAGAAGTCTGGCTGGCACCTCTTTCGGAAACTGAATGGAGCATCCTCACATGGTTAACGATTAGCCAGCGTCCCCTCTCACTGAAGCAATTGAGTCAGTTTTTGGGCATTTCAATGCCCTTAGCCGCTATTGAGTCTCTCTGCGAACGCGGCATCTGTCGCTCTGTAGTGCAAGAGAATGAACCGCACTGGGAACTTATGCTGGCTGACTTGGTGGCTCCCTATGTTTGTGATCATCTCCTAGAAGTGTTTCAATCTCGCGGTGAACCTCGGTGGATGGACATCCTACACCGTTATCCACTGCTACAGGCTGATGCTCCCGAAATCGTCCGTCAGTGGCAAAAACGCACGATTTTAGAGACGATAGCGAACTTAATGGCTCAGAAGCTGCCCCATAATTCAGATCGGCAGGCATTTTTGCAACGGGCTCTGCAAATCAGCCGTCAGCGCTCACTCGATAATGCTCCCAAAGGTTACAGCGCGGGTAATCTGATCAATCTAGCCCAGCAATGGCACATATCACTGGTCTCTCTCAACTGCCAACGTTTGGTGTTACAAGGAGCCGACTTACAAGCTGACTATTTCCAAGGCGTAACATTTACCGGTAGCGATTTATCGCAAACAGTGTTAGCTCGACCTTTAGGACAGTCCCCGGTCATTGCCCTCAGTCCCGATCAACTACTGACTGCTGTGGGCGACCAAGATGGACGCCTGCTGCTATGGAACCTCCGGGATGGTCGCTTGCAGCGAGCCATGCTGAATATCACTGAAGCCATTGAGGCGGTTGCCTTCAGTGAGGATGGTAGGACCCTAGCTGAAGGTCGTCAAGATGGGCGCGTTCGTCTATGGGACCTACAGTCTGAATACGTCCCAGAATCCTTTGTCGCAACAGCAGGTTCACCGCTGCGATCCCTGGTTTTTAGTCCTAATAAACAATTCTTGGTGGGGGGCGATGAAGCTGGCTATTTACACGTATGGCGACTAGCATCCGGCGAACAAATTCACCGCATCCAAGCCCATGAGGGTGCCATTACGGCGCTTGCGGTCAGCCCAGAAAGTCGCTGGTTAATTACCTGTGGACAAGATTGTGCTGCCATGGAATGGAATCTTGAAACGGGAGAATCGAAGCATCGCTTTCAGGGCCGATTAACCAACTGGTTGGGCACCGTAGCTTACCTTCCCACCCTCACAGATTCAGGACTGCAGGCCGTCGTGGTAGGGCGTGATGACGGCCAAGTTGTTATTTGGGATATTGCTTCAGCAAGGCCCCTGCGAGTCATGACTGAAGTTGGGGATATGGTAATGGCCTTAGTCCTCAGTGCCAATGGCCGCTATCTGGCTGTCAGTGACGTCAGGAATACTCTTGCAGTATGGGATGTGTCAACGCGATCGCGCTTATATGAGTTTGCCGATTTGCCTGCACCTATCGCGTCCATGGTTTTTAGTCCTGACAATAAGGAACTCATCACAGGATGTGATTACACCGTGCAACGCTGGCAAGTGAAATCTGGTCAGTGTCTGCAGAGTTGGCGTAGCGATAGCCACCCGGCCATTGATTTAGTCCTTGCGGCTCACCCACTACAATTACTTAGCAGTCATGATGACCAAACGCTCCGCTGTTGGCAACCAACAGCGTCTAACGATCGCTGGACACTCCACGAACGGTTGCAAGTTCCTGGCGGGACGCGCATCAGTGCCATCGCTGTCAGTCCCCACGGAGGCTATTGGGTCATCGGCACTGAAGCCGGGACCGTCCATATTTGGCGGTGTCAAGAAAAACAATGGCATACGCTCTCTATTTATTTATCCGGCAGCATTACGGCATTAGCCTTGAATGCTGACGAAACAGCGTTAGCAGTCGGCGATACCACGGGTACGATAGCTGTCTGGCATATGGTTGAAGATCGCTTTTGTTGGCAGCAGCCTCAAAGTCATGCCGATAAAATTACAGCCTTGGTCTTTGCTGCCGATGGTCGTTTGTTTAGCGGTAGTCGTGATCGCACCGTACAAGGCAAAGACCAGGAAGGGAATCAGATCGCCAATCTGACGGAACATCGCCGCCGGGTTCACACACTCTGTTGCGCTGCCGATGGTAAGACTTTGTACAGTGGCAGTTACGACGGCACCGTACGCTGTTGGGACCTGACCACACAAACCTGTACTCGCCTATGGCAGCAAGGTGATCGTCTCATTCACTGCATCGTTCAAGATGCCGATAACTGCCCCCTCGTGATCGTCAGCGACACCCAAACCTTAGAAATTTGGGAATTGGATACCGATACCCAACGAGTCAGTCTGCCCTCTCATCAGGAAACCATCTGGCACGTTAGTACGAGCCCTGACGGGCAATGGCTGATCAGTGCCAGCCAAGAGGGTGAAATTAATCTTTGGCAACTGAACTCTGGTGAACAACAGGTCCAACTTCGCGTTGATCGCCCCTATGAAGGGATGCAAATCGGCCACTGTACAGGGCTCTCAGAGTCTGAAAGGCTGATGCTGCACTCTCTAGGCGCAACAGATTACTAAATGGAGGGTTGGTAATGGGTATTTGAGGGCTCGTGAATCGTTGATGGTGGATTATCGATCGTAAAGCTCTCAGGGCTATAGATCACACCCCAAACGATCGGCCATGAACGCACACCCAATAGTGCCCAATGCAAAATCTCTACTCAAAATGCACCCGTGCATTTAACAAACCAGCATCTCTTAAATAATTGCTCCACTCTTTGGCAATACCGTAATCACTATAAGGACCAACCGCAACGTGGGGACCTCGAGGGGCATTACGCATTTGCACGAGGCTGGGAGGGGCTCCTAAGCCTACGATTTGGGTAGCTAAATCGGGCAAGTCAGCAGTGTCAGCAGGAACCACGATGTAATGACCAGAAGTATTAGCCTGCTGAGCAATCGGAACGGCGTTTGACGCTGGGGGCGAAACGTTTATGGGCGATGCTGATGCTGGCGGTGGTGCCACAGTTTGGAGTGGCACAGTTTGGAAGGGAGATTCTTGGCCAAATTCAACTGCAGAGGAAGTTGCTGACACAGGGAGAGGAGGTAAATCACCCGCAATGCTAGCTGTTGCATTCACAGGAATCGACGAGTTGTAATCGGCAGGGGGATTAACCGCTATCGGGGCGCTCGTGAAAGCAGCCGATTGGACCTGGGCACCCACTCCCAAAATGGCCAATTCATCAACCTGTTGTTGCGCGTTGCTTAGGGAGTTGAACCGTCCAACTTGAATGACGGAATTACCCTCGATATCGTTCACAAAGGCACCGGGTTCGATTTGACGGACTTGCTCCAATAGCAAATCACTATTGCCATTAATAAAGACGACATATTGCTCACTCGCCACAGCACTCCCGGTGCTGGCATAGGGAATCGGTGGCAGTGGCGTTGTCAAGGTCTGAGCCACTTGGAGACCCGATTCATTCGCGATCGCGGGTGCTGCAGTGCTCGCGGCGATCGCCGTTATCGCAACCAAACCACTCACCCAAAAAGCCTGAGATGATTGTTGTCGAGGGTCCCAAACCGCTTTCAAGGCTTGAGGGAAAAAGTTCAGACTAGAAATCAACAGGAAACTCAATTGCATCGATCTTGTCAGCCCTAAAGCTGATTGAAGAGGGCAGTTTAAGGGAATCTACAGGCTCGCCTCTCCATCGCTACAAACAGTCGAGGCGAATGCTAGCCTAGGATAGAAACTTTCCTAAAAAAATTCCAGATTTTTTGCGAGTGATGAGCAAAATTGTTGTCGGCCTGTCAGGCGGAGTAGATAGTTCGGTAGCAGCCGCAACATTGCACCATCAGGGCCATGAAGTCATTGGCCTGACTCTATGGCTGATGAAGGGAAAAGGGCAATGTTGTTCGGAGGGCATGGTGGATGCAGTGCGGCTCTGTGAAGAGTTGGGTATTCCCCACCATCTAGTTGATAGTCGGGACACTTTCCAGAATTACATCGTTGACTATTTGGTAACAGGGTACAGCGCTGGCGTGACCCCGCTGCCTTGTTCCCAGTGCAATCGCGCGGTCAAATTTGGTCCGATGATCCAATACGCTCAGGAAGAATTGGGAGCCGAGGCGATCGCAACCGGGCACTATGCTCGGATTCGCTACAACGAAGCGACACAACGCTATGAACTGCATAGAGCCGTGGATCGCAGCAAAGACCAGTCTTATTTTCTGTATGATTTGACCCAGGCAATGCTAGCGTCTAGTCGATTCCCCCTAGGTGAGCAAACGAAGGTGGAAACTCGGCGCATTGCGACTGAATTGGGACTACACACGGCAGCCAAACCAGAAAGTCAAGACCTCTGCTTGATTGAACACCATGGTTCCATGCAGTCTTTTTTAGATAAATATTTAGCTGCCAAACCCGGCGATATTGTGGACACGCATGGTCGCGTCCTCGGTCGCCATGAGGGGATTCATCATTACACGATTGGTCAGCGTAAGGGGTTGGGCATTGCTGCAGCACACCCACTGTACGTGGTCGCAATTGATGTCGGTCGCAATCAGGTAATTGTCGGCGATCGCGCCAGCGTCAATTATCCCGAATGTACCGTTCACCGCGTAAACTGGGTGTCAGTGGCTTCTCCTACGGAGCCGCTAAAAGTAACTGTTCAGATCCGTTATCGGTCTCCTGCTGTACCCGCAACCGTTATGCCGATTGCCTCTGATGAGACCTCAGGTCCTATTGATGAGCGCATCCAAATTGTCTTTGATGAACCTCAATTTGGGGTTACTCCTGGACAAGCAGCTGTTTGGTACGACGGAGACAAAGTGCTGGGAGGAGGCATCATTGAACCTCTACCAGTCGAACGGCGAGTCGAAGTTGCTTTAGCCCAAACAAGCACCCACAATAACAGGGTCTGAAATCAGTGATTGCTTTAGATCGGTAATTTCCTAAGTAAAAGTGCTGATATAGCAGTGATCTTGGGAATAGTAGAAAAGATAATCTGCAATTTACGAAGAGGACGGTATCTTGACTACAGAACATGGACTCAATGCAGCTCATGGTGGCACTCTAATCAATCGACTAGCGACACCTGAGAATAAAGAGACCTTTCTCAGCAAGGCAGACACTTTACCCCGCGTCACGCTTGATGAGCGTGCTTTTTCGGATTTGGTGATGATTGCAATCGGAGGGTTCAGCCCTCTGACAGGCTTCATGGAAGAAGCTGATTATAACACTGTTGTCACCGATATGCGACTTGCTAATGGAGTGGCTTGGGCAATTCCGGTAACGCTTTCCGTCGAGGAAGCAATTGCTGCTCCCTTGCAAGAGGGTTCCTTGATACGCCTTGATGACCCAACGGGTCGTTTTGTCGGTGTCCTGGAGTTAACTCAAAAATACACGTATGACAAAAAGAAAGAAGCCATTAATGTCTATCGCACGGACGAAGAAAAGCATCCGGGCGTAAAAGTTGTTTATGAGCAAGGCCCTGTTAATTTAGCCGGTCCTGTCTGGCTGCTAGAGCGCGATCCCCATCCCTTATTCCCCAATTACCAAGTTGACCCCTTGGCTTCCCGGGCTTTGTTTGAAGAAAAGGGCTGGAACACGGTTGTTGGTTTCCAGACTCGTAACCCCATTCACCGGGCCCATGAGTACATTCAAAAGTGTGCTCTGGAAATTGTCGATGGCCTCTTCCTGCATCCACTAGTTGGAGCAACTAAAAAAGACGACATCCCTGCTGATGTCCGCATGCGATGCTATGAAATTATGCTTGAGCATTATTTTCCACAAAATCGTGTGATCTTAGCAATTAATCCCTCGGCAATGCGATACGCTGGTCCCAGAGAAGCGATTTTTCATGCGCTCATCCGTAAAAACTATGGCTGCACTCACTTCATTGTGGGACGTGACCATGCTGGCGTCGGTGACTACTATGGCACCTATGACGCTCAGTACATCTTTGATGAGTTCCAGCCTGGGGAACTTGGCATCACACCGTTGAAGTTTGAGCATGCGTTCTATTGCAAACGAACGGAAACCATGGCAACGACCAAGACCAGCCCTAGTGCTCCAGAGGATCGGGTTCACCTATCGGGAACCAAAGTGCGCGAAATGCTCCGTCGAGGTGAATTGCCGCCTCCTCAGTTCTCTCGCCCCGAGGTCGCAGCAGAACTGGCCCGAGCCATGAAAGTCGCTCAAGAAGTTTAGGAATGGGATAACCCTACTGTGACGCTGGGACGACGAGAGTTTTTGCAGCGGCTAGGCCTAGCGCTTGCTGCCTTAGGCATAGCGGATGCAACGTTAGCCGGACTCGGCAACACTTATCAGCAGGCACTAGCCCGCTCTTCTCGTCGTCTCGCATTGCTTGTGGGGATTAATCAATATCCTGCTGCTATTTGGCAGCAGAAAGCCCCCTCTGAGAAGGGGGCTTTCTTGCAGGGAGCTTTGATGGATGTCGAACTACAGCGAGAGTTACTCATTCATCGCTTTGGCGTTTTACCGACGGATATCGTCACGTTGGTCAATAAACAGGCAACAGGGCGAGGCATTGTAGAGGCCATTCAAGGCCATTTAGCCGATCAGGCACAGCCAGGTGATACGATTATTTTCCACTTCAGTGGACTGGGTAGCCAGGTTCATTTAACGGGTCGTTCTGCTTCCGAGCACTTACCGACACTGGTACCTGCTGATGGCACCCTACCTCGCGACGAAGGTGATACCATCCACGATCTTTTCGAAGAGACTCTGGCTCAGATCTTAGGCAGTCTGCAGGGGGTGCGCGTAGTCACAATCTTAGACGCCAGCGGTGCAGCCCCTCGCACGTCTCCTTTACAAGGTAATTTTCGGGTGCGATCGCGCCTGACTATCCCCACCGGCACGTGGCAAGCTGCGCCGGGCATATCCTTGCCGGTACCGCAAACGCCTGCTGACGATCTTTCGCGATCGTGGCCCGGATTGTTACTCCGGGCAAGTAAGCCAGGGATGCCAGCCCTCGAAGGCAATTGGCATGGTTTTAGTGCGGGCGTGTTTACCTACGCATTAACGCAGCAAATTTGGAATAGCTTTCCCTCACAACGACAAAGTTGGATCTTCCAACGAGCTGCATACAAGATGGAAACGTGGTCGGGAGCAGTCGTATCCCCGGAACTGCGTGGAGAATTAGCCTCTAAAGACAAAAGTGATCTGCTTAACACAGGCGGGATTCCTAAACCCGCAGCCGATGGTTTTGTGAAAACCATTGATGCTGCTAATCGGAATGCTTTTCTCTGGCTCGGGGGATTGTCGGCGTCCTTACTCCCTTACTGCGCCCTAGGATTACGCCTGCAACCGTTACCGGCTTTACCAGGGCTAGCAGCCGTCCCGCAAGGAACGCTAATTGTCAAAGGTCTCCGGGGACTAACCGCCAAAGCAGAATTGTTGGGAGCCGAATCTTTATCAGAAGGCACCCCTCTCGTCGAGATTGAGCGTCGCCTACCGCGCGATATTGATCTGTGTGTAGCCTTAGATCCCACCTTAGAACGTATAGAACGGGTCGATGCCACCAGTGCTTTAGCAGGGTTATCGGAAATTACGACAACAGCTCCTGGTGAACAACAAGCAGATTGCTTATTTGGACCGTTAGCTGCTGTCGATCAGCCGAGTGGAGAGTCTCCCGCAATCGACATCAATCAAACAGACGCTGATCAACCAGAAAACTATGCGGCATCCCAGTCGGGGACGGCAGGTATCCCGCTAGGATATGGCTTGTTTTCCCCTAATCACACGCTGTTACCCGGTACAGCACCGGAGGAAGGTGAGGCAGTTAAAACAGCAGTAGGACGCTTGACACCTCTACTACACGAGTTGTTAGCCGTCAAAATGCTGCACCTGACAACCAATTCGATGTCATCGCAGTTGCCTGTCCGGTTTAGCTTAGAGACAATGGAGTCACCGGGTCAACTTGTGTTAATCGAGGAGACATTACGATCGCGCCAGTTCGCGAAAACTAAAACAGTACAGCTGAGTCAACCTATTAGTGACGCCAACCAGCCGAAATTTCAAATTCAGTTGCTGAATTTGGGCCAACAGCCTCTGTATTATCTCCTCATCAGCGTCCTCGAAAAAAGCCGCCTCTTTGTTTATTGCCCGTTTGTGGAACCGGCCTCAAGCACTGAAAAAATCGCCGAAGTTATTGCCCATACCAGTCAGTTAAAACCAGGTAGCCGCCTGAAGGTGCCGATGCAAACCGATAATGGCCTGCCATGGCAGCGGCTACAAGCCACTGAGCTATTCGCGATCGCCTGCACCCAGCCTTTTTATGAAACCTGGAAAGCAATTCGCACACCCGAGTTTCGACAATCGAGCGATCAGCTAGCCAGTATTCCTGATCCTTTAGCAATGGCTAAAGCAGTCTTTGAAGACTTGCATCGGGCTAGCCAAGGGAAAAATACCGTATCTTCGCCTCAAGAACTCTTGGTAACGCTGCGCTCCGATGCCTGGGCCACGTTGCTTATGCGATCGCCCATCATCCAGCGCAAAGTCGTATAGCGAAGCCTCATCCCGTCGCAACAGGCTGAGGTTTCACCATAGACTCACCCACTCCATGAATGGGTTAAAAAAATGAGTTAATTGGCGGCTTCGTCATCCTTGCCCAAACCAGGAACAAAATCAGGTTTTTCCTTATCTTCCCAGCCAGCAGGACGCTTAGAGTTGTACCAAGCTAAAGAGCCAATTCCAACCGCTGCTATAAACCCAACAACATAGACTAGAGTGAACGACAAAGGTAAGCCAGAAGCGGCTGCAGCAAAGATGTACATCATCTTCTCCTGATAACTATTGCTGATTATAAAGAAATGTTGTCACCTTCTGTGTCCGATTATTCCTCAGCCTCAGCAGCAGGTGCAGGCTCTGGAGCCGGAGCGGGGGCTGGGGCCGGGGCCGGGGCGGCAGCAGGCGGCGGTGCGGGTTCTGGCGCAGGCGGCGGATCCGCAACAGGTGCCGGTTCCGGTGCTGCAGGCTCAGCTACGGGTGCAGGCTCCGGCGCTGCAGGCGCTGGATCACTCACAGGGACTGGTTCAGGCGCAGCAGGCACGGGATCAGGCACAGGATCACGTCTTGGCGGTGAGGGAGCTTGTTGAGGGGACGGTGCGGGAGCCAACGCACCGGCTGACCCCGACGATGGCGGCGGTGCATCGCGTTCGGTCTCACGAGCCGGTTCACTCGCAGTACTGGGTTCCGATTCCGAACGAGACTCCTGCGGGGATTCATCACTGTTGCGACCAACCTTAGCAGCGACCACTTTGCCAGGCTTAACCGGTTCCGCTTCAATGCTGCCTTTGCGTCCTGCTAGCGTCGGTAGAGGCGGAAAGTCTTCCTCGGGAATTTCATCTAATAGCTGTTCAACAAACTTCCGCCAGGTATAAGCAGCAGAACTGCT
Organism: Cyanobacteria bacterium J06639_14; assembly: GCA_039818605.1. Lineage (GTDB taxonomy): Bacteria > Cyanobacteriota > Cyanobacteriia > Phormidesmidales > Phormidesmidaceae > SIO1E4. The sequence continues at coordinate 10,310 of JBCBTQ010000015.1, read as the reverse complement.
GACACCCCAAGTTCGACTGTTGTCATCATTGCCTAACCAGACGCCAACCACAAGTTGAGGCATATACCCAACAAACCAAAGGTCGCGATCTTTCTCGGAGGTTCCAGTTTTACCCGCAACCGGACGTCCAATATTCGCTCGACTGCCTGTGCCGCCTTCAACAACCCCTCTTAACATCCAAGTGACAATTGCCGCAGTCGTTTCATCAACGGCTTTGGTAGGTGTCACATCAGCTTCGTAGACAACATTTCCAGAACTATCTACAATCCGCCGGATACCATGAGCCTTGATATGTTCTCCTTGGGTCGCTAATGTGCCATAAGCACTGGTCAACTCTAACAAGGTCACCTCAGAGGCCCCTAAAGCTAGGGAGTAGGTCGGCTTGAGTTCTGAATCGATGCCCATCCGCTTGGCCATGGCAATGACTGGCTCAAAGCCAACATCAACCAGGACCTTAACCGCAACGATATTGATCGAAGAGGCTAAAGCTCGGCGTATTTCGACGTTACCACTGTAACCATCGCCGTAGTTTTTCGGTTCATAACCATCAACGATGTACTGGGCGTCGGCGTAAGACTTGTAGGGAGAAAAGCCAGCGGCGATCGCGGTCGTATACACAAATGTCTTGAAGGTAGAACCCGGCTGGCGATGCGCCTGAGTAGCCCGATTGAACTGACTCTCATTAAAGTCAGTTCCGCCCACAATGGCCTTAATCTCACCACTACGCGGGTCAATCGCAACGAGCGACGCTTGACTAAATCGCTGGCGCTGGCCAGTCGTCTCAACCGTCTCTATAATCGTTGCCTGAGCTTTCCGCTGCCAGTCAATATCGAGCGTTGTCTCGACCACTAAACCGCCTGCTTCAATCACTTCAGGGGGTAAAAGTTGCCCCAACTGCTTTTGGATGTAAATCGTGAAATAGGGAAACTCGCTGTAGAGAAACTTAGGTTGCTTTGGCGTTGTAGCAATCTCAGCCGCGATCGCGGTTCGGGCTTCAGCTTGGGTAATGTTACCCGTCTCCAACATACGACGAATCACCGTATTACGCTGAGTCCGGGCTGCATCAGGATCCACTAAGGGTGAGTAGACACTGGGAGCCGGGGCCATACCGGCAATCAGGGCGGCCTCCGACAGCGTGAGGTCACTCACCGATTTACCAAAATAGATCCAAGCCGCATCCGCTACGCCGTAGGCCCCGGCTCCCAGATACACAAGATTGAGATAGCGCTCCAGGACAACTGCCTTTTCATAGGTTTCACTAATCTTCAGCGCCAATAGGGCCTCTCTCGCCTTGCGCTGAAAACTACGTTCTTGGTCTAAAAAAGCAATCCGCGCTAACTGTTGGGTAATCGTACTCGCCCCTTCAACCACGTCGCGCTGACGGACATTCGCTAACGTTGCGCGAGCGATCGACTGAAAATCGACACCGCTATGCTCATAAAACCGCTGATCTTCAGACGCGACAAACGCGTCAATCAAAAAGTCAGGCATATCGCCTTTGGCCACTTTCTGACGCGTTGCCGGGCCAATTTTCTGTAACACAGTACCGTCATCAGCCTGAATCGTAATCGTGCCGCCTCGCTCATAAGTTAGCAGCGTCGAGACGGGCGGCAACTCGGCTTCTGTGGCACGCCATATACGATAGCCCCGGCTAAGACCACCCGCCCCTAAAGCCCCGGTAAGCAATATCAGCCAAAATAACGGACGAAAGTAGAGCGGACGGCGATAGGGTGGCTTGGGGTCAGAACGACGAGCTTGCCGCCGTCGCGAACGCGGTGACGATGAACCTGAAGCCGCCGCTGATGAACTAGCCAGATACTGCGGGGGAATCGACGCAGACAAACCAGTATCGTTAGGGTTTGTGAACCAGCCTTTGATTACTCTCATAAAAGCGTTAGTCACAGCTAATTCTGTCTCCTCCACCGATTTCTGCTTATGGTGCCAACCCCCTTACAGGGGATACGTTCATCATGAACATTCTTGCTTAGTCAGACTTCGTTCAATCCATTGCCAGTACTGGCCATTAACCCTTATTAAACTATCGCAGCATGGCCCAAGGCGAGGGCTGTCACCAGCATGCCCAGGACCAAAAAAGGCTGGGCACTGGCCTGGTATTTGACATCATTTTCGAGGGGCGATCGCAGAAAATACATATCTTGAAAGGTGATTTGCGGAATAATGAGCAAAATCAACAGCACCGCATATAGATTTTGATGGATTGCGAGTAGATACGCAGCAATCCCCCCTTGGAACACATCAATCATCAGGACACAAATCCAAGCCGCTGTGGTGATGCCAAACATTACGGGCAAAGACTTGAGTCCCAATTGGCGATCGCCCTCGACACTCTTAAAGTCATTCACGATAGCAATCCCCAACCCTGACAAACTGTAAAACAATGTTAGAAGAACGATTGTCCAGGTCAGGTGACCGAATAAAGCATGTCCTGCCCACCAAGGCAAAGCAATGTAGCTAGCGCCCAGGGCATAGTTCCCCAGCCAGCCATTCTGCTTCAGCTTTAAGGGCGGGGCAGAGTAAATATAAGACAAAAAAGAGCCCCCTAAAGCGATGGCTGTCACCACCGGAAAAGTATGACCAGCCCACTGATCCAAGGTGTAGGCGACAGCTAGGCCAGCCAATAAGAGGACGAGAATTTGCGCCATGACCCGCGGCAGTGGAATCGCCCCGGAAGGAATCGGACGGTAAGGTTCGTTGATCGCATCAATTTCGCGATCGTAAAAGTCATTGAGCGTTTGGGTATAGCCAGCCAATAAAGGTCCTGAAAGCAACATACAAGCGGCTACCACTAAAACATTTTCGAGGGTCCAAGTGTATTCCCCAGAAGAAACTGCACCACAAACAACGCCCCAAATTAGCGGGATCCAGGTAATCGGCTTCATTAATTGAAGATGGATCTTCCAAATCGAGGTTTCACCTGATTTGGCTCCTTTCATCCCCAAGAGCTGACGAGCCTGGCTACCTTGCTCTGGTTGAGTTACATTTACTGCCTGCGAATCGTTATCAGCCATAGCATCCCGGTGGTATATCGGTGTCTTAATAGCTTAAGCGCTTTCATCATTGAGCATTGGAATTTTCCCAGCGTTGCCCTTCCTCACGAAAATACCCTCGCCTCAGAATGACAGAATCAAAGCATCTTCCTGAAATTTGGCTCCCTGTACGGAGCGATTGCTGAGAGCAGTCGGCAACAGTAGATTACGCCGGTGATCGCCTGCCGTAACCGTAACCTCAGGACCGTACTGGGTTAAGGTAATATCGGCTTTCGTAAATCCAGGTAGAAAGAGCCGTACCTGTTTAGCCGCTTCATCAATGACAACGGGTGCCGGAGCATTTTGGCGCACCGTAGCAATGGCGGGAGTTGCTGCCACCAAGGAATCCCAATTGTCACCCACTAAGTCTGGCATCGCATGAACAGACAAGGGGGCAAAAGTATCCGCTAAGTCAGCCGCTTGAGCAAAAGCCACCAGACCACCGACCGTGAGCCCTATCTGCTGCGAACACCCCCAAAGATGACGCACCATGGCAATATCGGCAAGTTCACAGGTCGTCACAAGCAATCCCAAGACTTGATGCGGGGACTGTACCGCTGATCGTCCTCGCGCTAATACTGACCTGGCCTCATTCACCGGTTGATTGAACGCGTCTTCGCTACCACTAATATTCAGAATCGCCCCGGCAACAGGCTGAATAAAGGGCGCTAGAGCACGACCTAATGCCGATGCCTGAACCACCTTTTGAAAACGGCGGATGTACCAGTCTAAATTCTCTGGCAGCCCCCACATACGTAACGTGGCGGGTCCCGACTGGCCGTCAAAAATGAGGTAGTCGTAAGTCCCAGACTCGTACAACTCTCGCAAAGCATTGAGGGTCAGCGCGTCTTCCATACCTGGCAGAATGACCAACTCTTCGCCGAAAACCTGCTTTAAGAGAGGATCCCTGAGGTATTGGGCTTCCATCTTTTTGACGATATCCCAACTCTGCTCCAGTAAAGTGCTTGCTTGCAACTGTAGCGTCCACAGATTAGCCGTCACAGACTGAACCTCTGCAGCCAGAGAGACGCCCCATAAAAGTGAGGGTAAGGGACCGCTATCCTGAGTTATCCACAAAACCTTACTACCCTGCTGAGCCAAATCGCGTGCGATCGCAACGGATGCGATCGCACAGGCACGACGAGATTGCCCGAGAAAGGTCAAAATTTGCGACACAATCGTTCCCTTAACTATTGCTGGAGGGTGAGTTCGTCTTCAAAAAACCAAGTAGAAAAACTGTCGTCAAATTCAACGACAACGCCAATGCCACTACCATCCACCATCTTAAATTGACGCACAACCCCTGTTTTTCCTAAGTGACTGACCACGTCTTGAGACACGCGATCACGCAAACGATAAACCTTCACCTTCTGTCCAATTTCTAGGGCCATTCCTAAAACCTACTCACCTAAATTCTTAATTTCCCTGTTGCGGTATTTAAACGCAAACCAATCCACAGTTTATCAGCGTCGTGCGCCATCCTGGTCTATGGTGAGAGAGCGAAAATTCATCGGCTCCCTTGGCGGTGCGAGGAAAGGTAACAAGCCATGTTGGCTAAGCGGATTTTGCCCTGTTTGGATGTTAAAGCCGGTCGGGTTGTCAAAGGCGTGAATTTTGTGGATCTGCGGGATGCTGGCGATCCAGTTGAGCTAGCCCAGGCCTATAACCAAGCAGGAGCTGATGAACTCGTCTTTTTGGATATCACAGCAACCCATGAAGATCGCGACATCATGATTGATGTGGTGTATCGCACCGCTGATCAGGTCTTTATCCCCCTCACAGTCGGCGGCGGCATCCAATCCTTAGAAAAGATTAAACAACTGTTAAGGGCCGGGGCTGATAAAGTCAGCATCAACTCGGCAGCTGTCAAAGACCCCGATTTTATTAACCGAGCCAGCGATCGCTTTGGACGGCAATGTATTGTGGTGGCTATTGATGCCCGACGACGGTTAAATCCGGATAATCCTGGCTGGGACGTTTATGTTCGCGGCGGCCGCCAAAATACAGGAATTGATGCCCTAGCGTGGGCGGCAGAAGTCGTTCAGCGCGGCGCGGGTGAATTACTGATTACCAGTATGGATGCCGATGGCACTCAAGCTGGTTACGATCTAGAGCTAACACGTGCGATCGCCAACCGTGTTCAGGTACCTGTCATTGCTTCAGGGGGTGCCGGAACTTGTCACCATATCTATGAAGCCCTGACAGAAGGCCATGCTGAAGCTGCTTTACTCGCGTCTCTACTGCATTACGGTCAACTCACCGTAGCCGAGATTAAAGCTTATTTACTGAGTCATCAGATTACGGTTCGCCAGGAGGCTGAAATCTGACGACTTTATTAAATTCCTGTTACAATGCTTAATAGGAAGGTTTAATAAAACAGTACAGGCACTTTCTGGATTTATGCTGCTTTTGATTGTAGTAGTCGTTATAGCGCTGGTTTTCTGGGCCTTGCGCTTAATGGAACAGGCGGTTAAAAGCCAGGAGTTTTCTTTAATGTTAGCTGGCTTTTTGGTAGCTTCCTCAGCGGCAGCCATGATGGAAGTTTATTTTTTGATGAATCACTATATGGTCTATATGGACCAGACTTCTGCTGTAGTTTCTCAGAATATTCCTGCTTCCTACAGCCTGGCAGATCTGACTTATTTGCAAGAATCTTACATTGTTAATGACATGCCGGTGAATCGCTAACTGCACTGAAGCGGGTGACATTTTACCCACAGTTAAGTTGTGCAGGCCAACTTACTTACTAGTAAATTACACCAGAACGATACAAATCCTCAGAATGCCTGAAAGGCCAACATTCTGAGGGTTTGCACTTTAAATTCCACACAGCAGACCAAATGCACTAAATGGAGGGTCATTCAAAGCCCTTTGACCGCGTGGATTATTAGAAGTAATGGCGAAAAGCCATTGACGAGGCTGTCAGCACAGATACTGTAAGTCACGGCCAGCCCTGACTGGTAACGCTCATGACACAACTCAGTTAACCAAGACCTAATCGTTTCAAGACCGCTGCCGTAGCAGAGCCCCCCAAGTAGCAGGACCCACAATCCCATCGTCAACTAAATCAACACTCCGCTGGAATGCCTTAACGGCAGCTTCTGTACCAGGACCAAACACACCATCGAGAGCACCGTTATACAAGCCCAACGTTGTCAAGGTTTCTTGAACACTCGCAACCGCAGGCCCATGCATCCCTGATCTGAGGGTTGGCAAATCAACCGGGTCATCCTTTGGATCCGCCTGGTCATCATTCTCAGTAGCTGTGGTATCGGCTACAACTTCAGGAGGCGTTAGGTCAGTTGAGGGGGGCGGCAAGAGCTTATCCCAAGTAGCAGGCCCCACAATCCCATCACTCGTCAGACCAACATCCTCTTGGAATAACCTGACCGCAGTTTCGGTGGTGTCTTGATAGTTACCATCCACAGGACTTTTGTAATAGCCCAACAGCGTGAGTAATGCCTGTATTTCCTCCACCAGGTTCCCGGTACTCCCTAACCTTAAAGTCGGTCGTGTGTTGGTGACTTGCGCAACCTCGGAATCAGCCGCGATGGCTCGTGGCAGGTCAGATACTATCAGCGTAGCTAGCGGCAATGCCGCCACCGTTAGGCCCAGCACCAGGAAGCGTTTTAACCAGTTTGACGATTGAAAGACGAAGCGTGAAGTAAGGGGCATCATGACTAGCAAGCAATTCTGGGGCAGAAAAGAGGTAAGCATGGGTTCCAAAAAACAAGGCTTTCCTATGTTTTGCATCCTCAACTGAGGGAAGAGAACTCGCCAAATTCTGAGGGATGAGCTGATAGGCTAATACAAAATTTCTCCTTTGGAAACACTCAGCAGACAAACCCTCACACTGAAAACTCTCTCGATCTTCAAGGGGTGCCTGAAATATCCCCTATAGAGTACCTTGGAGTCTAAAACCCGATACAGATTTCTATGTTTTCTTTGCAGCCCGATCGGTTCCGGGCAATCTTGCTTGGCATCTTAATTGCCGACGCCCTCAGTCACCAATGTTGGCATGGGGAAACTCCATCAGTCAGGGGGCAACCGGCAACCAGTGCTGCAATACCTGCACCATTGCCTATGGCCATCAAGGATCCCCACTGGTGCCAACACGTAACTCAGAGCCTGAGTCATCAGGTAAATGAGTGGCGCAACTATGAGACCGATATCAAATACCAGTTCGAGCAAAACGCTGACAAGCAATGGGATTCATGCGATGAGGTAACTGCAATTCTGGCAACAATCCCCCTATTTCTTCAGGGAATAGCCCATTTAGAACCAGCATCGCTGATGGAACTACTCCAGCGAGCAACAGTCAAACAGCCGTTGGTAGCCATGTTCTACAGCACAGCCATGGCTTTGTTGGACACTCATCGAGTGGCGACCTCTGGTGCTAGGTTCGCAAAGACTCCGAGAATGCCCATAGCTCAGGGTTCGGCATCGCCAATCATTACGTTGGCTTATGAGTATGTGTTCGCAGCCAATGGCGACTTTTCTTTAGCCGTAGGGCAGGGACTTCAGGCCGCCTCACAGATGGCTGGACTACCTATTTTGACTGGTTTTTTGAGTACCTGCTGGGTGGGGCCGCAAGGTCTACCCACACGTTGGTACCAGGCACTGCTGACACCAACCCCAACCCTGCAGCACTGGTTACAGCGTCGCTGGCAAATTGACAGTGTTGATAGCCTACATGAATGGGGAAAGATGCTGGAAAGCTTATGGTTGGGTCAATATTCGTCGGCCTTGAATCAGGGTCAAAGGACGATATACCCTGCTATTCAGGCCATTCTCTAACCGACAGTTCTCTAGTCCAGGTGACTATAATATCTATACAGAGGTTCTGACTATTCTGACTCATAGCTACACGGTGCAAATATTTCAAGAGGCTCTGGCACAATAGCTAGACATCCATCAGAACATCTGCGATCGCCCAGGGGCAAATGAGATCAATCACTTGCATGCGCGCCAAGTCACAATTTATACAGCATAGCCATGAAGATGATTTGGCAGTGGATTAGGCATATGGATGCTTTGCAACAGCCACCAGACTCTCAGGAAAGTCGCTTCAAGCCTGACCGTCCCCTGCATTCTGATGCCTTTAAACAAAATTTCAACTCGCAACAATCATCACGTCGATGGTTATCCTGGTTGCGATCGCCCTCAGCAACGCCCCAGGTGCCCTTGCCTCCTAGAACTAAACGGTACCGCGCTGAAAAAACACGCCCCGGACGTCTACAACCAACGCTGGCCCTTACATTATCTGTGGTCACGCTAACCGCTGCCATGGGCCAACGCTTTCATCGGCAGCCAGAATTACAAGTTGGAACCATTGCTCCTAAAACACTCTTCGCCCTAGAAGATGCTGTCGTCATTGATCGCGAAACCACCGAGGCGAAACGAGCAGCAGCCAGGACTGGCGCACTTCCTGTCCTCGTCCCCGATCCTGAAAAAAATGCTCAGATTGCCAACTCTCTCGAGAACCTATTCCAGCAGGTAGACATCCTGCGTAACCAAGCGGGTGTTTTCCCCTTCATCGAAACCAACCGCCTCTCGCTAACAACTCAACACTACATCCGGGAGGCTCCGGCCTTAGAGTGGACAGCTGTTTGGACAGTCGTTAAGGCAGTGGTTGCTGAGACCCGTGGCGATGAAACCGCTCAGGAAAATTTAGAACAAGTCCTGACCAACCGCCTCGATTTTCGGACCATGAATCTTCAGCAAAAGCAGGTTGCTCAGGATATTGTCCGTTACCAACAGCAATGGTCTGCTGCCGACTTTAAGGCTCTGCAAACACAAGTTGAATTTTCCCGACTTAATTACCAACAGGCACTCGATGACCTCGCGCGTTTATCCTCAGCCGAACGAGGGTTACCCAATGATGCGATTCTCTTTCGCTTTTCTGATTCTGAGTGGATTGCAGTCCAACGTGAACTGCGCCGCATTTCCCGTTACATGCTGCTGCAGGGCATTGCCGAAGGTGTTCCACTTGATTTGTTAGGCATTGCGGTCGAAGCCCAACTGCGAGGAGTAGTACCGTCAAACACAGAACCATTTGCTCAGGCACTATTACTGGATGTACTCGAACCTAACCTCATGAAGGATCCCGAAAGAACGCGGGTGAAAGCTGAAGCGGCAGCTGAGGGAGTTCCCGAAGTCAAAGTAATCGCGCGAGAAGGAGAAGTCATCGTCCGACAAGGCCAAAAAATTAAGCAGTCGACGTTCGTTTTGCTTGATCACTTTCGCTTAAGTCGGCGTCGCGTCAATGTCCCCAATCTCATGGGGTTTGGTGTCTTGGTCGCCGGGGGAGTCGGGATCTTCCTCATTGCCGAAAGAACTGTGCGACCTGCGCTCAGAAGGCAAGATCATGGCCTGATTGTCTTTATGTTGCTGGGGGTCGCGGGCTTGAATGTAGTCGGATTGGCTGTCTACAGCTTGCCGGCTGTGGGGTTACTTGTGAGTAGCTTCTATGGGGCTACTCTGGGGTCAACATTAGTAGCGTTATTAGCCCTGATTTTCCCCATCGGAACTCGCATCAGCACGATTCCCTTGATCGCCAGCGCAGCGGGTGCGCTTGTTTGTAGCATTATCGCCCCACGTTTACGCTCCCGCGAAGAACTCGCCTTACTCGGTGGTGTCATTGGTTTGATTCAAGGCGCAGCCTATCTAGCCCTGACTTGGCTCATCAACCCAGTCTCCCTAACCAACTGGTATTTGCCACTCACGGGGGCTATTCTTCAAGGTATCTATGGTGTTGTTTCGAGCGTCGTGGCCTTAGGATTGAGTCCTTACTTAGAGCATCTTTTCGACTTGGTAACGCCGATTCGCTTGGCTGAACTATCGAGTCCTAACCGGCCCATGTTAAAGCGCTTGGCTTCGGAAGCCCCTGGCACCTTCCAACACACATTATTTGTGGCCTCACTCGCCGAAGCTGCAGCGAGAGCTTTGCGGTGTAACGTTGAGCTGGTGAGGGCAGGAACCTTGTACCACGATATTGGTAAGATGCACGATCCCTTAGGTTTTATTGAAAATCAGATGGGGGGACCGAATAAACATGACAAGATTAACGATCCGTGGGTCAGTGCCGACATCATTCAGAAACATGTAAGTGAAGGCTTAGTGATGGCCCGTCGCTGTCGCTTACCCAAAGCTGTAAGGGCCTTCATTCCTGAACACCAGGGAACGATGTTGATTAGCTACTTCTATCACCAGGCTAAAGAACAGGCCAAATCTGGCAAAACCAAAGCCATTAATGAACATGAT